>JAJEAY010000106.1 GCA_022824145.1 Rhodobacter sp. | reverse complement strand
GGCATGGCGACCAAGTATGCAGAGGCTGTCTGCGCGGTGACCTACCGCGAAGTGGACGCAACCGGCAAGTATGTCGGCGGACCCATGTACTATCTGCGCAATGGCGTTGGCGAATTTGCCCCAGAACTCGGCAAGTGGCTTGGCATCGCCTTTGCGGTCTTCGGGGCGATTGCCGCGTTCGGCATCGGCAATGCGGTTCAGGTCAACTCCATGGCCGCCGCCCTCGGCAGCAGCTTCAACGTGCCGACATGGATTACGGGCATTGTTGTCGCCGCGCTGGCGGGTTTTGTCATCATCGGCGGGATCAGCCGGATCGGCGAGGTGGCCGGAAAGCTCGTGCCGGCGATGATCGTGCTCTATGTCGGGGCGGCGCTCGTGATCATCATCATCAACATCACGGAAGTTCCGTCGGCCATCGGGTTGATCTTCACCCATGCATTCACGCCGGCGGCGGCGGCAGGCGGGTTTGCGGGCGCCGCCGTGGCGGCGGCGATCCGCTTCGGCGTAGCCCGGGGCGTGTTCTCCAACGAGTCCGGGCTGGGCTCGGCAGCCATTGCCCATGCGGCGGCGCAGACCAACAGCCCCGTCAGGCAGGGCGTCATCGCGATGCTCGGGACCTTCATCGACACCATCATTGTCTGCACGATGACGGCCTTGGTCATCCTGACCTCGGGCGCATGGACCATGACCGGTGCCGACGGCGGCGGGCTGACTGGTGCGGTTCTCACCGCGACCAGCTACCAGACGTCGATTGCCGGCGGCCAGTATATCGTCACCATCGCGCTTGCGGTGTTTGCGTTCACGACGATTCTCGGCTGGTCCTATTACGGGGAGCGTTGCTGGCAGTACCTGTTCAGCGAGAGGAGCCTCCTCGTCTACCGGGTGCTCTGGATTCTGGCGGCGCTTGCGTTTGCAAACGTCAAGGTTGATCTTGTGTGGAACCTGTCAGACACGCTGAACGGGCTGATGGCGATTCCCAACCTGATCGGCCTGATCCTGCTGGCGCCAATGGTGTTCAAGGTGACGCGGCGTTACTTCGAGGACGAGGGAATGCCGCTGGCGAGTCCGCTCAAGAAGGCCTGATCGCAGCGGCAGTGTGCACGGCGGACAGAAGGCCTGTGTGCTGGGCCGAGTGCAGGGCTCCGTCATGTGCCTTGGTGACATGCGTGACGTCCGCGCATCGAGCACTAGGCGCGCGATGGCGCCCCGGCCTTCGGATCACGGTCCCGCCCGAAGAAGGCGTGTCGGACAGCCTGTCCAAATGGCCGGAACGGGGGCAGGTCCTCGGCGCCGTCCAGCGTCGAAGTCCGGAGGAAGGATGAACGTCGTCCGCCTCCGCGGCGGAACCGGGCGACGGGCGGCAGAACATGGAGAGCACCGCTTGGTATAGACCCATAATCGTGCAGAGACTGCGTCCGCCGCGGATGTCCTTGCCAGCGCAGGAAACGTCGGAGATCAGACTTGTCTTCGAAGGTCCTGAGGTCCCGCACTGACAATGTCCGGAGCTGGCGACTGGTTGCGTCTCGCCCGGGGCCGATGTTGGGTCTGTTCGTGCAACAGCCGCGACCGGGCCCGTCATTTCCGCAGGCGCGCCTGCAAGGGGGGCATAACGTGACACCTGAAAAAGGAATGATTCCTGTCAGGTTTTCGGGAGACGCGCTCGAGTATTTCGGCATCTGGATCGTCAACTTCCTCCTTTCGGCCGTCACTCTCGGGGTCTACTCGGCCTGGGCCAAGGTCAGGAACAGGAAGTACCTCCTCCGTAACGTGACCATCGACGGCCGGGCCTTCGACTACCATGCAAGGGGGAGGGACATCCTTGTCGGCCGATGCGTGGCGGTTGCAATGATCGGCAACTGGCTGTTCGCGCTCTTCCTTGTCCACTTGCCCGACATTGCCAGGCAATTTCTCGCCCTCCTGCCCTTCGCTGCGCTGCCGTGGCTGATCAACCGCCACCTCCGTTTCAACGCGGCCATGACAAGCTGGTCCAACGTGCGCTTCCGGTTTTGCGGCACCTACTGGCGGACCTTTGCATTGTTCCTGCTCTTTCCCATTGTCGCGGCCTTCACCCTGTTTCTGGCAGCTCCCTCCATGATCCGGGGACAGGTCCGGTACGTGATCGGGGAATTCCGCCTGGGCGGAGCCCGTTTCGCCTTTGACGGCGGAATCGGTCCGTTCGTCGCCGCGCTGGTCTGGACAGTCCTCTGGGTGATCGGCGTCCTGTTGCTGTCCGCCTTTTTCGCCCAGGTCAACTGGACCCTCCGTTGCGGGCAGGACTGCTGGATCGGCGATGCCGCCGATGAAGTCGGAACCTGGATGCCTGAAGCCGTCGTCATCGGCCTGGGCATCTCGCTGCTTACCCTGTACGCGGTCTTCCATTCCTGCATCCGCAACGCGTTTTACGCAGGACTTTCCCTCGAGGGCGGCCATCGGCTTGAATCGAGGGTGTCGAAAATCCGCCTCGTGTGGATCTCGGTCAGCAACGCCGTCCTGGTCGTGGCGTCCCTGGGCATGCTTCTGCCCTGGACGCAGGTTCGGCTGATCCGGTATCTTTGCGCGCATACCTGGATGCATCCGGCCGGCTCGCTCGACGGCTTCGTCAGCGAAGGGGACCGGCCGCCGACGGCGCTTGGGGACGCCTTCATGGAAATCGCGGGACTCGATGCCTGACCTGCTTGACGGGCCGCAACGGACGCTGGCTGGCGAAGCCTATGCCCGCGGGTCGTCCCGACGCGTTGCCGCGCATCTCGATGTCAGGGCAGACGACCGGAGGGTGGATCTGGTCGACTCGTCCGATGGCCGGGTCCTGGCCAGCGAACCCGTCGAGACCGTCCGGTGCGAGCGCCGGCTGGGAAGCTTCCCGGCCGCGATCCGGTTTCCTTCCGGATGGCTGTTCCTGAGCCCGGATCACGACAGGCTGTGCGCGGTCTTCGGCTCTGTCCGGTTCGGCCGTCTCCACCATTGGGAGGCGGTTCGGCCCCGGTTGGTCCTGTTCGCCGCCCTGGCCCTGGCGACCGGTCTTGCGGCCTGGCGCTGGGGGATCGCCGCACTCGTCGCCGTCGCCCTGGCGCTCACGCCGGATGCGGTTCCGCCGGCGCTCGACCGGTTCGCTTTCGGTCCCGTGTCGGGTCATCGCCTTCCGGCCCGGTTGAGCGAAAGCGACATGCAGGCGGTACGGGAGATCCTGGACCGGCTGACGCCGGAGGCGCACTCCGGCAACTACCGCCTCGTTTTCCGCCGCAGTCCGGAATCCCGGCCGAACGCCTTTGCATATCCCGGCGGAACCATCGTCGTGGAGGACGATTTCGTCCGGTCGTTTCCCGATCCCGACGTGATCGCCGGCATGCTGGCCCACGAGATCGCCCACATTGACGGGGCGCACACGTTGAAACGGGCATACGGCAGCGCCGGAGCCTATCTGCTGGTCCAGTTCGCCTTCGGGAATGTCGGGCCCGTCCTGGAGAACTTCCTGCGGCCTTGGGGTGGTCATCTCCTGTTTTTGGCCCATTCCCGCAAATACGAGCTGGAAGCGGATCGCATCGGTGCGAAGCTGGCGGCGGAGGCAGGCTTCGACCCGGCCGGACTGGTGCAGTTTCTGGAGCGGGTGCGGGTCCTGCACGACGATCACGTTTCCATGCCTGCATGGATGTCCACTCATCCTTCGCATGACGAGCGCATTTCATTGATTCGGAACCTTGCCAAAGAGTTCAGCAGCACGGACTGATCGCCCGGGATCCGAAGAGGCGATCGTCACGTTCAGCCTGGCCGATGACCGCCAGGCCGCGTTGCGACCGCTCGAGGCGGCCATCCCCTTCGGCGCAACGTCCGCGAATCCGCGGCTGCGGCGCCCCCGACAACGGAAGGTGAGCATACCCCCAACTTTTTATGCTCTGGAGCGCGTCGTCGGGGAGCGCGTCGAGCGCGAGTTCAAGGCGCTGAAGCTCGGGGCGGGTCTCGACATCGTCCCAGGAAAAGAGCATACGGGGTTCGGGTGCCATGATGGGTTCCTCCGGGAGCAGGATCTGGTGGTACAGTCCTTCTACCATTCGGCACCCGCCCCATCCAGGACGGGACGTCTCGGCGCGCCGGAAAAATGCGGGAATTCCGCCTGCCCGGAGCGATGGCGGCCTGGGTGGTCGCAGATGGCCGCGACCCCCGAAAACGACACAATGCAGCTTGTCGGCGACAGGACGGGCGTGCGAATCACCCTGTTCCGGGTGAAGAAATACTGACGCCCCCCGAAAAGCCGTTGCAGCTCAGTCCGTTACGTACTACGCAAACGCCTCTTATTGAAAGTCGTATCGACTCTCTCCCCACTCTTATCCCTTTGAGCAAAGTGGAACCCTGGGCATACAGGTAGCCAGCGTCAACGAAGACTGCGATCTGCGGCATGACGTAGCACCTCAATTTAAGTAATGGGGCACCCGAAGGTGCCCCTAAATAGGTGTCGGGAGCCATTTCTAGCTGTCTCCCTACAGTCCGAACATATGTCTGTAATCCATGGAAGTCAACGGAATTTGGACCACCAATTTCGATCCACGCCCCTGTGAAGGGGCGGCGCTGCCGATGGCGACCATATGCAACATGTGAGAAGCCGCCATGGCCGCGCGATGCGTACACAGTAGAGCACCGCTTATCTCGTGCACGAGATAAGCGGTGCTCTCGAAAAGGGGAGGCTACGCAAATGTTGGGACTTACAAAGAAAGGTTTGCACCTTTCCATGTTCCGCTTTCGCGGCACGACGTTGTGCATTGGCAAAGACGCTGATAGCAGGGATTCGTTGCCTTTGGCAACCGGCGTCAGGGACTGGCGCAGCTGGACGGCGAGAGGCGTTTGCATTGGCAACCTCACTGACCCGTCAAAATCGCGACGTTGTGCATTGGCATGGCGACGTATGGGCGGTCGAAAGATCGAGCAGGGCGAAAGCCGATCTGCGTCCCGCGTGATGTTTCACACGAAGGTCCGATGTTCAGGACATGTGCGCCCAACCTTCATCGGTTGGGCGCTTCCCGTGCGTCAACCTTTCTTTGTAAGCCCCCAAATGTTCTCCGCGGCAAACCTTGACTGATTCCGTGCACGAACGGCGCGAAAGTTTCTGGAGCGTGGGCCACAAGCCCTGTCAGGCCGCTGCCCCGAATGTTACGGTGAGACGCTTTCCCAGCCGTCGCAGCGCCCGGTCGACAGATGCGGCTCTCGTTGCGTGATCGGGATTCAGCATGCGCCGCAGCTCGCTCTCCTTGATGTTCAGCTCACGGGCAAGCAGGCGTTCCGGTATCCCGGCCTCGCGACAGGCTTCGTACAATGCCGCCTTGAGCGCGATATGCACCGGCGGAACGACAAGAGGCTGGCTGCTGGCGATCTTCGAGGGCTCGGGCAGACTGCCGCCCTCGCGCATCGTGGCGGCAATGAGCTCGCGCAGCAGGTCTCGTGCCTCTTCCAGCGCCTCGGTGCGGGTTGCGCCGTCAGTCGCACCCCAGCCGAAGTCCGGGAACGAGACGACATGACGACCGTCTTCGTCACGTTCGATGACGGCGGGGTAGTCGTAGCTATCGGGCATCGTTCCTCCTACAGCTCGTTTCGCTCGATCCCAAGATCGTCGAGCATCTTGCCAAGCAGTCCACGGCCAATCTCCTTCTTGCGATCCTTGACGGTCGTCTTGCGGTCGCCCACGTGAAGCGTGCCATGGGAGCCAGCTCCCTCAGACGCGTCGAAGCGCACCTCGAGATTCTTGCCTCTTGCCCACTTTCGAACCCTTGTGATGAACTTCCGTCCAGTCATCGACGGACGATAATTGCAATCGACTTTGGCCGCAACCTTGCAGACCCGGCACGGAGGCGACGGCGAGTTCGCGCACTCCTAAAATTGGGACGGAAGTGGAACAGCCTCCGTGAAGTGGTCAAAACTTAACATAATATGTCTTATGCACCAAACGCTGCGGCGCTGGCCGCGCTGCCGCCCCGCTCGCCAGCCAAGTGTGTTCTTGCAGTGCCGGGCATGACCCTTCCCTTCGCCGCGGCTCGTCTTCCTCATCGAGATCACGCGTCAGGCAGAGATGCGGAAGTCAGACCTGCGGCAGGTCCGCGCCGCCCATGATCTCCTTGCGGGCGGCCTGCATGAGGAACGCCGACCGGGTGATTCCGCGCTGCCGCGCCGCGTCGTCGATCGCGCCCACCAGGTACGCGTTGCCGGTGACGTTGACGCGCACCTTGCGGTTCTCGGCGGACAGGAGCGGCACCAGCATCAGCACGGCGCCGCGGGCCATGTCGTCGCGGACGTCCCGCAGCTTCATGACTTCCTCGGAGGAGCGTGGACGAGGCGCGTCCATGCCCTCGAGATGGAACTCGAGCGCCTGGCAGGCGTTCGGGAAGAGATCGTCAAGCGTGTCCGCAGCGGACGTGCATCCGGGAACGTCCGGAAACCAGATCCCCCACGCGCTTTCCGGCTGCT
Organism: Rhodobacter sp.; assembly: GCA_022824145.1. Classification (GTDB taxonomy): domain Bacteria; phylum Pseudomonadota; class Alphaproteobacteria; order Rhodobacterales; family Rhodobacteraceae; genus JAPOUP01. Next base: position 368 of record JAJEAY010000106.1, on the reverse strand, counting down.
TGTCCACAACGCCCACGAACTGTGTCATCGTTTTCTCCCTTACAGGCCGTGCTGCCTGTCGCATCCCGTCGCCCTGTTCAAAGCCAGCCCGCCGTTCGCGCTATTGCCTTGGCCGTCCCGATCGACATGTCCTTGCGCGGGTGCACGACCTATCAACGACACACTCTTGACTCCGGGTCGGATTCCGTGCGACTCACGCGGCCATGCAGATCGGCATGCGACAGGTCTCTTCGGAGACGGTGGAATGGTTGGGCAAGGCCTGCAAGGGCGGTGACCTGACGCGGACCGCGCTTGCCCGCGAGCTGTGCGAGCGTGAGAACTGGCACGGTCGCGTCGGCCGGCCGTGCCTCGCGTCGGCGCGCAAGCTC
>JAJEAY010000105.1 GCA_022824145.1 Rhodobacter sp. | reverse complement strand
CCCGTGCTGAAACCGCTGAACCTGCTTCCGTTTTGCTGCGAAACGTGAATATCAAGGCAAATCGCAGGCAAAACGGGTAACGTTGACTATGAAACAGGCAATTCTGGCAATGCCGATTTTCATTTCCACCCTTTTTTGTGGCGCAGCGACTGCCCAGACCGTGTTCATCCAGATTGAGGCGCACCCTGACCTTGCTACGGCGCAGGAGCGCACTCAGGTCTTCGCTGAATACCTGAGCGACGTAAAGGGTTTCCAGATTGGATCCCGCTGGTACGGTATTGCACTAGGGCCATACGACCGCCAGTCCGCCCAGTCCCGCCTTGAAGCGCTCAAGGAACTGGGAATGATTCCTGCAGACAGTTATCTTTCCGAACGCGATGACTATGCACGGCAGTTCTACCCGGTCGGCGACATCGGGCTTCCCACACCAGCCATCAGTCAGGACGAAAGCAACGCTGGCCCGAGCACTGATTCGCCCGGAGATTCCACGCCTCAGCTGGCGACCAAACCCACTGAGTCAAGAAGACAGGCGCTTCAGACAGAAGCGCTTATGAGCCCCGACCAGAAACTGCGCCTTCAGCGTGCCCTTCGTCACTTCGGGTTCTACCAAGGCAGCATAGATGCCGTGTTCGGCGGAGGCACACGCAGGGCAATGGCCGCCTGGCAGGAGTCGAAAGGCTATGAACCGACCAACGTCCTGACTTCAAACCAACGCGAGGAAATTATTGCCGAGCATCAGGCCGATCTGGCTGCGTTAGGCCTCCGATTCTTTCGGAACGAAACCGCGGGTATCGAAATTCAGCTCCCGGGTGCGATGGTCGTATTCGACCGGTTTGAACCGCCTTTCGCGTATTACAGACCCATTGACGACAGCGGAGTAACCGCTGTTCTGATCAGCCAGTCGGGCGATGAAATCACATTGCAGGCTATGTATGAAGTGCTGCTGCGCAAATTCGAGTTCGCATCTCCAGGCTCAAAGCGCAGTTCGAGCCGGTTCACAATCTCGGGTGTCAGCGAACACGGCAGGACGTTCGTTTACGCGGCATTGGCGGACGATGCTGTCAAAGGGTTCGCCCTTGCCTGGCCAGAACGGAATGACGCGCTTCATGGCACCGTCCTCGAGGCAATGCGCGAGAGCTTCACGCCAATATCCGGAACTGTGCTTGCCGATGTGCTTGAGGGTGACGTGCCAGAGTGGCCGGTTGACCTCATAGACGGCCTTGAGCTTCCCGAACCAAAGACCTCGTATTCGGGATTCTACATCGACGAAACAGCGACGGTGCTAACAACAGATAAAGCGGTAGACAGCTGCGAGCGCATCACTCTCGACGGAATTTTCGGCGCCGAGCTTGTCGGCAAGGATGAATCCACCGGGCTGGCGCTGCTGAAGCCAACCGAACCATTGGTTCCGCCCGACTATGCGCGCATCCGGTCGGGTGTGCCGCAGCCACGGTCGAAGGTTGCGGTTTCAGGTTATTCGTTCGGAGGTAAACTAAGCGCTCCCTCGCTGACCTACGGCAGACTCGTGGATCTTCAGGGGCTGAACGGCGAAAAGACGGTCAAGCGGTTGGCTTTAGCCGCTAGTCCGGGCGATGCCGGCGGTCCGGTTCTCGATGCCACCGGCTCGCTCATAGGGCTGCTGCTCCCCGAAGACAGCGGGTCGGACAAGCGTCTGCCATCGGACGTAAGATTTGCCGTGAACCCTTCAACAATATCCGGGTTCCTGGAAAACAGCGGCCACATGATTGAAACGTCCAACCGCCATTCAGGGGTTTCCGCCGTGGCGATGGCTGAATCGGCGGCCGACATTACCGTGCTTGTTAACTGCTGGGTGGATTGATTCTCCCTCTCATACATCGAGAACCAACTTTGGTATGCCACCGGACCATCTGTTGGAATGTCGGCGTCAAGAACGAAAACAGACTGCGGCAATATGTTCGTTCGGCATCATTCGCATCCAGGGAACGATTCGGCGAAGGCGCCTCAACCGTTCTCAAGAGCCTCCAGACCCTTCCGCGCAAAAAGAGGGACGAGTTCACCCATCTTCAGCCCACGTTCGGGATTCGATGCGTTGCCGTCCAGCGCTCGCTTCTTCACCCCCTGCAATACAGCCGCCATCCGAAAGAACGCGAATGCAAGGAAGAAACCGAAGTCCTTGATGGGTGGCAGGCCCCGGCGCTCGGCATAGGCCGCCACGAACTCTTCATCTTCCGGCAGTCCCTGCGCAGAACGGTCCACACCGTCAAGGCCTCTCCCCTCGGAGCCAGGGGGAAGACGCCACTGCATTATGACCGATGCGAGATCGGCAAGCGGATGTCCGATCGTCGACAGTTCCCAGTCCAGCACCGCGAGCACCGTCTGCTCCGTCCGCGAATAGATCAGGTTGTCGATCCGGAAATCGCCATGGACCAACGTCCGGTCACCGCTGTAATACGCTCCGCCCTGCAGGCGTTCGTCCAGTAACGCCGCCAATCGATCCATGTCCGTGACCGTCTCGGTTTCGGTCGCCTTGTACTGCCGGGTCCAACGACGGGTCTGACGGGCAATGTAGTCCCCCGGTGGCCCATAATCTGAAAGTCCGACAGCTTCAGGACTGACTGCATGCAGTGCGGCGAGCACTCTGCACATTTCCTCAAAGTAACCACGCCGTGATGCCTTCGGAACCGCCTCAAGCCGTGGATCGAAAAAAATACATCCGGGCACATGCTGCATCACGTAGAAGGAAGAACCGATCACTCCTTCGTCCTCGCAAAGCAGATGCATTCGCGCGACGGGCACGTCGGTCTCGGCGAGAGCACTCTGGATACGGAACTCCCGGTCGACCGCATGCGCCGTCTTGAGAAGAACTCCCGATGGCTTGCGGCGCAGAACGTATGTTCCGCCCGGAGTGGAAAGTTCATAGGTCGGGTTCGACTGGCCGTCGGTGTATTTCCGCGCGGTCAGCGGCCCGACGTAACCGGAAAGTCTTCCAGCGAGATAGGCATCAACCGCTGCCGAATCGAGTTTGTGCGCTTCGTTTCCCATATGCGAACCGTTGGTTTGCCTTCACTTTCCTCCTGCCAACACCGTCTGTGAACCGGCAATCCATCCCTTTCGGCCAAACGGCACGTCAAATCGCGGCATTGTGCGCGGACCAACCACGGCTACAGGCGCAGACCGCCTGATGGCCGGCATGGAACTTTTTGGACAATTCAGTTCACGCCCCGATTGGTATAGCGGTTGAGTTCTGCCCGGGCGACCTGCCTGCGATGAACCGCATCCGGCCCGTCTGCAAGCCTGAGCGTTCGGAGATGTGTCCACATATGCGCAAGCGGCTGGTCCTGGCTTATTCCACTTGCGCCATGCATCTGCATTGCCTCATCGACGACCTTGAGCGCCATAAGCGGCGCGACGACCTTGATCTGGTGAATCCACGGCTGTGCCTGGCGAACACCGACGGTATCCATCATATAGGCGGCCTTCAGACACAAAAGCCGCGCCTGTTCGATTTCCATCCTTGCGTTGGCGATAATGTCCTGGTTGGCGCCGAGAGCGGCAAGCGGCTTTCCGAACGCATGGCGCGAAAGCGCGCGTCGGCACATCAGTTCCAAGGCTTTCTCAGCCTGCCCGATCGCGCGCATGCAATGGTGGATGCGCCCGGGCCCGAGCCGCCCCTGCGCCACTTCAAATCCTCTGCCAATCCCAAGTATCAGATCCTCGGCAGGTACCCGCACATCAGAGAACCGAACGTGCATATGCCCATGCGGCGCGTCGTCATGGCCGAACACCTGCATTGGCCGAAGCACCTCGATGCCAGCCGCAGCGGAAGGTAAAGCGAACATGGAATGACGGCTGTGCTTTGGCGCATCCGGATCCGTGCACGCCATTACAATGTACACTTGGGTCCGAGGGTCACCTGCGCCGGTTGCCCACCATTTCTCGCCGTTCAGCACCCAGAAGTCGCCGTCCCGAACAGCCTCAAGGGAAATGTTCGTGGCGTCGGAACTTGCCACATCGGGTTCGGTCATCAGGTAAGCGGACCGGATCTCGCCGTTCAGAAGCGGCTTCAGCCAGCGCTCTTTGTGATCCGCGGATCCATATCGCTCCAGTACGTCCATATTGCCGGTATCGGGCGCGCTGCAGTTGAACACTTCCGCGGCAATGCCAACCTTTCCCATCTCCTCGGCCAGGTAGGCATATTCCACCGTTGTCAGACCAAATCCTCGATCCGAGTCCGTCAACCAGAAATTCCACAGCCCCCTTTCCCGCGCTTTAGCCTTCAACCCGTCAAGTATCTCCAGCTTGCGACCGGTAAAGCGGAACCTGTTGCCGGAAGGATGCCTGCCGACTTCAGACTGGAATTCCGCATCAAGCGGTTCGATTTCGTCGGCGATCATTTCGCGGACTGCCTTGATCAGCGGAGCGAGCCGCTCGGTCACGCCTAGATTCATTGCATACTCCTGCTCTGCGACATCCAGCAACAACCGTAAGGTTCAATGCCGATGCCTGAAAAGGACAGCTCATATTCCCTGTTCAGACCGCCTCTGTCCTCCTTCGGCCCGAACGAGTTCCGCCTCGTGCAGGCGACCGTCTGCCTGGCCATCAGCCAGAAGGCGCCCCCCACCACTTCGGCTTGGGTGCATTGAATCATGTCGTGGCCCTTCCTGACCGTTCCCAATCCCTAGCACACAGACCGTGAACATATGGCTCGGCGAAATAGACGGCCTCACGCACTTTCGGAGTCTCCTGCGACGTAATGACGGTTGATCCATTCCGCGGCCAGTGCCGGCTTCGGATGGTCTTCGATTTCGACCTCTACGCTCCAGGTCAATGTGATCTCGCCCGGTATGCGTTCCTCCACTGACTGAAGCACGAAGCACCCGCGAATGCGGGATCCCGGACGAACCGGGGCCAGAAAGCGCAGACGGTTGAATCCGTAGTTCACGCTGTGAGCTTCGCCAGCCAGCCGAGGCTGAGCGTCATATGCCATTGCGCTGAGCATGGAAAGTGTCAGGAAACCATGCGCGACGGATCCACCAAGCGGTGTCTTTGCCGCGCGCACCGGATCAACGTGAATGAATTGCCGGTCCTCAACGAGTTCGGCATGAACGTCGATCATCTCCTGTGTCATTCTGAACCAGCGCGAGCAGCAGGCAGACTTTCCCACCATACCAAGCAGATCGTTAACCGTGCACTCCATTTCAGTTCAGTGCGGCTTCGAAGATCGGAGGACCGGTCATTACATTGATGCCGCCCGATACGGGAATCACGGCGCCTGTGATGTAAGCGCCGCCTCTTCCACACAGGAACTGCAGGCAGGCCGCGATGTCGTCAGGTCCGCCGACGCGGCCCAGTGGCACCGCCTGCCCGACCCTTTCGCGCTGGTCGGGATCGGCGGTCGCAAAAGCCGTCATGTTGCTGACAAACGGCCCGGGAGCCAAGGCATTGACCGTTATGGAGTCCTTAGCGAGATCCTTGGCGAGAATCCGGGTCAGATGATGTACGGCAGACTTGGAAGCCGCGTAACTGAATGCACCGTCACCCATCGCGACCTCACCCATGACACTGCCCACATTGACCACGCGCGCCGGATCTTCCGGAGTCGCCGCGGCACGTAGCTTGGGCAGAAGCTCCTGAGTCAAATGAAACAGGCCGGTTACGTTCACACTCAGCACCTTGTCCCACGCACCGTAAGGAAAAGCTCCGAGATCCTTGCCCCAGGTCCGGCCCGCGTTGTTCATCAAGATGTGCAGATCATCCGTGCGATTCTCCAATTCCTGCACCAGAGCCGCGATTCCGTTCTCGCTTCCAACATCGCCCGCGAATCCCTCGACGCAGCCCGGCAAACCCAACTCGTTCAACTCCGCCGCTGTGGCCGTGCAGGCATCGCCTTTGCGGCTGGCGATCATAACCCGAGCACCGGCTGCCATCAGTCCGTGCGCGGCCATTCGTCCTATGCCTGTGGCGCCACCTGTCACCAGAGCAGTCTTGCCCGCCAGTGAAAACAGCGAATCGGGGGTCATTCGTCACCTCCTCTAACCATCGGCTCACAACAACGAGCAAGTATCTCGTGTCGTGCGTCGCGTCCAATTAACATGTTTTAACTACTCCATCACTCTGTTGCCGGTCTTGCTGTGACCTGAGATTTCGAAGAATTTTCGCAAAGAATCCCGATCGGACAGCGGACTCAGGAGACATCGGCGGATTGAACCGCATGAGTGTCGTCAGGTCTTCCAGCAGCTCGCACTTGCGCATTTACGGCACTTCCCCGCTTACTCCCGTTCATATCGCGTGTCAGGACTGGCCTGTCCATCCAACCTGCCCCGCAACCAGACCGCTAGATCGATCTGCAAAAGCTTCCGAGCACCTGAATGGCTCCAACGGGGCAACCGAGTTCGAACAGCATCCTGCCTGCATCCCGAATCCGCTAGAATCAATCCAATAGCAATTCAACAGTGAAGCTGGATATCGAAAATCCGGAGCGCAACGCCGCACAGCTGCCCATAATCACATCAGACGGACGAACCGGAGATCCGCGAAACGCCACACTCACATCAGGCCTTAGCCGGCATCAGCCGCAATCCCTCCTCATGGAACCTCAACTCGCGTTTGAGTGCGTTAGGCCAACGCAGTCTTGCAGAAAATAATGACACTAATACATAGACTTAAGGTGCATATCCAAGCAACGCGAACCACGCCGGAAACAAGGGACAGCGTTGACAAGAGGTTCAACTGCTGGAAGGAGGTGCGCAACAGGAAGGAGTGTTCAATGCGTGCAATGATGAGCTTGCGGACCGGTGGCCCGGAACTGCTGAAACTGCAGGAGACGGAAACGCCGGAACCGCGCCAAGGTGAAATACGAATCGCGGTTAGAGCGGCCGGAGTTAATTTTCCCGACACGCTGATCATCCGCGATCGATACCAGTACAAACCTGACCGCCCGTTCGCGCCGGGTGGCGAGGTAGCCGGAATCGTTGACTCGATCGGTGAAGGCATACAGGGTTTCAGCGAAGGAGACCGCGTGCTTGGCCTGCCGCTCTTCGGTGGATTCGCGACCCATGTCTGCGTCACGAGTACCATGGTGCACAGGATTCCTGACGAAATGAGTTTCGAGGAGGCAGCGGGATTCGCGCTTACCTACGGGACAACCATTTACGCATTGAAGAGCAGGGGCGATCTCAAGTCAGGCGAGTCCCTTCTGGTGCTCGGCGCAGCGGGCGGGATTGGCGCCAGCGCAATTGAACTGGGCAAGGCGGCGGACGCACGTGTTATTGCCGCTGTGTCCACAGAGTCGAAAGCCGAGTTCTGCAGGAAACTTGGTGCGGATGAGGTTCTTGTCTATCCCCAACAGATGGACCGGACGGAACAGAAAGCGTTCAGCGCGTCGATCAAGGCGACCGCTCCGGACGGTGTGGACGTCATCTATGATCCGGTAGGCGGCAACTACGCGGAACCCGCATTGCGGGCAATTGCCTGGAACGGCCGGTTTCTGGTGGTCGGCTTTCCAGCTGGCATTCCTGCGATCCCGCTGAACCTGGCGCTCCTGAAAGGCTGCCAGATCGTCGGAGTGTTCTGGGGGGCGCACACAGCCCGTGAACCGGATGCCTACTCCCGGGAAATGGAAGAGCTGATGGCGCTGTATGTCGCCGGAAGGATCAAGCCCCGGATTTCCGAACTGTATGCTTTGGAAGACGCTGCAGACGCATTGCGGCGGATCGAGAATCGCGAGGCCAAAGGCAAGATTGTTCTAACCGTCTAGCGGCTATCACTTACGCAGACATAACTCCGCTTGTTCCTCTCCCTGCGGTTACCGTCCATTCTCGCATGGCCTGTATGGCGGCTGCGGCATGGAACGGGAATCCGGTGGCGTCCGTCCGGGAAACCTGTCGGTCCCAGGGAGCCGGTTCCGTCTGCACTGGCTGAATCATGCCGTGTCGTTCACCTTGATGGCACGGATTGCCGATATCCGCCCGGAATCCCGGCACACGGTGACGTCGGCTGAATCGGCCAGCCCGATGGCCACCTGACCCACATAGGAGGATGACACGGAGTCAAGTATCTGATATGAATAGGCTCGGGGCCCGCCCTGACCACCAGTGACCGATCCTTGCGGACTGCGGACCCTCTGATCGTCCTTGCCAGCTGCGCGGCGGACTGGACGCCAGCGCCGCCGGTCAACAGACCTGACGCGCCCCAACACAGCCTGCAGAAGCGCAATAGTGACGCCGTCGGTTCGCTTCATTCAGAAAAGACTGGTACCGGCACAGAAGCCGGAATTTAAATGACGAAAGGGGTGACATGGCACCCCTTCGCACCTAGTTCCCGCCGGGGCGGGCAGCGGACACGGAACAGGCCCGCGCCGTATCTGTCCCATACATTTCCGCTTCGACTCAGGATTGCAATGGTGCTGGCAGCCCTTTCCGGAAACGGTCAATGATTTTGCTGATACCGCCCTGCCTGACCCGGGGCACCGTATGGCTCCCCGTAAATGAAGACGGCCGTCAGATTCGCCGTCTCCCAACGCAGGATCCTTTACGCGGGCAGTTTGTAGTCCGCATAAGTTTTCCGCAGCGCCAGTTTACTGACCTTTCCCGTGGCGGTCAGCGGCAGATCATCAACGAATACTATGTCGTCAGGCATCTGCCACTTCGCGAGCTGTCCTTCCAGATGGGTACGGATGTCATCCGGATCCGGTTCGTCTACCGCCGGAACCGCAATCAGTACCGGCCGCTCTTCCCACTTTGGATGTGGCACGGCGATGACCGCGCAATTTGCGATATGAGGATGCGCCATCGCCAGGTTCTCGACGTCCAGCGAACTGATCCATTCACCGCCTGACTTAATCAGATCCTTGGACCGGTCGGTAATGTTCAGGAATCCCTCGCGAGAGATTGAGGCCACGTCTCCGGTTCCGAACCATCCTTCATCGTCAATTGCCGACTCACTCGCCTCCTGATTGCTGAAGTAACCGGAAACGACCGTCGGGCCACGCACGAACAGTTCACCGGTCGAGCTGCCGTCATGCGGTTGCCGATCGCCGCGCTCATCAACGATTTTCAGGTCAACCATGAAAGCCCGCCGCCCCTGCGTCGACTTGAGCCGTAGCCGCTCCTCGGCTGGCAATGACATCTGTTCGGGTGACAGGATTCCAAGCGTGCCGATCGGAGACATTTCAGTCATCCCCCAGGCATGGCAGACGGACACGCCAAGATCCTCGAATCCCTGGATCAGTGAAGTGGCCGCTGCCGAGCCCCCGATCACGAGCTCTCCCAATTCGGAAGGTTTGCGGCCTCTCTTCCTGATCTCTTCCATGAGACCCAGCCACACGGTTGGCACCCCCCACGCAGCGAACACTTTCTCCGACTCCATGAGTTCCCAAATGGACGGACCGTCAAGTCTCGGACCCGGCATAATCAGCGAAGTGCCCGTCAACGGCGCGGCGTGGGCTGTTCCCCACGCGTTGGCATGAAACAGCGGAACCACGGGCATAAGGCGCTTGCCCATGGAAAGTGAATTCCGCATCGACACCCCAACCAGAAGCGCATGCAGCACCAAGGCCCGATGGGTATAGAGCGCGCCTTTAGGAACTCCCGTTGTTCCCGACGTATAGCAAAGGCCGGCGGCTGTACTCTCCTCGAAGTCCGGCCATTCTAAATCATCGTCCTGCGCCGCCAGCATATCCTCGTAGCAATGCGCGTTCGGAAGTGAAGTCTCCGGCATATTCGCGGCATCGGTGAGGATGACGTAACGCAGATCATCGGGAAACTGCGGCTGCAGCTTTTCAGCCAGCGGAACGAATGTCAGATCCAGAAACAACACCCGGTCTCCGGCATGGCCGACGATGTAGGTGAGCTGTTCAGGCGACAGGCGCGGATTCAGCGTGTGGCAGACAGCACCCACTCCCGGGATGCCGAAATACAGTTCCATGTGCCGGAATCCGTTCCAAGCAAGCGTTGCGACTCGGTCTCCCGTTCCGAGTCCCATAGCCTGCAGCGCCTTTGCCAGCTTCCTGCTGCGCACTGCCATTTCGGCGTAGGATTCCCTATGGATGCCACCCTCCACAGTTGACGATACGACCTCTGCGGCAGCGTGCATTTCCTCCGAATATGTAAGGATGTCAGCGACGCGAAGCGGCCGGTCCATCATCATCCCACGCATTGGCAATTCCTTTCAGATCAACAGTCCGAACAGGATTCCCCACGGCGCGTGCCGTTGCAAGCGCCGAGAACCAGCCTGACAGCTTCGCTTGCGGATTCCGAAGACGTCCCGGAACCGCAGCAGCGATCCTGAACCAAACAGCAGGAAGCACCATGGAACAGTACGATTCGGGAACTCGTTTCCCTGGATGCCGTGCCGGTCAAGGTGAATGAGTCGCTCAGGGACCGATTCAGCCATGTGTCTCCATATGGTCAGCTGGCGGCAAGACGCTCAAAGACAGTGCGGGCCGCGTCGGCCAGCTTCACTGGGCAACGCGCCCTGCGGGACACATTGACATGAGTAAACCGACCAGTGGCGGCGGCCTGTTCATTGCCGTTCCGGAAAATGCTGATTTCGTATGTGACAGAAGTGGTTCCAAGACGCGTTACCCGCACGCCTGCCTCGATTCTGTCCCCGAACGCTATCTCATCGAAGTAATCGCATCCTGACGCCACCACGAGAAACACGGTCTCGGACCCGCCGAGATCCAACAGACCGTTCGAGATCAGGATGCTCTGGACCGCTGTATCGAACAGCCGGTAATGCACGGCATTGTTCATGTGGCCGTAAATGTCCGAATCGGCCCAGTGCATCTGCAGCGGTTCAAAGTGGGGGTAATCAGCGCGCCAGCCGGGCGATGGACGGTTCATGGCCCCTCGCCGACACGGACAAGCTGTTTGCCGAAATTACCTCCTTCCAGCAGATTGAGGAACGCCTGCGGTGCGTTCTCAAGCCCATCCGTGACAGTCTCACGGTAGTGAAACTCGCCTGACTTAACCAATGGGCCCACTTCCCTGAGAAACGGATCGAGGCGATCCATATGCTCGAACACGATGAAGCCCTGGACCCGCAGTTTCCGCACAAGAATCGTGCGCCACATCTTCGGCAACGGCATGGCGTCCTCGATTCCCTTTCCGGAATACCATGCGATCATGCCACAGACTGCGATTCGGCCGTGGTCATTCATCCGCGGAAGAACGGCTTCCAATGTAGTCCCGCCGACGTTCTCGTAGTAGCAGTCGACTCCCTCCGGGGTCAGTGACTTAAGCTTTTGCGCGAGTTCTGGATCGCGATGGTCGACGCAGGCCTCAAAGCCCAGCTTTTCGACCGCATAGGCGCATTTCGCCGCCCCTCCGGCGACACCGACCGTTTTCATTCCCTTACGCACTGCGAGTTGACCAACCACAGAGCCGACAGCGCCGGTGGCAGCGGATACAACCACCGTCTCGCCCGGCTGACCGGCAAGTATGTCGTTCAGACCAACCCATGCGGTATGTCCGGGCATTCCGAGAACGCCGAGCGCCGTGGAAACCGGAGCAAGCTCAGGGTCGACCTTCCGGCACTGCCTCGCATCGACAGCGGCGTGGCTTGCCCAGCCAGTGCGGCCGACAACAATGTCTCCTGCCTGATACCGATCAACGTTCGACGCAATGACTTCTCCGACCCCTGCCGCCTCCATAGTGTCGCCAACCTCCACTGGATCCGCATAGGATTTCGCGGCGTCCATACGGCCCCGCATATATGGATCCAGCGACAGCCAGATGGTGCGGACCACGACTTCGCCGCTGTCTGGCTCTGGAAGCGGCGCTGTTTCGAGACGAAAGTTGTCCAGGGTTGGGTCACCCTTTGGACGGCTCGCAAGGACGATGCGACGGGTTTCAGTCATGTGCTGGAACTCCTGCTGCGTATTGGTGGCAGCCACCGCTGCACTCTGGAATCAGCGGTGGCTGAGTCGGTCAATTCCGAATAGCCTTAGACCGAGGCCGCCTTTGCCAGTGCCTGGTCAAGGTCAGCAATGAGGTCATCCGGATCCTCGATCCCGATAGACAGTCTTACGACGTTGGGCGCCGCGCCTGCGGCTTCCTGCTGTTCCGCGGTAAGCTGGCGGTGGGTTGTAGATGCGGAATGAATGACGAGTGAACGCGCATCCCCGAGGTTGGCGACCAAGCTGAACAGTTCGAGACTGTCCACCAGCTTCACGCAGGCGTCGTAACCGCCCTTGAGCTCAATCGTGAACAGGGCGCCCGCACCGCGGGGGCATATGCGTTTGGCCACGCTCGCGTAAGGCGACGATTCCAGCCCCGCATATGTCACCGCATTGACTGCAGGGTGGGTTTCAAGCCACTTGGCAACCTTGATGGCGTTCTCCACATGGCGGTCCATTCGGAGACTGAGCGTTTCGATTCCCAGCAGCGTATAATGTGCGCCCTGCGGATTCATGGTCATGCCCAGGTCGCGCAGGCCGACAGCGATGGAGTGGAACGTAAAGGCCAGATGACCAAACGTTTCGTGAAATTTCAGGCCATGGTAGGCTGGTTCAGGCTGCGAAAGCGACGGAAAACGATCGCTGGCAGACCAGTCAAATTCGCCCGAATCCACGATCGCGCCGCCGGTCACCGTGCCGTTTCCGGTTAGGTACTTCGTCGTCGAGTGCACAACGAGAGTCGCGCCATGTTCGATAGGCCTGCAGAGATAAGGTGTCGCCGACGTGTTGTCGACGATCATCGGAATGCCTGCTTCGTCAGCAATCTTGCCGATTGCGTCCAGATCAGTGATCGATCCGCCTGGATTGGCGATCGACTCGCAGAAGACCGCCCTTGTGTCTTCGTCAATTGCGTCCTTCACGGCACCGTGGTCATCAAAATCGACGAATTTGCATGACCAGCCGAAGCGCTTGATCGTTTGGCTGAACTGAGTCACCGTCCCGCCGTAGAGCCTGGTCGCGGCGACTATGTTCCGTCCTGGGCCCATCAGCGGAAACAGCGCCATGATCTGCGCCGCATGGCCTGACGAGCAGCATACTGCGCCTTCTCCTGTCTCAAGCGCAGCGATTCGCTCGGCAAGGACTGCGACAGTAGGATTCGTCAGGCGCGAATATATGAAACCCACTTCCTGAAGATTGAAGAGCGACGCGGCGTGGTCCACATCCTTGAACACGTATGCCGTCGTCTGGTAAATCGGTGTCTGCCGGGCACCGGTGGCCGGATCCGGCCTTGCGCCAGCGTGAATCTGTAGAGTGTCAAATCCATACTCGTGTGGTTCGTCGCCCATTGGGTGCTCCTTTCGGGGAAAGTGTCCAGATGCCCCGTTTATGCCAAAGCTGAACATTGGACAATGGCGACCCATTGGCCTTGGACCGGTTCAGCCAGCAATGCAGAAATATCTTGGGAACGGACCAAACCATTTGCTTGCGGAAAACCACAAACCAGTGATGGGGATCCCGCAGGGCGCGGCCTGCCAGGATCACTGCCTGTGCCTGGCAGCGCCAAACAGAATGCGCACAGGGCAAACTCGGACGGCGTTGCGATCTGGAAGCAAATATGGTCCGGTCATCCGGTTCGCCGGGAACGGCAGGCTGGCGGGAATCCCTGGATTATCTGTTGTTCAGCCTGGTCAAGCCACGCTTTCCGCCTCGCCTGAACTCGATTTCGTAACCTCTGGTCCGCATCGCGGCGACGCGGTGCAGATCGTCAGTATTTGAAATGAAAATCCCGTTGATTCTGCGCAGGACATCGCCGGGCCTCAGCCCGGTTCGGGTTGAGGGGCCTTCGACGCTGGCGATGACGACACCGTCAGTGTCAAACGGAAGACTGAACTCTGTCACGACCGCCGGGTTTGCATTGACGGCGGCTAGGCCGTTGAGCGTGTTGCGACTGTCGATCCTTACGAGATTCCTAGGCGGGGTTTCAGGTGCAGGTGACAGGGCAACCGTAGCGGTTCTCTCCGTGGAATCACGCAGGAAAGTGACTTCAGCGGTCTCGTCGATTCCCAATGCCATCATCCGGAACTGCATTTCCGGAGGGCCATCCACGGGCTGGTCATTGATCTCGATGATGACGTCACCGACCTCCAGGCCTGCATAAGCGAAAGGACTCTGTGGATGCAGTTCACCAACCAGCACGCCCTGCGGAATGGCAAGTCCGAGCGCATTTGCGAGGGAGCCATCAATTTCCTGAATTTTTACACCTGCCCAAGGCTGGGCGAGTTCCCGGTTTCCGGACATCGCTTGGGAAACGTATTGCCGCACCAGATTCGCTGGAATGGCCAGGCCGATACCATTTGAACCGCCCGATCTGGTGACTATTGCGGTGTTGATTCCAACAAGTCTGCCCCGCATGTCCACCAGGGCACCGCCGGAATTGCCGGGGTTGATCGGAGCGTCGGTCTGGATGAAGTGACCTGGCTTGCCGCCCACATGACCTGTTCGGGCGCTGGCGGAAATGATGCCGCTGCTCACGGTTTGCCCCACTCCGAACGGGTTTCCGATGGCCAGAACCAGATCGCCGACCTGGACCGCATCGCTGTCAGCGAATCCCAGTGCCGGCAAAGACGGTGCATCCATCAAGCGAAGGACGGCAAGGTCTGTCTGCTCGTCAGCCATCAGGATTTCGGCGTCGAACTCCCGTCTGTCAGCGAGCACGACCCGGATGTCAGTGGCGTTTCCTACAACATGGAAATTGGTGACGACAATGCCGTCCTTGCCCAGAATTACGCCCGAACCCAACGAATTCTGCTGCCGGGGACGTGTTTGCATATTGAAGAACTGGGAGAAGAACGGATCATTGGCGAAGGGTGAGAAGTGTGACTGGACGAGGCGTTTGGCGTAGATGTTGACTACCGACGGCGCCACGTTGCGAACCACTGGCGCAAAGCTGAGCTGAATCTCCATGAGACCCGTCGGCACCCTGGTTTCGGCTGTTGCTGCACCTGCCAGGACAAGCATCAGCGCAATCGCGAATTTCCGCATCGCCGTCTCCTGCTCCTGCATCCTTTGGACAAAGATCGTTGTTGATGAACCGATTTCAAGTGTCGCTGGTGGCTAGAATTGCGGCACGCTGAACAGAAGCCGCGAATTGCGTCGGCAGGAGTCAGCGGTGCTTCGTGATGGCCACCGATCTCGTTGATTCCCGGATGCTGACCGGTGACAAGAGGGGAAAACCGGAGAACTGAACGTTTTGCCCGCTCAGAAGCCCGAAAAAGGCTGCGGTAAGGACAGCGAACAAAGTGGGCGCATTCATCGCAACCGGGAGCCAAGACACACTTCGACATAGATGTGTCCGGAAAGTGATACCCGACCTTGCGGACATCGGAATCTAGGCAGGATTGCTGGCTTTGTGCTATGGATCGCCCGACCTGCATGGGACGGCTACAATGATTGGCACCAATTTGGTTGAACGAATTCGTCTCGACGAAGATTCGGCGCTTGAACTCAAGCGCATCGACGTTTCCGGTAATAGTGTTTGCACCCCGGATACTGGTGATTTCGCCGATGAACTTGCGGCGATGGCAAACACACATGGCGGAACGGTGCTCCTTGGGATGGATAACCTGAGTCGGGATGCGCTCGGCATCGCATTGAATGACCTAGATACCGTCGAGGGATGGGTCCGTGGGATCTGCAATGACTCGGTAGAGCCCGCCCTCGACGCTGATATTCTAAAACTGACCATGCCGGACCCGACCGGTCAATCGGTTCCGATCATCCGAATTGACCTTCGGCGCAGTCATTTTGTCCACAAGAGCCCTGGTGGATATTTCCGCAGAATCGGGCGCTCCAAGCGTGAATTGGCTCCTGATGCCCTCGACCGTCTGTTCCAGGAGCGCAGTTTCAGCCGCCTGACTTGGTTCGACGAAACCATCGTACCCAGAACCAAGCGATCGGATCTCAGCTATACGCTTACGAAGCGGTTCACCGGAACCGATCCTACGGATGACGCATTGCGCAAGCTCAGGATTATGAGAATCGACGAAGACGAAGTTGACCGGCTTACGATTGCGGGTGTGCTCCTTTGCACCCCAGAGCCACAAAGATGGTTGGCGCATGCTTACATCCAGGCAGTCAGTTACGCAGCAGAACGGTCGGAAACGGACTACCAGACGGATGCACGTGACATAGTTGGTCCACTTGATGAGCAGGTCAAAAACGCCCTGCACTTCATCAATCGAAACATGTTTGTAAGTGCCACCAAGCAACACGCGAGATCGGATCGACCACAGTTCAGCGAGCGGGCAGTGTTTGAAGCCCTTGTGAACGCCGTCGCACATCGCGATTATTCTATACCCGGCACACGGATTCGTCTTCACCTTTTCGCAGACCGCCTTGAACTTTACGTACCCGGCGCACTTGCCAGTACTTTGACAACCGATAGCCTTCACCTCAGGCAATCCAGCCGAAACGAACTCATTGTTTCATTGCTTTCGCGCTGCCCTGCACCGACCGGTCTGGACCGCATGCATTTAATGGACAGGCGAGGCGAAGGTGTGCCAATCATTCGCTCCGAATGCCAGCGCCTTTCCGGCTGCTTGCCGGAATACAGTTTGCTTGACGAGAGTGAACTGCGCCTGGTGCTTCGAGCGGCAAACTAGGCCAAGGCAGATACCTGTCGTGCTTCCTTCCTGAACCCTTTGCCAGGGTCTGTTGAAGTTCATTCCGCCGCGGTCATGCCCGCCACCGAAAGAATCGCCGCCGCCAGCCGCCACAGTTCCGCTGCACGTGCGTCCCCAAGAACGAACGGTCTCCATTTCGCTGCCCTTACCGTTGATCCCGGACAGCTGTGCCGCCCACGGACACGCACCCAGGGCCGAACCGGACAGACAAGGCATTGAAAACGCCACCGGGAAACACCGACCGAAACCCGGCGCTGAAACCGCTGAAAACGCTGTACCGTTTGCCCAGCCGTTCCGGAAGGCCGAGCCTGAGCGATCCCGTTCGGGTCCGTCCGAACACCGCATAGGGAAACCGCGACCACCCGATCTGCGGACCGACTGTCAACACGCCCTAAATCTGATCGCCACCGACCTTGTTTGCGGACGGATCGCCAATTGTAGTGGTGCCGGAGGTCGCTGCATCGCATCCGAACAGCGCGGACGAACTAAGGACACGCCCACCATGCAGCGTGGCATCCAGCACCTTCCTGCGCAAACTGGCCCTGAGCTTTTTCCTGGATTGCGTTCCAGCCGGCGGCACCTCTGTACAAGCGATTTCCGCGTGCGACCTGTTCTCTCGCAACGCAGTATCGTACACGGCGATTGCCCGTTGTCCTTCAAGATTAATTTTCCGGATGCCTCCAACCAATAGTGCAATTGAACCATAGTTTGATTTCTTTGGATTTTCCTCAACAAGCTTCTCTGCCCGCATGTCATAGTCAGTCAGTGTTGTGTAATTCTTCCGGTCGGTGGATATGCCATTGCTCATGCGACTTTCGAATAAAGTGGGTTCTATGTAACCGTTTGATATGAAGTTTTTGGAGGTGACAACCGAGAGAAGCGTCTCGTCATCCTTCACCGGTCCCGGCGAAAATTCACTCACGGAAACATCCTCGCATTCGCAGCAGGGATGCGCTTTCCCTAACTCGTCCCAGAAGCCTTCCGTTATCTCATGACGGCGCTCAAAGAACTCTCTGCATTGTCTCTTCACCTCGCGATTGGCCCAGAAACTCTGAAAGAGTCGCCCAAACATGGCTCGTAACAAGTTCGGCACCGTCCTCTACCTTCTCCTCAATCAACTGAAGCTCTTCGTCGCCAACACTCCAGCACATCGACAAACCTCCCCCACCGTCGAAATTAACCTCCGCATATCCAGCCGGGCCATGCCAATACAAGGCGACTTCTCCGTCGGGACTGGGCGCCGCACCGCGAGGTTCGTCCCCGGAAAAACGGCGTCTGAACTCATCAAGGAAGTTCAGCGACATATAAATCGCTGTCATTGGGATTTCCTTAGCTCCTTCGCCATCCCAATCCTCGGTGTAGGAAAGGAACTCCTTAATCCTCGCTTCAAGCTTGGTAACGACATCAGGGTAACGGTTTGACATCAGCCGGGTCTCTGGTGTTGCAGTGGCGTTCGGCGCTGTCCGGCCGAGCCTTCGAAGCGACGCCTGGTTGGTCGCGCGCTGGAAATCCGCAATCTTGATATTCACATAAAGCCGGTGTGGACCCGAAGAATCCGAGATATCCAAAAAATCACGGTGCCAGTTTTCGGCTGTATATACGTCGTTCAATGTGCTAGGCCGTTTCTCCACAACATCTGTAATGGAGAGCAGCTGCTTGACCTGAGACTCGCTCGTGCAATCAAACATATTTACAGTCCTATTCTCCCGGAAATTTCATCATTTAGAATTTCCTTGAGCGCCGCCTTGTCGATTTCGTGCAGGGCAACGAAATTGTCCAGCCCGCGGTCGATGATTTTTTCGCTGAGCCCAGCTTCGCCTCCCCACGGTTCACGATGCGATGATATCTGGTGAAAAAGCACAATGGAAAGGTCGCGCGACCTTTCTTCCTCGTTATCTCTCAGGTCGGCATTGATGCGCGTAAGCACACGGTGCTGTGCTGGGTCATCCAGTGTCTGAAAGAATCCGGTGTGAAAGTGAAAGTTTTCAGTTCTTTCGAATATATGCGAAGGCACATATTGGCTGTTGAAGCGAAGAAGACAGCGAGCGTCAAAGTCAAAGTAGTTGCCTGTTGCACGGAACAGGTCAGCGTACTCGATGGCAAACGAAACAACAGGATTGTCGCTTGGAACCAATTCCATCGCGACCTTGAGATGGTTGCTGACTCGAGGCCAAATTTCGGCCCATGCAGTGTACTCTCCAACGAGGAAGAGGATACGATTTTCGTCGAACCTCAAGCCGAACTCGACCGAGCCGTCCCTCATAAGGGCTTCGTAGGAAAGGCCAGCGATTCTATTTTCATCGACTGTAACTCGGTTTGAGCCAGGTTGAAGAAGAATCGCGTTGGTGACCGAACGCCTTGGAAAATCATGCCGCCACGTTCCTGAATTCTTTTCGAACTGCTCAAAGTCGGTCTTTGAGAATTCTTTCGAAAACTCAACAATGAAGACCACGCGTTGAAGCGCGTTGGCGCTGCGTCCTGCAGGACGGTATTCCATCACGGAAGAAACTGCATAATTTGATTCCAGTTCTCAACCGTCATCGACGGCTTTTTCGGATTTATGGTTTTGAGTGACAGATTGCAACGCAAAGTTTCTGCTTCAAGCCTAGGGCATGTTGACAGTCGGTCTGCGGGTCGGGCGGCACGATGCTGGCTGACTTGATGGGGACACCGACCGCACGGTAGGGTGGCCGGGCGGCGGTTTCCCGAAGCAGTGTCCGAGCGGACCCGGACGGGGACGCTCAGGCGCGGCCTTCCGGAACGGTCGGGCAAACGGAACAGCGTATTGCAGCGGTTCCAGCGCCTGATGTTTCCTGGTGGTGTTTTCAATGCCTTGTCTGACTGGTTCGGCAACGGGTGCGTTTCCGTCGCCGGCACGGCCGTTCTGGTTCACCGGAAAAAGGCGTCCGGCAACCGGCCGGTTGCCGGAACATTGAGGGGCGGAGGCGGCGACGCTTCTGAAGCGCAGCTCCACCGAGCTCCGGGACCGTGACCGGGAGGAGATGCACCGGGAACACATTCGCGAAGACCAGGGAGTTCCGGGCGGCGGCTACGAGGCGCGACGGGACGGAAACTTCGTGGCGACGATTCTTTCGGTGGCGGGCGTGACCGCGGCGGAATGAACGGCAGCAGACCCTAACCCAATCGATCCGCAATGGATTGATGGAAACAGCATCAACTATGGCTGAAACGATTGGATTCCACAGAGTTCAATGGGCGGCACATTCATCTCCTTACGGCTAAATCACGTAGAATGCTCTGAGCTCAAAACATTGGCACCATGCCGAGCGTTCGGAAACGCAAAGCGACGTGTGCAGGGCCGGTTTAACCATGCAGGCCGAGAATACGCACTGTGGGTCACCCGGCCTACGAAAGGCGTTTTCTTTCGAAACTCAATGGAGATTACCGAATCAACCAATGCTATCTCACAATCAGTCTCGGCGAAGAGTACAACAAAGCCGTCTACAAATTCATCGCGGGGATCATCGAACTTGACGGAACACAAACTCACGAACGGATCTGAAAGCATGATCCTTACGATAGGTCACTCCAACCATTCAATGGAGATCTTTCTCGACCTCCTAGCCCGGCACCACGTGACCGCACTCGCGGACGTGCGTTCCGTCCCGCATAGCCGGTTCAATCCCCAGTTCAATCGCGAACAGCTCGAGAGATCGCTTCGGAAATCAGGGATCAAATACGTATTTCTCGGACGCGAACTGGGTGGCCGGTCGGACGATCCATCCCATTATGAACGCGGGCGCATCCGTTATGACAGACTCTCGCGCACGCAGAGTTTTCAAGAAGGCTTGAACAGGGTTCTGCATGGCGCAGAGCGGTTCCGTGTTGCAATCATGTGTTCCGAGAAGGAACCGCTTCACTGTCACCGAACGCTATTGGTTGGGCACGTGCTGGCAAAGCGCGGCATAGACGTTGCACATATATTGGCTGACGGGCAGCTTGAACCGCACACCAGCGCAATGACACGACTGCTCGCCGAACACAATCTCAACGCCGAAGGCGATCTGTTCCTGCAGCACAAACCGATTGCCGAACTGATTTCGGAGGCGATTGCCTGCCAGGCGGCACGCTTCGGACATAGCATGGAACAGATCCCTGACAAAACGGAGAGAATTCGACAATGAAAGTAGCGACTATCGGCTTCACAAAAAAATCCGCCCGCCAGTTCTTCGAACTCCTGCGCAGTTCCAAGGTCACCCGCATTGTCGACGTGAGGCTCAACAATGCATCGCAACTTGCGGGATTTGCGAAAAAAAATGATTTAGCTTGGCTCGCTCAGGAACTTTGCGGAATCGAATATGTTCACATGCCATCCCTCGCTCCGACGAAAGCACTGCTGAACAATTATCGGAAAGGACGAATCGCGTGTGACGTCTACGAAAAGATTTTCTTTGATCTGATGAAGGAGCGCAGAATTGAGTCGACGATCTCCAAAGAGCTTGTAAACAGCGGCTGCCTCCTTTGCAGCGAAGATCAACCGCACAATTGCCATCGAAGACTCGTGGCGGAATATTTGGAGGATCGTTGAGATGGAATTGAGATCGAACACCTTGGGAAACGGCAAGAAATCATTGGCACTCATGCGAAAATTGAATTGATAGGATCGAGCAAGTCCCCACACTGCTCCGCAAAACGCATGGGCGGTTTCGAGCCGAACGCGCTTGGTAGGGTCAGCTTAGGTGGAGATGGCAACTCGCCGTCGCGAGAATAACTCCCAGAATTGCATGCTGGACCTTCCACCAAACACTTCCCAGGACTGCGGAAAATTCACCGGGAACTCGATTCTGTCTGGCTCGCAATGCCGACTTCCAACGCCTCCCTTGCGGCGCAACGGGCTTCGTCAAACGTTGCGACGATCCGTTCGGCTGGCAACCCGCCGAGGATATCGAGGCTGTGAAGCGTCGCGGCCACGTCGTCGCTGAGACCCGTGACGATACACTCCGTATCGGATCCGGCCGCGACCTCCAGAAGCTGCCCGATCACCATTGCGGCACTGTCGTCGATGTAGACGGTGCCGGAGAAGTCGAAGATGACGACTTCGTGCTCCTTGATGTCCAGACTGATCACGCTGACCAGCTTGTGAGACGATGCAACGGTCAACGTTCCCCTCAGCGCCACCATGCCAACCCGGGCCGCAAACGGATCGGCATGCGTCGACGCCTCGTCTCCCGCAAAGAAGGCCGCATCCAGAAACGGCACCGACATCACGCTGTCCAGTTCCAGCCTTTCCAGCCGTCGGGCATGGACCATTCCGCCAGCGATCAACCCGATCGCAACCGCTGTGATCAGGTCAACGAACACCGTAAGGCAGAGTGTCGTCAGCATAACGATGAGGTGTTCGCGACGAAGCCGGTGAAGTCTGCCAAGCATGCGCCAGTCGATGATATCCCAGCCGACCTTGATCAGCACACCTGCCAATGCAGCAAGCGGGATCGGCTCGACGAAACGTCCGAGGCCCAATACCAGGGCAAGCAGAAGCAGAGCGCGCAATGCCCCCGACACCGGCGTCGATCCTCCGGAGCGGATGTTGATGACCGTGCCCATGGTAGCCCCGGCGCCGGGCAGCGCGCCGATCAGTCCAGCAGCCATGTTACCGATGCCTTGGCCGATCAGTTCTCTGTCCGGGTTGTGACGTTTGCCAGTGATGGAATCGGCCACCAACGAGGTGAGCAGGCTGTCGACCGACCCCAGCAACGCGAGGATTATTGCCGGCTGCAGCGCATGGAGCAGGAATCCGACGGGCGGCATACCGATCTGCAGGGTTGGCAACTCGACCGGAATCGCACCGATAACCGGCGCTTCAGTGAACCACAGAATGCCGAGAGCCGTTCCGGTCACCAGCGCCACGAGGGGGCCTGGGATGATCCGCGAGTACCTCCGCGGCCAGAGAAACCCCACTGCGACCGTAACCGCACCGATGGTGAAAGCACCTGTATCGATGTCGCTCACTGCCGCCGGAAGCGCCCGTAATGCGTCCGTCGGGCTTCCCAACGCGCCCGAAGCTCCGA
The DNA here is from genome assembly GCA_022824145.1 of Rhodobacter sp. Classification (GTDB taxonomy): domain Bacteria; phylum Pseudomonadota; class Alphaproteobacteria; order Rhodobacterales; family Rhodobacteraceae; genus JAPOUP01. The sequence goes on along the minus strand of JAJEAY010000105.1, from coordinate 36,110 downwards.
GCAATGGGAGTGACTCCATCAGCATGATTATGAAGCCGATTCCGGACATGAAGCCGGATACGACGACATGAGGCGTGTAAGCCACGAAACGACCAACCTTCAAGAGGCCCAAGAGTACCTGAAGCAGTCCCGCGAGGACAACGACGGTAAGGGCCTCGGTAAGGCTGGATGCATGGCTGGTCAGCACCACCGCCATCGCAACGGTCATCGGCGCTGTCGGGCCGGAAATCTGGGAACGCGTGCCACCAAACACAGATGCAAAGAAGCCGACTGCGATGGCGCCATAGAGCCCGGCAGCTGCACCCATCCCGGAGGCGACACCAAAGCCAAGAGCGACGGGCAGCGCCACCACTGTTGCGGTTACTCCACCAAAGAAATCGCCGCGCAGCGTGTCGAAGTCGTATTTCATTCGGAAAAGCTCCATCCTACTTGAGCACTTCCCGATTCTCGGGGCATTGGCATGAGCCGTGATACAGAACCGGTTCTCCAAGCGGCAGCACAGTTTGGCGGGTGCGTGGATAGACGACAGGGAGGACGGTCTGCACCGTCAGCATAAATAACAGGTCAGACGGGATGGCCCAAATGAAACCTTCGATGCAGGTTTGCGTCGTAAGAAAGCCGGTGTAGCGCTCGGTCGAGCGAAACAAGGACAGCAGCGATTCCACTTCGAGCTTTTCAGGATCACCGTGCGATACCGCTTGGTCGGTCAGAATATGCGTCCCGGACGCAGCCGAAAAAAGAGACTTTCTCGCCTCGGACGTACACCCGGATGGACAGAACACCCCGCCCACGGCAAACCGGCCTTCGCCGCCACGATACGCATGGCACACTGCCAAAGAGAGATGACCAAAGCCAACCCGATGCTGACCGGTTCGGTTGGAATGGAACCGCAGCAGCCCGTTGCGAACGTCAGCGAGGGCGATGTGGATTCCGGAGCCATCTCTATTGGGTCGCCGTCATATTCGATTGCAATGCGGATCCTCCACAATCGAATTCGACCGGAATAACGTCAGCCCGCCGAACACACGCTGATCGCAGTCCATCCCTTTACCAATTCCATCTGAATCGCACTGCCCTGCCATTGCCTAATGGCGATTCCGCGCCTCAACAGAACTCCATTTCAAGCTGTGCAAATCGCACATTGCGACTGGTAACGGCAATGAAAGGCGGTGTCATGTTCTAGCTAGGTGTGCACAGCGGCACATTGACCGCTGATGAAACCTCATTGCCGAATTCCCGGCCCGCGCGATCACAAGTGCCATTCCTCACTTGCGGAATCCGGTGGCATATGCTATGGGACCGAATGTTGGGAAGCCGGACTCAGGTGTCGCCAAGTCCGTTGCGGGCAGACCAGATGAAACCGAAATTCGCCCTGAATCTCAGTCATGAAGGCATCAGCATTCTGCACCGTACCAAGGTGGGCTGGATGTGTGTCGGCGATGTGTCGCTGGAAGACCCTGAGCTAAGCGATCAGCTCGCTGTCCTGCGCAGGACGGCCGCGGACCTGGAGAGCAGCGGCGTAACGACAAAACTTGTAATTCCGAATTCGCAGATCCTCTATACCGAAGTCCACGCGCCTGGGCCGGACACAAACGCCCAGATGGTACAGATCCGGCAGGGCCTGGAAGGCAAGACACCGTATGAAGTCAATGATCTGGTGTTCGACTGGCGGAGCATCGGGCAATCGGCGCAGGTCGCGGTCGTATTCCGTGAGTCACTGAAAGAGGCGGAATCGTTTGCCGTCCAGCATGGATTCAACCCGGTCTCCTTCGTCGCGAATCCAGAATTTGGTTCATTTGAAGGCGAGCCGTTCTTCGGCGCAACCGAACACTCCAGAACCCTGTTTGGCCAAGGCGAAGAAATTGAGCCCGACCCAGAGCCGATGATAATTCTCGGGTCAGACAAACCACATGGGAAGGCAACGGAGCATCAGGTCAGGCATTCAGCTCCCGACTACCAGGAAGACACCTTCACATCCGCTCCACAATACTCCGATGAAGCGGAACGGTCGGCGAACGGGCCTCATCCCTCCTCGACTGAACGAAGTCCGATTGCGGGACAGTCCAGGCCCAACCTAGTCACGGCGCACATGCCTTTGGCCGATAGCCGGGAAACATTCCGGTTGCCGGTTAGGGGCGACCAAGGCCTCACGAGAATGCCAGTGACGTCGTCTCGCATCGCTGGTTCCGGCCCGCCCGGGACCGTAGTGCACAATGCCGACGGGCAGGCGCTGCCGTCGGAGGATTCCCGCCAAGGTGCGGTTCCAAACCTGACAGGCAGATACCAAAAGCTTGGCTCGGCTCTATCCGCAGCGGGCGCCCGCCACGAGCAGATGGCATTGGGGTTTCATCGCCCTTCCAGAATGCACCGTTGGCCCCGTCGGCTGATGATTGTTCTGTTCGCACTGCTTCTGGTACTTGCGGGGAGTGTCGGGCTGCTGTTCTGGATTTCGCCTAACCAGCTTGAGTCGAGCTTAAGCCAATTCTGGCGCTTCCAGACGTCACAGCAGGAAACCGACGGAGTCTCGGCACCAATCCAGGAAAGCCAAGACTCCCAACAAGCGCCTGCGGCCGAAATCGTTCCGGCAAGATCCGACGGACCCGTTTCAGCCGACCCTGTTCTAACCGATGCAACTGTCGGCGAGACAGGTTCCGTTCCCGCTTTGCCGGACATCAGCGCAAACCCTCCGCCGGACCGCATCCTTCAGCCGCCTCCCAGCTTTGCGGAGAGCGAGCGGACCTATCTGGACACCGGTGTCTGGCCTCGCGACCCACGGAAGCCTGCCGGAGTGACCGACGACGACCGGCTGGAAGAAATCTACGTCGCCTCCATGGACCGCGTAACCCCGCCGCGGATTCCCGCAATACGTCTGGCAGGCAGCTTCAGACCCGCAGATCCTCACAACCCGCAGGCTTTGGCGTCAGTGCCGTTGGAAGTTTCGGGCTATCGGATAGAAGTGGTTGATAGCGTTCCAGTCGGATCGCAGGAACAGGATTCCGTTGATTTAACCCGGGCGGAAACCGCTGGCAAAGGAACCACGGGATCCACAAGTTCGTCGCTCCAGGCTCCGGCCGGAAGCGTTGTTGCCGATCTGGAAACTGCGCGGGATTCGTCCGAATCGCCTCCCGTTCCCGACTACTCCGCACTGCACAAGATGGAGCTGGATGATCTCTGGAGCCAAGGGAAACTCCTCCAGTCCAATGAAAACGAAACTGCCGACGAGACGCCTGGTGAGGCCGCGTACGACATACAGAACGATCAGGAAAGCATACAAAACCTTGCTTTGGCGATCTCGCCGATTCCAAAAGCAAGACCAAAAGGACTGAGTTTGGCTGCCAGACGCGCACAGATTGAGGCTGCAGGCAACGGAACCAGTGCAGAGGCGCGACAGAGCGGCAGTACCGAAACAGCCGCAGCCAAGCGCAACCCGGTCATACCCGCAAGCGTTCCAGTCGCTACCCAGGCGACCCAACGCAACGCGATCAATCTTGGCAAAGTCAACCTGATCGGTACATACGGTCCAACCGGCGAACGATACGCGCTCGTCCGGCTTAGATCAGGCCGCTTCATCAAGAACGTAAGGGTCGGCGACCGCATCGACGGCGGTCGGGTCACAGCGATCGGCGCAAGCGAGCTCCATTACGTCAAAAACGGCAGGAGCATCACTCTGCGGTTACCTGCCGGATAGACTGCAGCCGCAGCAAGGCTGCGCGGGAACCAGCCTGACTCAGCCTGCGAATTCTGTGCCGGGATCCCTGGAACAGAGATGGCCAGCCGGTTAAATCGGAACGCCGAAGCGGCAGTAATCCGCGGAACGGATACAGGTTGCCGCCAGCTGGCACGGAATCGACCTGCATGCGCGTTCCTGCGCACCATTCAGCTCGGAAGATACCGGATATAGTGTATTGGCTGCTTGAGTTTCTGCTGCAGGGCAGCGATGCTTATATGAGAATGGGTGGAAATCGGAATGACGGGCCTGCTTTTTCAAGCCACTGTCTATCTTGCCGCTGCGGTCATCGCCGTTCCCTTGGCCGCGCGGCTGGGGCTGGGCTCCGTACTCGGATATCTTGCGGCAGGCCTTATTGTCGGCCCGGTCATGGGAATAGTTGTCGACACGGAGGACGTTCGGCACTTCGCCGAATTCGGGGTCGTGATGATGCTGTTCCTCATCGGTCTCGAACTGGAACCCCGTGCGCTCTGGGACATGCGTCACAGGGTTCTTGGCCTGGGCGTGCTGCAGATCGTCCTGACAGCGACCATCATCTACTTCTGCGCGTTGTTTCTGGGGCAGACGCGCTCAGCCGCGATCGCCATCGGACTTGTGTTCGCGCTCTCCTCGACTGCGATCGTAATCCAGACACTTAACGAAAAAGACCTGCTGCGTACAGGCGGCGGACGCTCCGCATTTTCGGTACTGCTGACTCAGGACATAGCGGTAATTCCCATGCTGATCCTGATGCCGCTCCTCGCAGCGCCAATACTGCCCAGGTTCAACGCCGACGGGTCGGTCAGCCGTGCCAGCGCACATGGTGCCGAATCCGACCCCGGACACGCCATGTCACTGGTGGAAGGTCTTCCAGGCTGGGGCGCAACGCTGGTTACGCTTGCCGCAGTCGCCGGGGTTGTTCTGGCTGGCACCCTTCTCACGCGACCGCTCTTCAGGTTCATCCATGCAGCCAGGCTCAGGGAGATGTATACCGCATTCGCTCTTCTGATCGTCATCGGCATCGCATTCCTGATGACTCTCGTTGGCCTTTCACCAGCGCTCGGAACGTTTCTCGCAGGTGTCCTGCTCGCGAATTCGGAATTCAGGCATGAACTGGAGTCCGACATTGAACCCTTCAAGGGTCTTCTGCTCGGACTCTTTTTCATTACGGTTGGCGCAGGAATGAATGTCGCGGGGTTCTTCCGCGAACCGTTTACCCTTCTTGGCCTCACCGTTGGGATGATGCTGGCCAAAGGCGCCGTACTCTATGTTCTCGGGACCATTTTCGGGATCAGGGGCCGCGATAGATGGCTGTTCACGCTTGGCCTGGCCCAAGCAGGTGAATTCGGCTTCGTGCTGCTTTCCTTCTCGGCCCAGCAACATGTGCTCCCGGATCCGTTAGCCCAGAAGCTGCTGACTGTCACCGCTCTTTCAATGCTTCTGACGCCTCTGTTCTTCATACTGTATGACAGGCTTAGCAGCCGAATGGAGGATGGCTCAGCGCCGGATCACGACGAGGTGGATCCACAGGGACCGATCATCATCGCCGGTGTGGGTCGCTTCGGGCAGGCCGTGAACCGGATGGTTCAGATGTCGGGCTTTCGCACCACAGTTCTAGATAACGATCTGAAAACCATTCAGCTGATGCGGAAGTTCGGTTTCAAAGGCTTCTTCGGTGACCCCACCAGACCGGAGGTCTTAAGGGCCGCCGGCCTTATGGAAGCGGCGGTACTCATGGTTGCGCTCGACGACCGAGTCGCCACCACAAAGCTGGTGTCCTATGCCCGCAGGGTTCGCCCGGACCTCCACATTGTCGCCCGTGCACGCGACCGGACCCATGTCTACGAGCTCTATGGCGCCGGCGCGAATGACATCGTTAGGGAGGTCTTTGATTCAAGTCTGCGGGCGGCACGCTACGTGCTGGAAAACGTCGGGGTCACCGACTTCGAAGCAGCAGCTCTGGAGAGAACTTACTTTGACTATGACCGCTCCGCCGTTCAGCAACTGGCCGAAGTCTGGAAACCCGGCGTGCCCATCGAGAAGAATCCGGAATACATGGCCCGCGCGAAGGAACTGGACGCTGAACTTGACGCAGCGCTTTTTGCCCATTTCAGCGAACAGGACGGGAATCGCGGCGATTGACATCCAACGGTTGGGAAGTCGGCTCCGTTGGCCGGGCGTTCGGGATGCTTGCCGCTTGCCGCCTACCCCTCCGATACACCGGCTTCCGTGAAGGTCGCCATTCCTGAATGGCAAGCGACGGCGCCTCTGAGAATTCCTATCGCAAGCGCCGCGCCGCTCCCCTCGCCGAGACGCATTCCGAGTGACAGCAACGGATCCTTTCCCAACGCCTCCAGCAGCGCCGCATGCGGCGCCTCCGCCGAAACATGCCCTGCAACGCAATGATCAAGCACGCCCGGCGCGACCCTTTCCAGTGGCAACGCAGCTGCAGTGCAGATGAATCCGTCCAGAATCACCGGAATCCGAAGCAAACGGGATCTCAGGACAGCTCCCGCCATCGCGGCCAGTTCACGCCCACCGAAGCAGCGCAGCACCTCCAAGGGGTCTCCCAGCGATCCGGCGTGCAGCACAAGACCTTCGTCCACGACTCCTGCCTTCAGCCGCAGTCCTGAATCATCCATACCCGTTCCGCGCCCGACCCACCTGGAACCTCCCCCGCCAAGCAACGCTGCGCAAATTGCAGCGGCGGAGGTAGTGTTGCCGATCCCCATTTCGCCCACCACCAGAAGATCCGCATCGGAAGAGACGGATTTCCACCCAGCCGCCAGCGACAGCGCGAATTCCCTCGCACTCATTGCCGGCCCGATGGTGAAGTCCACAGTCGGCCTGTCGAGTTCCAGTTCATGAATGTCCAGCCTGGCTCCGGCCATCAACGCCAGCTGATTGACCGCACCTCCGCCAGCCCGGAAATTCGCCACCATCTGTGAAGTCACTTCCGCCGGAAAAGCTGAAACGCCGCGTGAGGCGACCCCGTGGTTTCCCGCGAATACGATCACCTGCGGAGCTTTAACGTCCGGCCGGCCTTCGCCGCGCCAGCCAGCATACCAGATCGCAAGTGTCTCCAGCCTTCCAAGCGCACCTGGCGGCTTGGTAAGTTGCCCGTTCCTGATTTCCGCGTTCTTCCGAGCGTCCTCGTCAGGATCGGGCAGATCCTTCAGCAAGGCCCGAAACGCAGCCAGGTCGTGGGGAAATTCGGTCATGGTTCACGTCCCTCGTTGCGGTGCATCGCCGCTTGCCTTAATGCAGTAACATGCCGGAAGCCGCTCACAACCTCCGTCCCTATGCCTGATCGCGACAATTCCCTGTTCAGTCGCGGTGACCTGGAAGAGGCGCTCACCTTGCTTACGCGACTGCCGGTTCCGCCGCTACCGGGAACGCGGGGCGGACGCGCTGCCTGGGCCTATCCGCTCGCTGGACTTGCGGTCGGACTCCTGGCTGCCTTGGCCGCTTGGTTGGCCAGCGGCCTATCCCCACCGCTTGCTGCCGGCATCGCGTTGGCCACAATGGTTGCAGTCACCGGAGCCCTGCATGAGGACGGCCTCGCGGATTCCTTTGACGGGCTGTGGGGCGGACGCACATCCGAACAGCGGCTTGCGATCATGTCGGACAGCCGCGTTGGCGCCTATGGGGCAGTCGCCTTGATATTTTCCATAGGCCTGCGCTGGAGCGCCCTCGCCATCATAGCGGCGGAAGGGGAGCTGTGGGCGGCACTGATCGCCGCAGCGGTACTCTCGCGCGCACCGATGGTAACGCTGATGCACATGCTGCCGAATGCCCGCTCCACAGGTCTTTCATCGACCGTCGGAAGACCCCCACGGGACACGACGCTTGTCGCAATCGCCATCGCCGCCGGTGTTGGCTTTCTCACAGTGGGATTCGCAGTTATTCCAGTTGCCATACTGCTTTGCGCGGCAACGCTGGCAATCGCGGCGGTTTCAAAGGCGAAGATCGGCGGCCAGTCAGGCGACGTTCTGGGCGCGTCCCAGCAGATCAGCGAATTCGCCGTCCTTGTGGTCCTCGCTGCCTGAACGCGAAGGCACGCCGTCATCTGCCCGGACTTTTCCGGGCCAAAGCCGGTTACTCCATTTCTGCAGTCGATCCCACTTGCAGGGTGGCTGCTGGAACATAGTGACAGACCCGCAGTCAGGGAACGGAACCCAAGCCCGATGCCGCAAATGCACCGATGCGGCCGCGTCTTACGCCACAGCTCCCAAACATGTCATTGCTCAAGAAACGACCTCAGCTTGCGTGAGCGGCTCGGATGCTTAAGCTTGCGAAGCGCTTTCGCTTCGATCTGGCGAATACGCTCGCGAGTGACATTGAACTGCTGGCCAACCTCTTCCAGCGTGTGGTCCGTGTTCATCCCAATGCCGAAACGCATCCGAAGCACCCGCTCTTCACGGGGAGTCAGCGAAGCAAGAACCCGTGTGGTGGTTTCTTTCAGGTTCTCCTGAATCGCCGAATCCAGGGGCAGAATCGCGTTCTTGTCCTCGATGAAGTCACCGAGCTGGCTGTCTTCCTCGTCACCGATAGGAGTCTCCAGCGAAATCGGTTCCTTTGAGATTTTCATCACCTTGCGGACCTTGTCGAGCGGCATCTGGAGCTTTTCGGCAAGCTCTTCCGGTGTCGGTTCGCGTCCGATCTCGAGCAGCATCTGGCGGCTGGTGCGGACAAGCTTGTTGATCGTTTCGATCATATGAACCGGAATCCGGATCGTACGCGCCTGATCGGCGATCGACCGGGTGATCGCCTGGCGGATCCACCAGGTCGCGTAAGTCGAGAATTTGTAGCCGCGGCGGTACTCGAACTTGTCGACCGCCTTCATCAGGCCAATGTTGCCCTCTTGGATCAGGTCAAGGAACTGAAGGCCGCGGTTGGTGTATTTCTTGGCAATCGAAATCACCAACCGTAGGTTGGCTTCCACCATTTCCTCCTTGGCCTGCCCTGCTTCCTTCTCACCCTTCTGGACCCGCTGTACGATGCGCCGAAACTCGTGAATGTTCACACCGACATACTGCCCGACCTGCGCCATGTCCGCCCGGAGTTCCTCCACCCGCGCTGACGACCGTTCGACGAATGCCGTCCATCCGCGGCCCGGCTTCTCAGCCATTCGGTCGAGCCAGGTCGGGTCGAGTTCGCAGCCCTTGTATTCCTGGATGAACTCGCGACGATTGATCCTGGCCTGGTCGGCCAGCTTCACCATGCTGGAATCTATCGACGTGATCCGGCGATTGATTTCGTAAAGCTGTTCAACCAGCGAATCGATTCGCTGGCTGTTCAGGTGAAGCTCGTTGACCTGCTTGACGAGTTCCGAACGCAGGCGCTGGTATCCGGCTTCCGCCCTCGCTCCGAACGAATCCTCCTCGTTCAGCGTCGCCGACATTCTTTGGTCCTGCATCTGCGACAGGCGTGCGTAGTCGACGGCAATGCTATCAAGCTGGTCAAGCACGCGGGGTTTCAGGACGGCCTCCATTGCAGCCAGGGAAATGTTCGCCTGCTCTTCCTCTTCGTCCTCGTCGTCTTCTTCGTCGTCTCCCTCTCCCGTTTCCTCGCCGTCACCTTCCGTGTTCAGGAGCGGGTCGTCGTCATCTTCACCGGCTCCGTCCTCCTCACCCTGCTGCTTCCCTTCCTCGACTTTTTCCCGACTCCCATCCTCTTCATCTTCATCGCTGTCCGCGCCATCTTCCTGGAGGTCGCCATCGATATCCTCGTCAACGTCGTCCTCATCCGAGCCTTCTTCATCGTTCGCGGCGACGAAAGTCGTGTCGAGATCGATGACATCACGCAGCAGCACTTCCTCATTGAGGAGTTCATCGCGCCAGATCGTGATCGCCTGAAATGTCAGCGGACTTTCGCACAGGCCGGTGATCATCGTGTTGCGGCCTGCCTCAATTCTTTTCGCAATTGCGATTTCGCCCTCACGGGAAAGAAGATCCTTCTCGCCCATCTCGCGCAGATACATGCGGACAGGGTCATCGGTGCGGTCGAGTTTTTCGGTTTCCGTGGCCGTGACGGCCACCTCACGGGATGTCGAAGCCTGGACCGCCCCGGTTCCCGCGGTGCCCGCCGCGCTTTCCGTGTCTCCGGAGTTCCCGGCTTTACCGGGTGCCTTGGAGTCTGCGGTGTCCGCGGATTCGTCGGCCTCCTCGTCCTCAGTGATGTTGATGCCCCTTTCCGAGAGCATCGACATCACGTCCTCGATCTGTTCGGAGTTCGCCTGCTCTGGCGGCAGCACCTTGTTCAGCTGATCATAGGTAACGTAGCCCCGTTCACGAGCCTCAGCGATCATCTGCTTGATCTCGGAATGGCTGCTGTCGATCATCACCTCGACATCGGCGCCGTCCTGCTTTCGATCGTTGGTGTCCTTGGCGGCCATGGGGCGCTCCTCAATGCTTCACGCTGGCTCTAGTCCCTAAAGACATGGCGCGAATCAGCGAATCGCGCAGCCGAACGGAAAGAGTCAACGGAATTTTCCATGAATCAGCAACGTCAACGGGCCCGATCCGGCTTCGCGAAAGAAATATCACCGATCGCACGGTCAAGCTCGTTCCGTTCGGCACGGATCATCTTTGCGCCGCTAGGCGCGATGTCGTATTCAATCCTGTCGTCCTTCGATCCGCTCTCCGCCTGAAACCGCGCTTCAGCGGCGTTCTTTAGCCTCGTGGTCTCAACCTCACTCGTCAACCCGTCCTGGTTCTCCTGCGCCTCGACCGCTTCGGATTCCGCCGCGCGCCTTGTTCTTACGACTGTCAACGTATCTGCGACTACCGAACGAACGTAATCCAGATCACACTGTTTCGCCAGAAGCGGCGATAGCGCTATGTGGGGTCGCGCAAGGAATTGTTCAAGTGCTTCGGCGCCCACGCTGTCCACAAGATGATTCCTGAATTCCGAAGCCATCCCATCAAAGCTTATCATTGCGTCCGAGATGGCCAGATGGAACGGATCAGCGAACTCGACCGCCTCCATATCCGGCAGAATATCGGGAAGAACCTCCGGGTAACTGATGACGGTCGCCAGCAACTGTGACTCCAGAACAGCCTCTGAACCAACCGTCACAATGGACGACCTCTTCGTGCTTTCCAATGCCTGGCCCGGAATCCCTGCCCGTCCCCGACGCCCCCTTTGGCTTCCCGACGATTTCCGCTGCCTCATGCGGAAGAGCAGATCCTTGACTTCCTGAAGGTAATGGCGGCGCAGCGTCGGATCGGTGATCCGGCCGATCGCGTCGCGCAGCCGCTTGTCCAGTGCCCCTCTTTGCTCCGGACTGTCGAGCATCTGGTCCTTTGTCTCGCGCTGCCAAAGCACCGCGAACAGAGGCTGGGTCTTTTCAAGCTCTTTCCGCATTGCCCCAGCGCCGCCCGCCCGGATCACGTCGTCCGGATCCTTCCCCGGAGGCATCAGGCAGAAACGCAGAGTTTTCTCTGCGGAAAGCGACGGCAGCGCCAGGTCCACAAGCCGCATCGCCGCGTTCAGGCCCGCATTGTCACCATCAAGCGCAATGATCGGTTCGGGCGAGATGCGCCATATATGCGCCAGCTGCTCTGTGGTGACTGCCGTGCCCAGCGGTGCGACCGCAGCCTTGAAACCAGCCTCTGAAAGCGCAATCACATCCATATAGCCTTCCGCGACGATCAACTGCTGGTCCTTGCCCGCAGCGGCTCGCGCAGGACCGAAATTGAACAGCGTGCGGCTCTTGTTGAACAGCTCCGTTTCGGGCGAGTTGAGGTATTTGGCTCGGACCTCAGAACTCATTGCTCGGCCGCCCAGCGCAATGGCGCGGCCTCTTGCATCACGGATCGGAAAGATGATTCGCCCGCGAAACCGGTCATATGGCGCGCCGCCGTCATCGGGCTTTGCCGCAAGACCGGCTGCGACGACCAGGTCGGGAGCTACTGATTTACCAGTCAGATGCTCGTACAGCCCTCTTCGCCTGTCAGGTGCGAATCCAATATCCCAACGCTCGATCGCCCGCTCGGAAAGACCACGGCCCGCCAGATAATCCCGTGCCTCAGCGGCCGCGGCGGTTTTCAGCTGCAGCCGGTAATGCTGGATTGCCTGTTCCATGACCTTCACGAGGTCGGCGTGGCGGCTGGCCCTTTCCCTGGCTTTGGGATCGGGGGCGGGAATCTCCATACCCACCTCACGGGCAAGGATTTCCACGGCCTCGATGAACGACACGTTCTCGGTTTCACGAACAAAGGTGATTGCATTGCCCTTGGCGTGACAGCCAAAGCAATAATAGAAACCTTTCCGGTCATCTACATGAAAGGAAGGGGTTTTTTCCTGATGGAACGGACAGGGCGCCCACATGTCGCCCTTTCCCTGGTTGGATTTCCTTTGATCCCAGACAACTTTCCGGCCGGCTACCTGCGCAAGCGAGACGCGGGAATTGAGTTCATCAAGGAATCCGTCGGGAAGGTCCATGGGCCGAATATTGACCCATGGGCGGCGCGAGTCAAAGGGTGACTTGCGCGGCCGCGTCCTCCATGGCGCGACCCAGCTCGTGCACCGCAGTCCCGGCCATGGACCGGAACACCAGCATCTCGTATCGTGCCGAGCCCGGCCGAAGGAACAGGCACGGCACATGTCCTAACAGTGAACGCCCGGCATGGCCGCGCCTGAAACGGCGGTCCCGCAGATCCAGTGGGGTCAGTCGAGACAGGACGTCAGCGGAGCCTTGGCCGCTGAGCGCGAGGCATGCCCAGGCGTCGGACTGGTCTGTTACTGCCGCTCCTTCCGGCGCCACAGGCGGACCCAGCACCATCGCCTGGCCGAGTCCTGACCAGACGACCCGTGCGCCGGACTTGCCGATCACCCTGTTGGGCGCGGGAATGCCTGCGCCGATAGCTGCCTTGAGCGCTCCTGACACATCACGTTCGCGACCCTTGAACGGCGCAACGGACGTGATGGCGCCATAGTCGACTTCACTCAGCACACGTCCTCCAACACTGGCCAGTTCAAGGCCGGCGCAGGGAGATCTGGCGGTCAGCCTAGCCACGCATCCGCCCTCCGTCTGGATCATGGAACACGGGATCGCAGACTTCGCACATCGATTCCATTTCCCTTAGGTGGTCGACCATTCGCACGACGTCTCCGTGCCGGCTTCTGCCGTCTTTCAGGAATCCCAGTGCCAGATCATGGCCGAATGTCGCTGAATGGCAGGCACTGGTGATGTAGCCTTCGGAATGGGCGCTTACCGCTTCGTTTCCGTTGGCGAACAGATGGGCGCCTCCAGCCAGGCGTCCGTCCCGCTGAACAGGACGCAGCCCGACAAGCTGCTCGCGGCCGGATCCCGACAGGCCAGGCCGCTCGCTCATGGTCCTCCCCACAAAGTCCTTCTTCCGGCTCACCATTCGCCCCATACCAATGTCGTCCGCTGTGACACGGCCATGTATCTCGGCATGGGTGATGAATCCTTTCTCGATCCGGAGCACGTTCAGCGCTTCCATTCCGTACGGTCCGCCACCCATTGCCTCCGCCTGGGCGACAAGCGCGCGGAACAGGCTCTCACCGTAGCGGGCCGGAATCGCAATCTCATAACCCTCCTCACCCGAAAACGAGATTCGGAACAGTCTGCCAGCAATGCCCATCACCTGAACATCTCCGCACGACATGAATGGCCAATCTTCCCTGTTCAGCGGGGCGTCAAGCACTAGACCGAGAACGTCACGTGCCTTGGGTCCGGCCACGGCGAACTGAGCCCACTGCTCGGTGACTGAGGTGAACCGGACGTCGGCATCCGGGATAAGCGCCTGCCTCACCCATTCAAGATGAACCATCACCTGTTCCGCTGCGGCCGTTGTGGTCGTCATAAGCCACCTGCCGCCGTCCAGACGGGCGGTGGTACCGTCATCCATCACAAATCCGTCTTCCCTGAGCATCAGACCATAACGGACTCGTCTCTCCTGGAGCTTGGAAAACGTGTTCGTATAGACGAAATCGAGGAACCTGCCTGCATCCGGTCCCTGAATGTCGATCTTGCCAAGGGTAGAGACGTCCGCCACGCCCACTACCTCACGCACCATGGCGACCTCACGGTCGCATGATTCGCGCCAGGTCCGCTCGCCCGGAGCTGGAAAATAGCTTGGCCGGAACCACAGGCCGACCTCGACCATCGGCGCCCTCCGCTGGTGCGAAGCCAAATGCGAAGTCGTTAGGCGTTCAGGTGCGAATCCCCGTCCAATTCCTCCGGCTCCCATCGCCGAAATTGTGATCGGGGTATATGGCGGACGGAAAACAGTCGTGCCGGTGTCTTCGATACTGCGGCCGGTCATTTCCGCCAGTATCGCCAATGCCGTGACATTCGAGGTCTTTCCTTGGTCGACGGTCATGCCCTGGGTACTGTAGCGCTTCATGTGCTCTACCGACTGGAAGCCTTCCTGGGAGGCGAGACCGATGTCTTTGGCTGTCACGTCGTTCTGCATATCCAGCCAGGCACGGCTATTGCCTTCGACAAGCCAGAGCGGGCTGATGGACGCTTCAGTGTCCTCTGCGTCGGGCATATCCATCGGAGCCGCCTGTTTCCCGAACGTCTGCAGCGCCTCCGCGGCGGCTCGGTAGCCATCGGCGAGGCAGCCCGCCGTGGAAAACACGCCCCTGGCGGCGCCAGCGGGAACCAATCCCGGCACCGCCCCTTCGGCTGGCACGAATGCGGCGATGTCTTCCTGCCAGACCGGCTTGCTTCCCGTGTGGCACGTCAGGTGAACGGCTGGGTTCCAGCCGCCGGAGACAGCGAGACAGTCGCATTCAATATCGTGGGTTCCAGCCGCCCCCGAGACCGTGATCCTTTTGACACCAAGGCGCCCTGATGAATTGATGACCTGCGCTCCGCGATGAATCGGAAACCCGCCATCGACCGTTGAATCCGGGCGGCTGTCGATGAAGGCGGAGATTTCGACACCTGCGGCTGACAGATCCCGGGCAGTACGGAACGCATCGTCATTGTTGCCAAAAACCGCAATCCTCGCTCCAGCGCTGACTCCGAATCGGTTCGCGTATGTTCGCACCGCACCCGCCAGCATTACTCCCGGACGGTCGTTCATCGGGAACGCGATCGGGCGCTCATGGGCGCCCGCGGCCAATACGGCGCGCTTCGCGACAATCCGCCAGAAGGTCTCCAAAGGAGCCTGTCCCGGATCAGCGACATGCCGCGCCACCCGTTCCAATGCGCCGTAAGTCCCTTGGTCATAGGCTCCTGTCACAGTCGTGCGCGGCATCAGGCGCACATTGTCCATGGACGTCAGTTCCTCAATCACCGAGTCGACCCACAGATGGCCCGACCTGCCGCCAACCTCCTCGCACTCCCCCAGCAGCCGCCCGCCGAAACGGCTGTCGTCATCCGCCAGGATCACATCCACGCCTGCCCGTGCCGCGGCAAGCGCGGAGACCAGTCCGGTCGGCCCTCCGCCGATCACGAGCAGATCGCAATGAGCGAACGCCGTTCCATAGCGCGAGGGATCAGCATTCTCCGACAGTGCGCCAAGCCCCGCCGCCCTGCGGATCGCCGGTTCGTAAATCCGTTCCCAGAACGATTTCGGCCACATGAAAGTCTTGTAGTAGAATCCGGCTCCGAGAAACGGTGCGAGAAAATCGCTTACCGCATGGATGTCGAAGTTCAGTGTTGGCCACGCGTTCTGGCTGTGCGCGTCCAACCCTTCGTACAGCTCCTGTACCGTTGCTTGGACATTCGGAGTCCGGACCGACGCGCGGCGGACCGACACCAGCGCATTGGGTTCCTCGCTTCCCGCCGTGAGA
Source organism: Rhodobacter sp. (assembly GCA_022824145.1). Lineage (GTDB taxonomy): Bacteria > Pseudomonadota > Alphaproteobacteria > Rhodobacterales > Rhodobacteraceae > JAPOUP01. Next base: position 20,626 of record JAJEAY010000105.1, on the reverse strand, counting down.
ATTCCTCGTGGTCGATGGTACTTGAACGACCGCGCCACCGTGCGCACACCGTTTGCCAGGAGGGCCGACGCCAGGGTGTCGCCGCGGAAACCTTCAAGCGGCCGCCCGTCGAACTGGAACGGCACCGGCACGCTGCGGTCGATCAATCCAGCGCCAGCCAGCCTCATTTCCGAGCCTCCGACGCCAGTTCCGCGCCGATCACCTCGTGCGTGACCGTATTGCGCGTCACCACGAGCCAGGCAAAGCAGCCAGCGCGGTGAAACCAGAGTTCCTTCGCTGTTCCTGCCGGATTGTCGCGCAGATGCATGTAGCTGTCCCACACGTCCATTCCAGCATCAGGATCCGGCCGGTGTAGCGCGTCGGCGGCGCCTTTGCAGGTGAACTCCCGGAGATCCCGTTCACCGCAGACCGGACATGGCAACCGCATCAGTCCGCTCCTACCAAGCCAACGAGACCATCTGCCCAGAGGGACTGTGACAGCCGTTCCGGACGAATTGCCGGATCCATTCTTCCGGCATCAACGTTCGCCGCGCACCTTGGTCGCGGGATTGAGGCGACATCCATGGCCCTGGGGCATGGGCGATCAATGCAGGTTGTGCTGCGCACCTGTCCCTTCCTCATCCAAAAGGTTCACGCCGGTGCGGAACCGGTCAAACCGATACTCCTCCGCTGTTTCATACGGTCGGTCGGTTGCGATCAGGTGAGCGAACGCAAAGCCGCTCGCCGGAACGGCCTTGAATCCACCGTAGCACCAGCCGCCGTCAAAATAGAGCCCGTCTATTCCGGTCCTGTCGATGATCGGCGAACCGTCCGGCGTCATATCCATGATCCCTCCCCACGACCTAAGCAGCCGAGCCTGCCCGATCATTGGCATCAACGTCATTGCGGCTTCCATGACATGTTCTGCCTGGGGCAGGTTGCCACGCTGCGCGTATGACGGATACATGTCGAGGTCACCGCCAAACACCAATCCACCCTTGTCGGACTGGCTGATGTAAAAATGTCCCATACCGAAGCTGACGACATGGTGGATGACCGGCTTCAGCCCTTCCGTCACAAATGCCTGCAGCACATGGCTTTCGATCGGCAGACGCATTCCCGCCATGGCAGCCACCTGCCCTGATCTGCCTGCGACCACAATGCCGACCTTCTTTGCCCTGATCTCACCCCTTACGGTCTGCACCCCGGTGACACGACCGTTCCGCACGTCAATTCCGGTTACCTCACAGTTCTGGATCAGGTCTACGCCTCGCCGATCAGCGCCCCGCGCATAGCCCCAGGCCACTGCGTCATGCCTTGCGGTTCCGCCGCGCCACTGCATGAGTCCGCCGTAGATCGGGAACCGCGGACTGTCGAAGTTGAGGTATGGCATCAGCCGCCGCACCTCTTCGGTGCTCATCAGTTCCGCATCGTCCCCCTGATTCCGGATCGCGTTTCCTCGCCGGGCGAACGCATCCCGCTGGCCATCCGAATGGCAGAGCATCAATACGCCCCGCTGCGACATCATTACGTTGTAATTCAGCTCCTGCTCCAAACCCTCCCATAGCTTCAGGGAATGGCTGTAGAATTCCGAATTGCCCGGGAGGAAGTAATTCGCCCGCACAATGGTTGTGTTCCGGCCGATGTTTCCTCCACCGAGATATCCTTTCTCCAGCACGGCGACGTTGGTAATTCCATGGTTCCTGGCGAGGTAGTAAGCGGTGGAGAGTCCGTGACCGCCGCCGCCGATCAGCACGACATCGTATTCCGGTTTGGGGTCCGGGTCGCGCCACACCGGCTTCCAGCCGGAGTTTCCGGTGAGGCCTTCTTTCAGTATTCTCCAAGCCGAATAGCCCACGGCGTTCCCCAGGACGACATTCTGTTGGGCATAAACAAACCCGCAGATGCTTTCCAGTGCAATCACGTTTTTCGGCTGAGGTGTCCGCGCAAAATGATCTGGCGGCATTCGTCAAACCCAGCCGGGTCTGACGTCGGCAAAAGAAACCGCCTCAATTGACGTGTGGAAATCCACACTGACAGAATCCCTTCAGACGCTGATTGATTCAAGAAAGTTCTGTCAGACTGAACCCACCTATTCCGCGTCGGCCCATTGTTTTTTTCAGAGTCCTCAATGTCACGTGCCTTTTACACGATTCGGCACTGACTCATGCACCTCAGGAAACGAGAAATGATGCCGAGCGAAAACACTATAGTAACATCGGCAGTCAATTCGCCGACCCCCTTCGAACCGACGAGCCGCAAATTAATCAGCATACTGGCCTTTTATAATTCAGTGCACCGACCTTGGCTCTGTAGGTTTATGCTGTTGATGTGCATCAAATTTCGTTAGCTAAGTCTCTCGAAAACCCCAAGTGTAGGTCCATGGCTTTATGCTTTCCAATGGAGTAAATTTGACAGGAAGTCGGTCGTCGGGATCGATTGACTCTTCAATCTTTATCACGTCGGCGTCGGGGACGAAATACCTGAGGGATAGTTGCCAGGCTTCGTCCCCAACACCCAGCCAATTCTCAAGGGATGCTCGGATATTGTCGACATGATCACGATATACAGCGATTTTTTTGCGAAGGCGTGACCAATCTTTGGACCAGGTTACTTCACAAATTAATACATGCTTTTCCTTTGGCCGAACCGCGAGAATGTCAGGCCATCGCACAGGCTCGCTCGCAGACGGCTCCCCAATGCGCAACGGGTACTGAGGCGCAATCAGCGTTCGCCCATCTGCAACAAGCCACGCTGCAACGATATCCTCGTATGTAGTGTCCATTTCACACCTTGCACCGAACTGATCTATCGCGGAAATGCTATAGAATTATTCGTTGTCTGTCCACTGTCATTTTAGCGGAAGCCGATCTTCCGTCCCGAGTATGGGCAACAATTCGGACAACTGGCCCGAATAAACTCAAGATTAGTAGAAATTCTAGTTTTGACTAATCTCGTTGAACGAGGCCGCGAGGGCCGACTGACCATGCGCTTCCAGATTGCACCTTCGGCGCGGAATTGCCAGCAAAACGATTTTCTGGTTCCGACAGTCCCGGGTGTCGGGATAACCAACGGTCTTGCTCATGTCGTTTCGATACCTGCGCAATTGTACCGGAAATTGATCAACCGGCATTGGACCGAAGCTTTGTTTGAGTTCATGCCCGGTTCTTACCGACAATGCTTAAGAGCGAAGCCGAGATCTCTACTACGTATCGAAGTTGTTGCCAATGACCACGTCTCCCAACGTCCTCTTGCGCGAATGATCTCCCGACTGTCACGCTACGAGTCGTCTGCAATAGAATGGCGGAACGTGCAAGCCTGCACGTTCTTCCGTAACGCCGGTTGTGCAGAACACGTCCGCATCTCCAGCGACAGTGACACGCTCCCTGAGTTATCCAGCAGGCAGATGCGCCGCCGAAATGAGAAAGTCTCCATGCGCAAGGTCTTCGCGCACCTCATCAATCTGAAGGATTTCCGGAGGCGGACGCGCGGCAGGCAATTCCCCGCCGTGAAGATGCACCTTCAGCGCCTCGCTGACCATTGTGAGGAATTCCTCTTTTTCGTCCGCTGCCGAAAGGCATCTGGGGACATCCAGAAACCAGACTCCGTAGGCGCTGTCGTCAGGATCCTTTCCCACAACCGTGATGTGGTGTGTCATGGCATCTCCTTACTCAAAGAGGCTTCCGCTCGTTCTGCCACTCTGCACATTTTCGTTTCTTCGCTTACCCCGCCTCGATTTCCCTGTTTCTCCAGCTGATTGCCGCCTTCCAGCAAAATGCCACGCACCGTTTTCAGCCGCAGATTCCCCTCCGAACATGACACCTCAACAGTACCATTCCCTTTTCGTGAAGCTGCGGTGTGCCCAATGTGTCCCTGTATGGGCTTTCTCAATCTCCTTTGCGATTCAACCACTTGATGTTCTTAGAAAAATTACTTCCCATCCGCATACATACTCATGTGTACACACGGCGCCATGAGGCCAATCCACGACCCTCGGCACAGTGCCCGTACGCACCGTCGCACGGATCGTCGTCAAATTGCCCGTCCTTGGAGAACTTCAGCAGCAAGGCGATCAATGGCGTGGCGTGTTCCCATAGCAGGCGTGATCGGTTACAAAAGTCGCCAACCTTGGATTTCACGGAGTGTAGAGCCAAATGCGACTGCTTTTCGCGGCCATCGCCGCAGGCTTTTTCGGAGGAGCGGCTGTCGCCCAATGCGGCGGCGAATTTACGGACTTCGTCGATAGCCTGCGGAATGAAGCCATCCAGAAAGGAAATGATCCTGAAGTGACCCGCAGGTTCTTCGCATCGGTTCGCCATGATCCAGCGGTGATCAAAGCCGATCGCAGACAAGGGCATTTCCAACTGAAGTTCATCGACTTCTCCGGCAGGCTGATGAGTCCGTACCGTCTTGATATCGGCGCGAAAAAATCGCGCGATCTCGACAAATTGTTTGACCAAATCTGGAACACTTACGGAGTGAGCCGAGGAATTCTTATGGCCCTTTGGGCTTTCGAATCCGACTTCGGCCTCGCTCAGGGCGATTACAACACTCTCAACGCGCTGGTCACCCTCAGCCACGACTGCCGCAGACCCGAGCTGTTCCGACCGCAGATTTTCGCGGCGCTGGAACTCTACCAGCGCGGGGATTTCAGTCCGACGGAAACAACCGGCGCCTGGGCGGGCGAACACGGAATGGTCCAGATGCTGCCGAAGGACATACTCCTGAACGGAGTTGACGGAGACGGAGACGGCAGGGTTGATCTGGAGGCCTCGGAGCCGGACGCACTGTTCTCAGGCGCAAATATGCTGGTCGACCTAGGGTGGCGGCCGAAGGAGCCGTGGCTGCAGGAAGTGCGCGTGCCGCAGGAACTTGATTGGTCGTTGGCCAGCCTTAACACTACAATGCCAGCGGCAGACTGGGTGAAACTGGGCGTCAGGCCAAGGTCTGGAGAAGTTGAAGGCCATCTGGCAGCCAGCCTCCTTCTTCCCCAAGGTCGCCACGGACCGGCCTTTCTGGCCTACCCGAATTTCCATGTGCTCTTTGAGTGGAACAAGTCTTTCGTCTATGTCGTAACGGTCGGTCATTTCGCCGCAAGGCTCGTCGGCGCACCGCTTTATGACGCCGGCTCCCCTGACCCCGGACTGACCGGCGAGCAGATGATGCAGCTTCAGGAACGCCTTGTCGCACTTGGCCATGACGTCGGCAAAATCGACGGAATTCTTGGCAGAAAAACACGAGCGGCGGTTCGGGATGTCCAGAAGCAGCTGGGCTTGCCGGCTGACGCCTGGCCAACAGAAGATCTGCTATCGAGGCTGTAACAACCTCGGGACGTCAGTTCCTATACCCGGAGACTTCGGGGCAACCGGGTCAGAGTCGAAGGCGAGCACTCAGTGCCCGCTGTTTCCGGACGCCCGGAACTTGGATCAGGCACTTATGCCCTGCATCGCTTCCGAGTGTCGAAAGGTTATAGAATCCTGCGTGCTTGACGGCGGCGGTTCAATCAATGCGCCCTGTCTCATCAGGAATTCTGGACGGGACCGCTCGACCCAAAGGATGGCTATGCCGTTCATTCATGCAAATCTGTACTCGGCTGGATCCGCCCGAAGCCGTTGTCGCGGCAAGCAGAATCCCCTTGTCCTGACGTGTGAACGATGACGCGGACACCTCATCAGCCGCAACCGGTTGGGTGCAATCCACAATCTCCATATACGGCGCCTAATAGGATCTGCCTTCGCTGTCGAGACTTCGGAGCAGCAGCCAACTAGACACTATACGAGCGCGAGACCAACTGCGAAATAACACCCGAGTGTCGCCCAAAGCAGCCAGCACACGCGCAGCGATCAGGCTGTGTTCGGCAAGCGGGTCTCCGCCCCGGCCTTGGCGAACCTTTCTCCAGGTCGCGTCCTAACGCGCTGCGACGGTCGTCGCGGCCGCGGCCAGCGCCTCGAGAACCGGCAGGACCGGCTTGCTCTTCGCGTCAGCCACCTTGATAGGTTCCTTCGTGCGGATCAATGATAGCTCGACAAGGAAAATCCCGGCACTGAGCCGCCGCGGCAGTTCAGTTCGGACAGTCATCCGCGAGCGACCGGGACTGGCGCTACGTCATCCACGTGCTACGGCTTGCGTCGCGAAGGCTATGCTGATTGAGACGAAGACAGCGAAGACAATCCACTGGCTCCAGCTCCGACCCAGAAGGCCGTGTCTATTCAATCCGGAAAACAGCGTTCCTGACGCACCGATGGCGAAATTTACCGCACCGCCGACAGAACACAGCAAAGCACCCAGCAGGAATGCATGGAGAGCCGGCCCCGCCGCATCGTCAGGAATGAACTGCGGGATGAACGCGGAGAAGAATATCAGTGCCTTCGGGTTGGAAATATTGGTTACCGCTCCACGCAGAAACAGATTTCCGGACGTGGGTGCAGGCGCGCAGGTGTCCGCGGGCCCGACCCGAGGCAAGATCGTACGCATAGCGATGTAGAGCAGATAGAGGCAGCCAGCAAGCTGTAGCGCAAGAAGAGCCGATGGGCTTATCGCTAACGTGGCTGCCACGAGGAGTGCGGCGGCGATCGCCAGAACCAGCCCTCCGGCACTAATCCCGAGCGCAGAATAAAACGCACCGCGCCGACCATAGGCGATGCCATTTGCCAAGACAAAAGCCATATCGGGACCGGGAAGGATCAGCAGTGCGAGAACGGCGAGCAGGAATGGTATCAAAGTTTCGGTCATGGCGTTGCCTTTCGCACCGGCCAAGGAGCAGTATCGCCGTCACGACGAACCGGCAGCCTCTGGCGCTGCGTTCACTGCCAACTGTCCTTAGGATGAAAGCGAGACCGCAGTTTGTCACACGAACGTTGGGCGAACGACCCGAATCCTGCGGTTTTTCCCACCTTCCTTGCTGGGCATGGATTTCGTAATTCCCCCGGTTTCCGGAGCCAAAAATTCCCGGTGTCAACTGCGATGCTGAGCCGGTAGACGGTCTGCCTGTGGGAGGCGGCTGGCGTTGTTCCGTCGTCTTCCCCGCATCGGATGGCCTTCATGGCCGTCTCCCTCACCGCTGCGCAGGATGCGGCAGGGGACCCGGGCGCACCCAACCGCCAATCAGCCCCGGAACCATAGGGCGGCATGTGCCGGAAGCAGACGCGGGCAGTCCCGCCGCGGTTCGCAGAGCGCAGGCGCATCGGCAACCCCTGTGATCCGCGAAACCAGTGCAGAGGCAGGCTAACGGTACTTTCGCATACTATTCCCTTTTACTTCGTTCTCTCGATCCAAGTTGGACGCGTCCGGAATCGATGGGACAATCGCATGCTGGATCACCCAATATGTGTGGCGCGGAATTTCGTCCTTTCCAACCTCGTTCGGCAAATGATGCCGTATGACCAAAGCTTCAAGCGGCAGTTGAAGACAGCACGGTTTCAGGATCAGCACGAATCTTCCGGCCGACCGTCAACGCTCGTGCCCCTCCCGCGTTGGAGGATAGAATCAGCGAAGCTCATTGCTGTATTGCCCCTGCCCGCCTCCCGCGGACCCGCCCTCTGGAACGGTTTCGCGGCCAACAGCGCCAATAGGCTCAGTCCCGGCAAATTTCCCTCTGTTCCGATCGCCGCGCATGCATCCCCACGACTTCCCTGAACCGGACGAACAAGACACGGGAATCGAGTCAGGCTCGCATTGCCTGGCGTCAAGTGATCACAGCGGAGGCAGCAGGTTCACGACAAGAAGCCGTGCCCCGAGCAAAAGCATGACCCAAAGCAGATATTTCCGGAACTGTTCTGGCTTCAGACGCTTCCGGATCCGGGAGCCGACCCAAAATCCCGCCAAACTGAAGGCAACGGCGGCTACAGACAGCGGAAGGGTCACATGATTCACAAGCGCTGCCGACGTCAGCCCTGTCAGCATCCCCGCACCGCCACAGAAAAACAGGAACCCGGCAGCCGCAATGAACGCGTCACGGGGAAGATCCAGCGCAACCGTGTAGATCATGACCGGAACCTTGACCGCCGAAACCCCGCCGAACAGTCCCGAACTCACACCCACCAATAACTGCCAGGCGGAGCCTTCCGTCACCGGAAGCCGAATCTTCGACATCGCGGACAGGGCAAACACAACCAAGGAAAAGCCGACAAAGGCGTTGATCCAGCGGCTCGAGACATCATCAAGAAACTGGCTGACAAGGAATATCGTGACGGCAAGGCTGCCTCCGGCAACAAGAAAGCGTCGAACGATCCGAGGCCATCCGCGAACCGACAGGAACTGCTGCGCGTTCGTGATCACGATCGGTAGCGCCAGCAGTGTAACGCCTAGCGCCGGTTCGATGAAGAACGGAAAGATCGCCATTGCGACCGCCGGAAACCCGATTCCAAACGCGCCTTTTACCGTTCCCGCCACAAGGAAGGTTGCGAGTATCGCCGCGATTGTCTCAGGGGCCGGAAGCGCACTGATCATTTCCGCCCGCTATCCTTGCGATATACCTCATAGACGGCGGCGGTGTCGTGGGTTTCCGGCAACTGTGCGCTGGCTCTGCCGTAGAGCTCAGCACAGACGTCGAACAGCGGGGCTGGCGCCCCGATTCGCTCGATATCCTCACCGATCACCGACAGATCCTTTTCGAACATCTTCAGGCTGGCGGTAGGTGGATCGTATTCAGCGCGCATCATCAACGGCATTCTTAGGTCAGACATTCTTGACTGCCCCGCGCCAGTTGACAGCATGTCGTAGACCAAGTCCCTGTCCAGCCCCAGCGCCATCGCGTAATTCAGGGTCTCGGCCGCTGCGGTGTTGTGAAGCGCAACGGCATGGTTCGCGACAAACTTGAGCCTGGTGCCGGCGCCGAACGGACCTGCCTCAATGACCTTTCGGGTGAAGAGATCCATGACAGGACGCGCCCGGGCAACCGCTTCCGGCGGCCCCGACGCCATCATGACAATGTCCTTTGCCATGGCCTGCGCACCGGTCCCGCTTACCGTACAGTCCAGCAGTGTGATTCCGCTTTCGGCGAGCTGGTCACGGGCGCGTTCCTTGTCGGAAAGCCGAAAGGTGCCTGTCTCAAGAACGGTCTGCCCTGGACGCAGTGCCCCACGAAGGACTTCTGTGACACTGCGCAGCGCGGCAGGGGACGCAAGCGATAGAATGATCGGATCGCAGCCAGCCAGCCAATCGCCCGCTGCGTCATGCGCCGTTCCGCCAAGCTTCGCCAGCCGCTCCCTCGCCTCCGGCAAGGGGTCGGCGCCTAGCACCTTTTCCCCGGCTGCCAGCAAATGGGTAGCGTAGGCCGTGCCCATTATTCCGAGGCCAACGATCCCTACTGCCATGTAAGTCCCCTACAGCCCAAGAAGCTGGATGGCGGTTCCCCCAGCGACAGCGGCCTTTTCCGAATCGTCCAGATCCGAAGTTGCGATGTGCTCGACAGGATCATAGTCGGCCATGTCAAAGGGATAGTCAGAGCCCATCATGATATGGTCCGCTCCGAATGTTTTCACCAGATACTCCAGCTGATGGTCGGTGAAAACTACGCTGTCGAAATACATCTTCCGCAGATACTCGCCAGGCGGCTTTGGCAGCCCGGCCCTGCAGTCGCTGCGCGCGCCCCATGCATGGTCGATCCGGCCTGAATAGGAAGGCAGATAGCCTCCGCCGTGCACGCCGAGGATTTTCAGTTCAGGCATCCGCTCCAGAACACCGTTGAAAATCAGGTAGTGCAGCGCAAGCGCCGTCTCGAACGGATTTCCGATGACGTTCGAGAAATAGTAGTCGCTGAGCCTCTCCCCATGAGTGAAGCCGTTCGGGTGGATCATTACCAAGGCACCGAGTTCCTCAGCCTTTCGCCAGAACGGTTCGAACCTCGAAGCACCGACTTCCTCTCCGTCGACGTTTGTAAGGATCATCACGCCCTTGAGGCCGAGACCCGTGACGGCCCGCTCCAGTTCGACGGCCGAAGCATCCGGATCCTGAAGCGGCACGGTGCCCAGCCCGGCAAAGCGGTCAGGTCTGAGACCCACCCATTCCGCCAGTCCGTCATTGACGATCTGGCTGCCTTTGACCGCCTCCTTGACCGGCGACTGGTAATAGCATTGCGGTGGCGGCGGCGCGACGACCTGAAGGTCGATTCCCTGCGAGTCCAGAACCGCTATCCTGTCGGCACTGTCGCTCATTGCGACTGGCAGGCGGTCCAGATCCTGCTGCCGGTTCACCGCACGCGTTTCGTCGTTCGAGTGCTGAACCATGGCGATCCGCATTGGATCGACATGCGGCGCCATGTATTCGGTCGCCGCGCCGATGTGCACATGGGCATGGACATCGACCGTCCGGCAGTCAAGGCGGCGCGCTTCATCAAGACGAGGACGGGCGCTCGTGGGACCGTAGCGGTTGACGGCATCGCCAAGCGCAGGTGTATCGATAATGCTGTGGGTCATCGGCTGGTATCCGGCTCTATCGGTTGCTGTCCGCGGCACTTGCCAGCCCGAACAGATATCATGAAATTCCAGTGAGTGATGGAGAGGCGGGCCCGAAGACCCGCCTCTTTGGGCTTACATATTGTCAGCGGCCCACGCGTTGATCTCAGACGCGACCTCATCGCGGTCAAAGTCGTTCGCAACGGCGATGTAGGTGTCGTTCAGGAATTCCGACACATCCACGATCTTCTCGATTCCGCCGGCGTCAAGCATCTGCGGCTGGATGTTGGTCCAGACATCAGACTGTGTGTCGCCGCACCGTTCCGTTACCGAGACGTTCATGCCGATCGACATGTCGAGGAACAGCTGGCCCGCTTCCTCGATTTCCCATTCCTCAGGTACGTCGCGCTTGAGAATCGCTGCTACGGCGTCGCGATTGACGGTAACGGCATGCATTCCCTTGCACCATGCGCGCAGGAAGCCCTCGACCGCCGCGCGCTTTGGTTCGATGGCGTCTGCATTCATCGCAAACGTGTTCGCCGGACTCGCAAGCAGTGCTTCCGGGGTGATCAGGCGCACGCCGATTCCGTTGGCCTGCAGCGCGATCCAGTCGGGCGCCGCGCCGGAAATTGCTGATACGTTGCCATCGCGCATGGCTGCGGCAAGCGTCGGCCCGCTTTCGCCAAGCACCACCGTTGAGACCTCGTCAATTGAGTGGCCGACGGTGTTCAGCGCCGCCTGCAGGAATGCCCGGTCGCGGTCCGACACCAGACCAACCGTTGTGCCAACAAGATCGGCAACCGACTGGGCATCGCTGGCCTCAGGCACCGCAATCCCTTCTGGTGCGTTCTGCATGACTTCGAACACAGTGTTGATTTCAGCGCCCGCATTGAGCGCATTGACCGTTTCGAACGGATCGAGCATCGCCAGATCCGCCTGGCCGTTCTGGATGAAGGCAACGTAGGGAATCGATGTGTCGGACGGAAGCAGGTTCACTTCCACGCCCTCCTCCTCGAAATACCCGAGCGCCTCGCCGACGACCAACGGAAAGAAGTTGGTCGACCTCGGCAGCGGGTTGATCATGTTGACCGTCGTGTTCTGCGCATGGCCGACGGAAACTGCTGCCACGGAAAGAGCAGTGGCGACCGTTACAGTTTTCAGCATTGTCATGGTGTCTACCTCCCAAAGAGTCAGATTGCGGTTACCTATTGGCCCGCGCCTTCCAGGCGCGCGCCCTTGCGCGCGAGGCAGCCGCCCTGCGCGATTCCCGACGCCAGAAAACCACTCTGTCGTCGAGAAATTCCATTGAGTAGAAGAGAATGAGCCCGATGGCCGTCATGCTGAGCAGCGTTGCTATGGATGCGCCCATATTGAGCTGGAACGAGAACCGGCTCATCAGCACACCTACCCCTTCCGTTGCTTGGGCGAATTCCGCAACCACCGCCCCGATCAGGGCCGTCGTCAGCCCGATCTTGAGTCCTGCAAACAGGAGCGGAAGCGCGGACGGCACCCGGAGTTTGAGAAAAACCTGCGAATGGCTTGCGCCGAGCTGGCGGAAAAGTTCCTCACGCCCGCTTTCCGGCCGGGTCAGTCCGGTAAGTGTGTTCACGTAAATCGGAAAGAAGCAGATCACAGCTGCCAAGGCTACCTTGGATCCCATTCCGTAACCGAACCATGCGATGATCACCGGGGTCAGCGCGATCCCCGGAGTGACGTTCAGCACGATCGCATAGGGCGAAACATAGCGGCGGAACGGTTCCCAGAGCGCGGACCCGACCGCCAGAGCGACGGCAACTCCCGCTCCGATCAGGAATCCTGCCACCGCTTCGAACAGCGTAATCACGAAGTGGCGGTAAATTGTGCCCTCGATGACATAGAGTTCGAGAATTGACGCAAAGATCGCAGACGGCCTGGGCACGAGAATCGATGACAGAAGGTCGACTGCAACGAGGAACTCCCACAGACCAACCAGGAACAGGAACAGCGCTAGGTGGGGGACGATTCGGCTGACGGAGGCGAAGAGGAAGGTCATTGGCTTAACGCTCCCCTTGACTGCCAGTCAGCCCGGCGACGCGCACCGACGCGCGCCATGTCGGCTGCGCGGTTCCAGTATGCGATTCGATGGTCCAGAAGCTCCATGCCCCGGAAGATGAGGAATCCGACAACTGTAAGGGTGAATATGCAGGCAAACGCGGAAGCCATGTTGAGATTGCGCGTATAGGTCAGGATCAGGGCTCCGATGCCCTTGTCACGCTGGATGAATTCGGCAACCAGAACGCCTGACAGGGCTGCGGTCAGCGCGAGACGCTCGCCTGCCATGATAACGGGCACGGCGTCCGGCAACACCAGCTTTCGGAGGATCTGCATTTTCGAGGCGCCGAGCGACCGAAACAGTTCCAGCCTGTCCTCGTCTACGTTCACGACTCCCGACAAAGTGTTGATGAATGGCGCGAAGAAACACACCAGCATGATAATTGCGGTTTTCGAACCGGCTCCGAATCCAAGCGCCGCGATCAGCAGCGGGGCGAGCGCGATACGGGGCGTTGCCTCCAGTACGATCACGTATGGCTGCAGGAATCTGCGCACGACAGGATTCAGTCCGACAAGTCCACCGAGCGTGACGCCGAGCGCCGAGCCGCCGATGAACCCCATCAGAACCAAAGACAGGCTTGTGTAGAGATGCCACCAGACATTGCCCTGAGTGACGTAGATCCGTCCGAAGGACGCCAGAATGTCACTTGGACGCGGGTAGAACAGCGGGTCGAGGTAGCCGACGCGCGATCCGGTCTCCCAAGCCGCCAGAAGCCCGAAAAAGATGGCTGAATGGGCCAGCACCCGGACCAGCGTTCTGTTCGGATTGCCGCTTCCAGCCGCCATCACAGCGCCCCAAGGGTGACACGCACCTCTTCGACGAGGCGATTGAACTCAGGGGTGGTCTGCAGCGAAAGTTCCCGTGGCCGCCCGAACCCGACGTCCACGATGCTGGCGATCCTGCCGGGACGGGGTGTCATCACGTAGACCTGGTCAGCCAGGAATATCGCTTCGGCGATGTTGTGGGTCACGAACACGGTCGTCGCCTGGATATCCGCGACGATTCGCAGGAGCTCGAGATTCAGCCGTTCCCTGGTGAACTCGTCGAGCGCCCCGAATGGCTCGTCCAGAAGAAGAACGTCCGCCCCGGTCTGAAGCAGGCGCGCAAGCGCCACCCGCTGCCGCATTCCTCCCGACAGCTGGGCCGGAAACGAGAACGCGAACTCTTCCAGCCCCACCAATGTCAGAAGCTCAAGGGCGCGTTTGCGGTCAGCATCCGTCACCGCGCCCTGGAGTTCGGTGGGCAGCAGCACGTTTTCGACCGAAGTTCTCCAATCCAGAAGTGTCGCGCGCTGGAACATCATGCCGACATCCTGGCGGGGCGCCGAAACGAGTTGGTCATGGACATGCAGTTCGCCGGAAGTCGCGTCAATGAGACCGGCGATCAGCCTTAGCAGGGTGGACTTGCCGCAGCCCGAAGGTCCAACCAGCGACACAAAGGATCCTTTTTGAACCGAAATGTCCGCGCTTTCGATGGCAACCACGGAACCATCGGCGAAAGCCTTGCAGACACCGCGACCGGAAATGACGGCTTCTGGTTCCGACCCCGCCCCCATGACTCCTCCTTCTTGATTCGGTCTGAAGTGCCAAATGGCTCGACTGTTCTGACTTGTGATATCTCAGAACGCAAGCAATTTATTGATGTCAGGATATCACGCGATGATCGACCGGCTCTCAAGGCCACGCATTATCTGCCCCCGAGACTTTTTCAGGTGACGTGCTGAAGCCCGGATCGCGGCCGCCGCGTTTCGCGACTGCAGCGCATCGATGATGGCGTTGTGGTCCTCAAGCGCCGTGGACATGCCACCGGTCACGTCGCGCAGTGAGGTCAGTGAAACGACGCAGAGCCGGTCGTAGTTTTCCATCAGCCTTGCCATTGTATCTGACAGCCTGCGGTTGCCGGTCAGTTCGCAGAGCCGAAGATGAAACCTGCGGTTGTATTCCGAGAAGCCGTCGAGGTCGTCCGTATCGGCCTCGCGCAGCACGTCCAGTGAACTCAATGCCTGCTCGCTGGCCTTCACGGCGTGGCGCAAAGCACCTGATTCGAGGATTTGGCGCAGATCCAGCATGTCCTCTGCATCGGAAACCGAAATCGGCGTCACCCGATGCCCCTTGCGCGGGACAATCTCCACCAATCCTTCGAACTCAAGCTTCTGGAGCGCGTCCCGAATCGGTGACTTCGACACGCCGAACCTCTGCGCAAGCTCGAATTCCCTCACCTCTTCCCCCGGCCTGATGTTGCAGGCGAGGATTTCCTGCCTTAGGGCACGGAAGATTTTGTGGCGCATCAGGTTGTCAGTCATTCGAGTGCCTCATATTCCACAACATTGTTGTTCTGCTCGCTTGGCTATGTCAACCTCTGTCGCGTCAGAACTCTGTTGCAGGACTTCAGGCAACGGTGACTCAAGCGGGCCACTTAACGGTTGCAGCCGCCTTGCCTGCCTTACGGCGGGCGCGCGCAACAGATACGGGAGCATGCGCAATGATCGGAATCACAGGTCTTGGCAGAATGGGACGGGCCATCGCTGAACGCCTCATCGACGAAGGAGAGGAACTGGCGGTCTGGAACCGTACGCAAGGGAAGGCAGATGGCCTGGCCAACGTACTCGTTGCCAACAGCCCGGCCCAAACTGTCTCGCGGGCAGGACTCGTACTGTCCGTTCTGGCCGACGACACCGCCATCGACGCTGTATATTTTGGCAGGAATGGATTGCTGGAGGCATCCCTTGAGGGTCAGGTGATTATCGAAATGTGCACAATGTCGCCGCACCGGGCACAGACTCTGGAATCGGCCGTGAGGGAACGAGGCGGCCGGTTTCTTGAATGTCCGGTTGGCGGAACCGTTGGTCCGGCACGAAACGGAAAGCTTCTTGGTCTCGTGGGAGGAGACCGCCAGACATTCGAAGCGGTGCGCCCTGTGCTGCGAAAGTTGACGAGACGGCTTGAACATCTCGGCCCTGCCGGGACAGGAGCCGCAATGAAACTGGCTATCAACCTGCCGTTGATGGTTTACTGGAATGCGCTTGGAGAGGCGCTTGGTCTGGCGCTTGGGAACGGCGTGGACAAGGATCTGGCCCTGGACATCCTTGCGGACAGTTCCGGAGCGATCGGCGCGGCGAAGACCCGGATTCCGCCAATCGGGAAAGCTCTGGCCGGCGTCGGCGCCGCCTCCGCCAACTTCACCCTTGCCAACGGAATAAAGGACATGCGCCTGATGAAAGGCCTAGCCGCATCCAACGGATCCGGACATCAGGTCGTCTCTGCCGCCCTTGCCCGCGCGGAGGCGGCGGCGGAAGCGGGATTCCTGGGTCTCGACTGTTCGCTGGTAGCGGCATTTGGCCAAGAGAATGTGCAGACCGCCGAAGAATGACATCGAAGAATGCGTCGTTCACAGGGATCCGAATTTCACTGCCGACCGTAAGGGGCTGGAATCCGCAGGACTCTCCCATCGGGGGCTGCCAGTTCAGCCAAGCTGAAATTCCGGAGAGGGGTGAACGGCTGCCTCAGTGAATTCAGGCCCGGCGCTGCCGCCGGTCCCTGAGCCTCTCATGTGCATCGACCGTTCCGTCGTGAAAAGTTCCGAACCACCTGTCCCACGGCATCTCGAGGTTTCCGTAATTCACCTCGAAATACCTGTGATGCATCTGATGGTGGAACGTCCCGAGCGAAAGCCGCCGTTTGTCGTTCACCAAAAGGTTCTCGAATCCTGTATGGGACGTTGCGGCGGTCAGCGCCTGGTGCTGCATATGAAACAGGATGTGCACCGGGCCTGTTGGAACAACGAAATGAATGAGGACCGAACTGAAGAAAAGGACATGCTCCACCGGATGCATCGACAGTCCCGACCACGGGCCGACATTGACGTTCCGATGGTGCAGGGCGTGCGCGATTCGATAGAGCGGACCCCAGTGAAGCGCCCGATGGATCCAGTAAAAATGCAGAGAAATCCAAACTGGCGTCAGCAGGAACAGCGCGACGAACCAAACCGGACTGTCCGACCACGTCAGCGCCGGTGCCCAACCGTTACCCATCGCCCAGAACAGCAGCACCTCGTATGCGGTCCAGGTTCCCACTCCGCTGATCAGAGTCCAGAACATGTTGTCGCGAACCTGCCCGCCAAATGTGAACTGACGCCCCTTCACCATCAGGTCACGAGGATCGAATTTCAGTCGGTCTCCCTGCAGTTTGGCCCGATAGAAGAACCAGTGCAGTCCACCGGCAACTATGGTCATCAATGCCAGGTTGCGAATCAGGAGAGCCCCTATCCAGTCCCATGAGAGCGACTTCGTCACTTCAAGGGAGGGCTGAAACCATAGCCAGCAGACCAATGCCAGGACGGTCAGGATCGAGTTCTCGGCAATCCGGAACCACCGGGCGGATACCCAGCCCAGCATCCGCATCGGATTCGGCGGCCAAGTGAAAAAAGGCGACACCTCGATAGGCACTTCCGGCACATGATTCCAGCCGGGCAGTTTCGGGTCGGAGCTGTGCTGTGCGTCCTGCATTGGCCTTGAGCGAATTGGCGGTTCCCATGATCATCGGCTGAATCGGGTTCGAGCATCGACGACTCGATCTTCGCATTCGATAATACGAGCCTCATGTGCATAGCCGTCCGACAGCCGAAGAGCAAACTGAATTCAGTTACTTCACAAGGACGAAGCCGATATGGAAACCCAGTCTGCGGCGAAGCCTCCTTCACGGAAGACTCATGTACCGAGCGCTTTGCTGCGCCAATCGCCGGTCAGGAGCTGAGGAGCGGCAACAGGTTTGCCATTGGAGAAGAAGGGCGAGCCTTTCGGTGCGAGACCGATTGCGCTCGCCAAGTGTCGGATGGCCGCGCGGCGACCGACGCGGAACAGACCGAAGTCCGCTGGCGGGCGAGTGCCTTCGGGAGCTTCGCCGCTGAAAAAACTGCCGATCGGAGGACCGAGTGCGCCTTGAACTCCGGGCAGGGCTGCAAGAGGAACTCCGATGAATCGGAACTTCGGCGTGGCAGGCATGTTGCCAAGAGGAGTGCGGCAACAGCCTGCATACCACCGCAATATTCCGGTCTCCGACAGCCGAATCGGCCGCAGAAGCTCGCTTCCCTGTTCAAATACCATCCTCCCCGGAAGAGTCTGGTAAATCGCGGTGCCACCGTTCCGGTCAAGTATCCCGGGCACTTCCAGAAAGGCTGCGAACGCCTGACAGTCGCTGCAATGGCAGAGGACGTGGCTTCCGTTCCGTGCCGACGCTCCGCGCAGGTATCCCTGCACCTTGCCGCATCGGCACGACAGCCTGGCGTCAACCGTGACCATAAGGACTTCCCTAGAGACCTTTGGCGCGATAGCTTGTGGCAACACGATCGATCGCCACCAAGTAGCTGGCAGTGCGCAGGTCGCTCACATCGTCACGTTCGTTCCAGACCTGTGAACAGGATTGGTAAGCGATGCGCATGGTGTCATCGAGACCCGAGCGCACGAGTTCAAGCTCATCCGCTCCACGAAGGTATTTTTCCTTGAAGTCCGGAGTCATCGACCAGGCATCGCCGAGCTGCTCGTCGAGCCTATGCAGTTCATCCACGATCAACTGATGCCGTGCCTCTTCCTGGCGCCGACCCATTCGACCGAATCGGATGTGCGACAGGTTCTTGACCCATTCGAAGTAGCTGACCGTCACGCCACCTGCATTCGCATACATATCGGGGATGATCACTGCACCCTTTTTCCGAAGTATCTCGTCCGCATTGGCGGTCACTGGTCCGTTCGCCGCCTCGATGATCAGTGGAGCCTTGATCTCGTTCGCGTTGTCCAAGTGAATCACACCCTCCAGCGCCGCCGGAATCAGGATGTCGCATTCATGTTCGAGCACTTTCGCGCCGTCTTCGACATATGTCCCGTCAGCATATCCGCGAACGCCGCCGTGATTTGCGATCCAGTTGCGTACTGCCTCGACATCAAGCCCGCTGTCGTCGACAAGCGCGCCGTCGCGTTCAATGATGCCAACGATTATGGATCCGTCTTCCTCCGCGAGGAATTTCGCGGCATGGTAACCAACATTTCCGAACCCTTGGACAACAACCGTTTTGCCGTCAAGCGTCCCGCTCAGGCCGGCTTTTGCGATGTCCTCCGGATGCCGGAAGAACTCACGCAGCGCGTATTGCACGCCGCGGCCAGTCGCCTCGACTCGACCTGCGATTCCGCCAGCGTGCGGCGGTTTGCCGGTTACGCAGGCGCGGGCGTTGATGTCTGTTGTGTTCATTCTGCCGTATTGGTCGGCGATCCACGACATTTCGCGTTCCCCGGTTCCCATATCGGGTGCTGGAACGTTTTGAGAAGGATTGATCAGATCACGCTTCGCCAATTCGTATGCGAAGCGACGCGTTATCATTTCCAGCTCGTATTCCTCGAATTTCCGTGGGTCTATGCAAAGCCCGCCTTTTGATCCTCCGAAGGGCGCTTCAACCAGAGCGCATTTGTATGTCATCAATGCCGCCAGCGCCTCGACCTCGTCCTGGTTTACGCTAGTCGCGTAGCGAATTCCTCCCTTTACGGGTTCCATGTGATCCGAATGAACCGAACGGTATCCGACGAACGTCTGGATCTGGCCGCGAAGCCGCACTCCGAACCGAACTGTATAGGTTGCATTGCAGACACGTATCTTCTCTTCCAGACCGGGCGGCAGATCCATGAGCGCTACCGCTCTGTTGAACATCAGATCCACGGATTCACGGAAAGTTGGCTCATTTGCTGCAGTATTGCTCATATTTTCCTCGCTGATCGCTAAATCCACTGATTGCCTTGTGACTGTTGCGGTACGCCACTGCATATCCCAGCATGAGCCTGAAGCCGTCCAATATCAATCCTTCAATTCCAGCACATTCCCGTCTGATCCCAATTCAGATCCGGGCGGTCATCGGACAGGTGACAAAGCCCGGCCCGATTCCCGGATTCCCTTTTTTCAGGCAGGCGGGGCATGCTCCGGGAGTCAAGCGCTGAGGAGACCGTTTCATGCCGGATTGACGTAGCGGATCCCCAACAACGGAAGTCTCCCGAAAGCCGGATTCCTCACTTCTCCAGCGATGCGGATTCCGTCTGCCTCCAACGGAAAGCAGCCAACTTTCGACGGCGCGGGCAAGGTCGGTGCACACAGATCAATGGAACCTTCCCGACTCACGCTCCTACAAGCTGCCGCACCATACTCCAGTATGTTTCAGTAACCCGCTCGCAGCTCAGCCTTCCATCCGAGCGGAACCAGGTGTTGATGCCGGTCAGCATCGCGATCAGCGCCATCGTCGCGAGACGGGTGTCCGGAACCGTAAACTGTCCGGACGTGACGCCCGATTTCAGGATCGCTTCAAGTTCATCCTCATAGCGTCCCCTTAGATCAGCGACTACCGCATGGTTCTGCGGCTCAAGGTTACGCAGCTCCATGTAGGATATGAACGTGCCGTCCATGCGCTCCAGATGGTGAGCGATATGAAACCGGCAGAAGTTCTCCAGTTGATCCAGAGGCAACTTCATCTTTGGCAGGCTGAACCAGGCATCCAGCAGCTCTTCCATGTGGCTGCGCATGAGATCGAACAGGAGCGTCTGCTTGTCAGGGGTATAGAGATAGAGTGTTCCGACCTGTACATCCACGGCAGATGCGATCTGACGCATGGATACGGCGGCATATCCATCCCGCGCGAACAGGACCGCTGCGGCCTCCCTGATGCGAGGTCCGGTAATATTCGAATGCGATCCACTCCTGCGGGCCATAAGCAACCATTATCTGAACAAGTGTTCAATTCAACACCCGCAGCATCACGGGAACTGAACTCAGAGCCTGAATCCTGGTCAGGCTCTCAAGCTGGCACCGGACCATCAGCTGCACTCGCAACGTGACAACGCGCCTTGATGCCGCGAATCCGTCCGACAAACGTCCATCGGGAAGCCGTCATTTGAATGCCTCGCTGCGTATGCCGGAAGCTCGGTCAGACATCCAATCTGGAAGAAAGCGCAGGTGGTTCCGGAGAAATTTCTCAATGCCGCGGACATGTCGCTGGACTTGCCCGGTCAGGCAGGAAACCAAAGGCGGAGGTCAGTGGTCATTGCCATAGGGGCTGGCATTGGGTGCAGGTTCCGGCAGCAACCGGCCATCCCATCCGTATCCATCGCGTCCGCTTCGGTCCGGACAATGTC
>JAJEAY010000095.1 GCA_022824145.1 Rhodobacter sp. | reverse complement strand
GGGCTGACGACATGGTTCTGGCCGAGGGTATTGCCAGATACGAAGCGAGGGTGACCGAGCCGGTCACGCGGGTCGAGCACACCTGGGCAGGCCTGCGGACTTTTGCTCTGGACCGTCAGCTGGTTATCGGGTTCGACCCGAGCGATCCCGGATTCTTCTGGCATGCCGGACAGGGTGGCTACGGTATGCAGACCTCTCCAGCCGCAAGCAGGCTGGCGGCTGATCTGATATCCGGCGCATCGCCCGAAATCGACTCCGCGACTGTCGCGGCGCTTTCGCCAACACGTTTCGGATAGGTTCAGGTCTGCATGGCTGCTGCAGAAAACAGTGGACCGAAGAAGTGGGCCGGCGACTTCCAAAAGCATGTAAACCGCGGTGCTGTAGCTTTGCGTTCCAGTTCACAAGGAGCCGGTTCCGAGCCGCAGACCGCGAATTGGTTGCCTGTTGGCCGACAACGGGTTAGCGGACGGAGGCGGTCCGCAATCGAAATCGATGCGGCAGTTTTGAGGAAAGTCTCATGAAAAATCAGGGCCCGCTGCATTTGGATGACGGCGGCATGAACTCCGGTAGTGAATCAAATCAGGTATTCTCCCGGAAACGCACAATTGATGCGCCGGACATCGAGCTTCCGCCAGAAATCGAGCCGAACACCCGCCTAAAGATGGATGGTCTGGAATTCCTGGCCAAACTTCCCGCTGACGCAATTCCCGTCGCCTTTTTCGATCCGCAGTACCGGGGTGTTCTCGACAAACTGGCTTACGGAAACGAGGGCGAGTCACGGGAACGGCGCCGAAGCGCCCTGCAGCAGATGCCGGAACCGGTAATCGGGCAGTTCATTTCGGGCATGGACCGGGTGCTGATTCCATCCGGGCATCTCTTTCTCTGGGTCGACAAATTCCACCTCTGTCAGGGCATGAAGCCGTGGTTCGAAGGGACGTCTCTGGAAATTGTTGACATGCTGACATGGGACAAGGGAACGTTTGGAATGGGTTACAGAACCCGCCGCCGCGCTGAATACTGCGTGATCCTTCAGAAGCGTCCCAAGAAGGCAAAGGGAGTATGGAAAATTCACAATATTCCGGACGTGGTCAAGGAATCCGCCTCGCAGAAGGAGCACCCGCATTCCAAGCCGGTCGAACTGCAGGGATCGCTTCTATGCGCTGTCACCAACGAGGGCGATTTTGTGATCGATCCTGCCGCTGGCTCGTTCTCGGTACTGGCTGCCGCGAGAAACAATGACCGCGTGTTTCTCGGATGTGACTTGAACGGATAGCTTGCGGACCTCGTGAGAGATGCGAGTTCTGTGCCGAAGACAGATCTAGGTGCATTTTGATTGTGGTGTCTGCGCACGTTCTGGAGATCGATATCTTGGTGAGTGGCCGGAACAGGCCCGTTTTCTGGCTCGAAGGCGTCGGTCCAGCCACCTCACCTTTCAGAGGGCATTCGTTGCGGCCACGACACTTGGGTCGAAGCAAAAGCTGCTCACCTTAGTGTCGACCGGCCCATTCGCATGAACGCATGAAGGATAGCAGTTTCCCGAGTTCGCAACGCTGTCTCTCCAGATTCAGTGACTGTGAACCTGACGTTCAGTCCGGTCTGTTGCCATTTAAGTGCAATGTGAATTGGCGCAAGGTTGAATGTCCTCGATATGAAATGTGTGCGCTTGCTCATACTGATCTGTTTGACGAGGAATGGCTCCAGATCGAACCGCGGGTATCCTTGTTTCAACGCATCGTCGTAACTGGAGTAAAAGTCAAATACCGCTTCATCGTTTACGAGCTTAATGAGGATATACTCCCCCTCCCGCCCTTCCCAATCGTGTAAGTGGTTGTGGTAGAAAGCCAATTCACGGCTAATGATTCCTTTATGCCGGCCACAGCTTATTTCTCCCTTTGATATAGTGGCCGGTAATCTGCGTCGCCATGATGGGACAGACACCACTCCATATGATCATATTTGGCACTAAGCGTTCCTATTCAACAATTTTCCGTTGTGGCCGGTTGGCATATAGCCAGCATTCCAAATGGTAAGATTGTGGTCAGGCGCCAATGTCAGACAGCAATCCCAACACCGGGTGTCGACAAACAGTGACCACCCTAGACGGGCGCTGGCGCAACCGTATGCAGGCCGGGTAGCTGACTGAGGTTCAAGACCGCGGCTCGTGGGCCTGGAATTCGCCACGGGCGTTCGAATCGTTTGACCTTACGCAGTCAACTTATGGTGTCCGGGTGAGCCTGCATGGTCCAGGCATCCCTTTGAACCGGGCTTTCAGTGGATCCCCATTTGTGTTGTAGCGAGGTCCACCTGCCGTGCTTTACGTGACCAAGTTTGTGAGGAGAGTGGTGTTAACGGCAGAGGGTCATTTCAACCTCAACCTAATCCACTGCCATCGACAGGGACGATCCGATTTCACGCAATTGTTTGGGTCGGTGGATTGAGACATGATGTCCCGGGAGCGGGGAAACTGAGATCAGAATTCCACCGTTTCGTGCAGACGACCACCCCCTTAGCGCGTTATCGAACGCTCCCAACTGTGATGGCAAGACCATTCAGATTCGTATCATCCAGACATGGAAGTCGGAACGAACTGGATCGGCGATGAGGCCACCATAGCTTCCAGTTGGATCTAGCCGTCAGCACGAATCTTTTCGTTTCTAGGATCGTATGGACTGTCCTCAACGACTTCAGCATCCCAAAGACTGCCGAACATCCTGACCTTCAGTTTCTGGCCGGTTTCCGCCCGATCCGGCAAGACATATCCCATCCCGATCTGCTTGCCGAAATGCACTGAATATCCGCCCGAAGTCAGTCGCCCGACTTTGGAATCGCCATCGTAAAGCGCCTCGCGCCCCCAGGGATCGGCATCGTCAGGCCCGTCAATAAGCACGGTTACGCATTTGACGCGAATGCCGGTCCCGAGCATTGCCTGCTTGCCGTGAAAGTCCTTGTTCAGATCCACGAATCGGTCGAGTCCGCCCTCTAGCGGCGTTGCGTCCCGGCCAAGCTCGGTTCCGAAGGCCCGATAGGACTTCTCAAGCCTCAACCAGTTCTGGGCGCGTGCTCCAACGAGCTTCATGCCATGCGTTTCACCTGAGACCATCAGCCGGTCCCAAAGATAGTTCTGCATTTCGATGGGATGGTGAAGCTCCCAGCCCAATTCGCCCGTATAGGACACGCGGACAGCCATGACCGGGCACATTCCCAGTTCAATGCGGCGCATGGAAAGCCATGGGAATCGCTCGTTTCCCAGAGCTGTGTCCGGATCCGCATCGCAGATGACGTCCCGCAGCACATCCCGTGAATTCGGCCCTGCAATGGCGAAGACGCCCCACTGTGCGGTGACGTCATGTACATCTACCCATGCGCCCCCGTCAGCTACGTAATCTTCCGCTGCCTTTTGCAGGAAATCCCCGTCATAAGCAGCCCAGGCTCCCGCCGAAACAAGGTAGAATTCGTTGTCCGCCTGCCGGACGATTGTGTACTCAGTTCGCACGGTGCCGGCGCATGTAAGCGCATAGGTCAGGTTGATCCGGCCGACGCTCGGCAGACGGTTGCAGGTGAACCAGTCCAGGAATGCAGCTGCTCCCGGCCCTCGGACGACGTGCTTGGCGAACGCCGTGGCATCGATCAGCCCCGCACCTTCACGGATGGCTTTGGCCTCTTCAAAGGCAAAAGACCACCATCCGCCACGCCGGAACGATCTTGAGTCGTGATCGAAGGAGTCTGCAGCATCCTTTGGACCAAAGTAGTTCGGTCTTTCCCAGCCGTTTACCTGTCCGAACTGTGCGCCAAGCGCCTTCTGGCGGTCATATGCAGGTGCGGTGCGCAACGGTCTGCAGGCCTCGCGTTCTTCATCGGGATGGTGCAGAACATATACGTGTGAATAGCACTCCTCGTTCTTTCGCGCCGCATATTCAGTCGTCACCCAGGAGCCGTAACGCCTAGGGTCAAGAGAGGCCATGTCGATCTCCGCCTCACCGTCAACCATGACCTGAGCGAGGTAGTGTCCGGTTCCTCCAGCGGCGGTGATCCCGAATGAAAACCCTTCTGCCAGCCAAAGGTTGCGCAGGCCAGGGGCCGGACCGACCAGCGGATTGCCGTCAGGTGTGTAGCAGATCGGCCCGTTGTAATCGTCCTTCAGACCGGCTGCTTCCGACGAGGGAATCCGGTGAATCATGGACATGTACTCCTGCTCGATCCGTTCGAGGTCCAAGGGAAACAGGTCGGCACGGAAGGTGTTCGGCACGTCATGCAGAAACCGTGCAGGAGCGTTCTGTTCGTAAGGCCCCAGAATCCACCCGCCGCGTTCCTCCCGCACGTACCATCGGGCATCCGCGTCCCGCAGAACCGGGTGTTCGGGATTGTTCTCCCGCCAGTCCGTGAGGGCTGGATCCGGTTCCGTGACAATGTACTGGTGCTCGACCGGAATCGCGGGAATCCTGATTCCAAGAAGACGGGCCGTTCGCTGCGCATGGTTGCCGGTCGCCGTGACCACATGTTCCGCGGTCACAGTCATGCGCTCGTCGGTGGGAACAAGATTTCCACCCTTCTCCGTCATTCGAGTGCAGGTGACTTGCCACTCGTTTCCAGTCCATCTGTAGCCATCCGCCTGCCATCTGCGGTGGATGTCCACACCGCGATCTCTCGCCCCGCGGGCCATCGCCTGGGTCACGTCGGCGGGATTTATGTAACCGTCTGTGGGATGGTAGATCGCACCTTTCAGATCCTCGGTTCGAACTAGGGGCCAGCGCTCCTTGATCTGAGCAGCGGTCAGCCATTCATATGGAATTCCGACAGTCTCGGCGGTTGAGGCATATAGCTGGAATTCGTCCATCCGGTCGCGGCTTTGCGCCATCCGCAGGTTTCCAACTACATGGAATCCGACATCCAGACCGGTTTCTTCCTCAAGAGTCTTGTAGAACTTTACGGAATGGTCGTGGATGTGGCTCGTCGCGTAGCTCATGTTGAACAGAGGCAGCAGCCCAGCCGCATGCCAGGTGGATCCGGACGTGAGCTCGTCACGTTCCAGCAGCATGATGTCATTCCAGCCTGCTTTCGCCAGGTGGTAGGCGATGCTGGTGCCAACGGCTCCACCGCCGACAACGACAACCTTGACATGGCTCTTCATGGGATGTCTCCTCATTGGACTGGCATACTATTACGCTTGAATTCCACTTGATGCGAAAATGCCAGCCGACGCCTTGCGCAGAAAAACGACATTGAAGAACGCCACCTGAAATCACACGGAATGCTGGTTACCATCTGCCCGAGGACTGTGTCGCCCTTTGACGAGTCTTCGGACAGTTCAGTCGAAAGCAATTCGCAGGTGGATCACAGCATTGACGGGACGACCAGGTCCGGCGGTCGATGCCCGTCAGCGAACGTCTTGATGTTGATGATGACTTTCTCGCCCATCTCACAGCGTCCTTCAACGGTTGCCGAGCCCATGTGTGGAAGCAGGACAACGTTTTTCAGTTCGCGCAGCCGAGGATTTACATCCGTTCCTCGCTCGTAGACATCAAGCCCGGCTCCGGCGAGCTGCCCCGCGCGAAGCATTCTGGTCAATGCGTTTTCGTCGATAACCTCTCCGCGAGACGTATTCACGATAACCGCAGAAGACTTCATGAGTTGCAGCCGCCGCACGTTCAAAAGGTGAAATGTGGATGGCGTGTGCGGGCAGTTGACGCTGATTATGTCCATGCGGCTGACCATCTGGTCGAGACTCTCCCAATATGTCGCTTCGAGTTCGTCCTCGACTTCCGGCCGAAGGCGCCTGCGGTTGTGATAATGGATCTGCAGTCCAAATGCCCGTGCCCTGCGCGCCACTGCTTGCCCGATTCGGCCCATTCCAAGGATTCCGAGCCGTCGACCACCGACCCTCCCGCCCAGAAGCGCGGTAGGAGCCCAGCCTTCCCATGTGCCGGACTGCATGATCGACAGGCCCTCGGGAATGCGCCGTGTGGCCGCAAGAATCAGCGCCATCGTCATATCGGCGGTGTCTTCGGTCAGCACACCAGGCGTGTTTGACACCAGAACGCCTCGCTGTCGCGCGGTCTGAACGTCGATGTTGTCCACTCCGGCGCCGAAGTTGGCGATCAACTTCAGCTTCGGTCCTGCCTGGGCAAGCAGACTGGCGTCGATCAGATCAGTGATGGTTGGAACCAGTACATCCGCCCGCTGCATTGCGTCGGCCAGCGCTTCGCGGGTCATTGGCGTGTCGTCTGACCGTAGCGACACATCGAACAGTTCCATCATTCGCGTCTCGACCACCTCGGGCAAACGTCGCGTTACGATTACGTTGAGACGTTCGTTTGGCATGGCACGATTCCTTGGGCTTCCAATGACAAGTGGTTAATGGCAGAGTTACAACAAAAGGCGATGGGCACAACAGCGACTAGGCTAGACTCTTTTGTCGTCCGTGTTCGTTACGCGTTGTCGCGGCAGTGGAAACGCGCAGACCGATAGAGCGGGAAGTTCATGTTGCGATTTTGCTTCAAATCGTTCCTGGCAGTGCTTGCGGTCTCCGTCGCATTCAGCTCGGTCGCCGCTGACCGCGGCTCGGTCACAAACCTTCCGATTCCCAGATACGTTTCGCTCAAGGCCAGCGAAGGGAACGCAAGACGCGGTCCATCCCTTTCGCATCGGATCGACTGGGTGTTCAAGCGTCGCCATATGCCTTTGCGTGTCATCAAGGAATACGGGCATTGGCGCAGGGTCCAGGACCGGGAGGGTGCGAGCGGCTGGATGCACTACTCCCTTCTCTCCGGCGTGCGCACAGTTATCGTCGAGCCGGACAGTCTTCCGCTCCGCATGAAGCCGGATCCGAATTCACTGACAAAGGCGATACTTGAGGCAAATGTGATTGCATGGCTTGACGAGTGCGCCGGCGACTGGTGCCGGATTACTGCCGACAGTTACCGAGGTTGGGTGCCGCGCCAGGCGCTCTGGGGAGTTTCCGATGATGTTGCGGAGGAGTGAACGAGCGCTTTAGGACTCAGCGCTACGTGCACCGCTTGACAGACGCAAAGATATTGCGGGCGTTCACCTTTCGTGACCGTTCTTTAGAGAAGTTAAGAACCGCTCAAGAAACAAAATTTCAAGATGTAGTGATTTTCCTGTTCTTCGCACACATATTTGGTTTCCGAGATCGCATAGCGCTCCTGCTTTGGCTTGGATCTGCAGCTGCGATCAAGAATGGATCAAGAAATTTGCGCCTATCCATCGCATTCACTTTGAACAAGAGCATAGCTTGAATTTTCGTCGAAGCTCGGAATGAGACTGGCCTTTCGAGGCCGCGCTGGCTTGCTTCTAGGTCAAGCTTGACTTGCCACGCTTTGGGCAGTTTGGCACGGCAACAGCTTCGTTTCCCGAGAGTTTGGCTGCCGTCTCGCAGCCACAGTATTCGCAAAGCAATTCGACAGTTAGTTTCTGATCGGTATCGGCATTCTCAACCCGGCCGCCTACGTTGGGATGGAGCGGATCCCGAATTGGGTCAAGCCGATTTGTCGGCAGACCCGGAACTGCCGAAAGGATTTGTTTTCGCAGCTATCCGGTGCCGGGCTTCAAGCTGCGGAGCGCCGCCGGACCACAGGCTGTGCTGCAGGAAACTGTTCCCGGATCGACTCCGGAATTCTCCGTTTCTGTCTCTGCGGGACTTGAATTTACAGCCCGTTTCCGGTCTCGGCAATAAAGTGCCGCGGGGTCAGCCGAATACGGTCCTCACCCAGTCCGCAGAAAACTGATACCGTCCGGCTATGAACGGTCGGCCTGCGTCCGAGCCGTTCCGATGCGGATTTCGGCAGCAGGCGGGAGCAATCGCGGTAGCCGGAGCGCGTCGGGAGTTCCGGCACCGCCTTGATGTACCGGTTCGCGTTGCCGGGACTTGCATGGCCGAGGAACGTGCCGAGCTTCATCATTCCGGCATCCACGTGCCGTCCCTGCCGGAAAGGACGATGATGACCTGCCTGGCAATTCGTTCGCAGACCGCATCAACGATGGCCTCTCAGGCTTGTTGAACGAAGATGCGTGTTACAGCGCGCCGGACGGTCAATTGCGGAAGGTCGATCTGCCAGCATTAGGCCAGGAGTCATTCACAATCTGGCCGCAGCGCAGCGCGGTATCGGTCGCAGTTCGATATCTACGTTCAGCTTCCCTCCATCCATCTACTGACCAAGATTTATATAGAAACTTTGGTCTCCGATCACTATCAACATTGCTACTGACCAAAATTTATATATAATCTTCGGTCACGCAATGAGAGAATCCTTGGTCACGCAATGAGGGAATCCAATGCCTGACCCCACGTCTGACACACTTAATCGCGTTCACGCGCGTATCGCAGCGGGCGCTCCCGCTGG
Source organism: Rhodobacter sp. (assembly GCA_022824145.1). Classification (GTDB taxonomy): domain Bacteria; phylum Pseudomonadota; class Alphaproteobacteria; order Rhodobacterales; family Rhodobacteraceae; genus JAPOUP01. The sequence goes on along the minus strand of JAJEAY010000095.1, from coordinate 2,009 downwards.
CGTGTGGTCGCGAGCAGACTTCCTCGACATTGCAAGTCCCAACGGGGTCGAGAAGGCCCTGCAAAGGTTGGCCAAAAGTGGAGATATCCGGCGCCCGTGCCGTGGCCTCTATGACAAGCCGACCACAAGCAAACTAACCGGCAAGATGGTGTTCCCTCCGATCGCATCATTTGTCGATGCGATCGCGCGGCGTGACAAGCTGCGCGTGCTCGTCGACGGAATGACGGCAGCCAATGATCTGGGGCTGACGACGGCAGTCCCAGCCCGTAGTAGGATTTATGCCGACACCTATCCAAGGACGATCGAGATTGTCGTCAGCACCGGCGACCAGAACGCCAAAGAACCTGTCATCTGCAAGCTCGACTTCAAGCGGATTTCCGCCAAGACAGCGTTCTGGGCCGGTCGGCCGGCCATGCGCGTCGTCCAGGCTCTGTCATGGTTTCGCGACGATCGCGCGAGCCTGGACGCGGCCGTCAACGGGATTGTCCGACGGCTCTCAAGCGCTCCGGAGCGCGAAGCAATTGTCGAAGACCTGCACCAGAACATCCAAGCTGTTCCCGCCTGGATGTATCCGGTAATCGAGAAAATCACGCGAACACTGTCGACCGACGAAGGCGCGGACGATGCATCGCGGCCATCTGATACGACGGGGGCACATGCAGAAAGCCTTCGCTGAAACCCTTGGCTCGAGTACCGGTGAACGCCAGGCCCTTTATTCGGCGGTCGCGGCCAAGCTGGAAACGCGCGCCGAAAATGTCGAAAAGGGCCATTATGTCTGCTGGGTCCTCGATTTCCTGTTCAACCGACGCAAGGACGATCCGGTCCACCTGTATTTCAAGGGCGGCACCAGCCTGAGCAAGGCTTATGGGCTTATCAGACGGTTCTCCGAAGACATCGACATCGGCATATTCAAAGCCGACCTCAATGCCCCGGTCGAGGCCGATATCGCCGCACTGCCATCGATCACCAAACAGCAAAAGGCCCTCGCCGAGGAGGTCGACGAAGCGGCGCGGAAATACATCTCGGGAACGCTCCGTGAGCAGTTGCTGAAAGAGATCGCTGCGGTCGAGGAGCTGTCAGGCAGGAATGGCCATTTCACCGTTGAGTTTGGATTCGATCCTTATCGGAACAAGGATGCACTCGATGTCCTGGTGGTCGGCTATGACAGCGCATTCGGATCCGGCGACAGCTATGTTCAGGCTGCGGTACGGATCGAAGGCGGCGCCCGGCCCGACCCCGTTCCCGTCGAAGCACGTGAGATCGTCCCTTACGTGGCAAACGAACTTCCCAACGGCGCCGTCCTCAAATTCGGTGGCGTGACGACGGTCAAGCCGGAACGCACCTTCTGGGAAAAGGCGCTGATCCTGCACGCCATGACGGAAATGACGGAAAAACGCGCGGCAGATAGTGATCCCGGCCGTCCGGTCCCCGATCTCAATTGCTATTCGCGGCACCACTACGATGTCCACCAGATTTGGCGGCATGCAGAGTACGGCGAGAATGTAGCCTCGATGCGCGATCTGGCCGAAGCATGCCGACAGCACAAGCAGCTCATGTTCCGAGCGCCAGATCACGGATACGAACGGGCAGAACCGGGGTCGTACCGCCTGATGCCGACCGAGGAGATGCGGAAGAAACTGGAGGTCGATTATGGACGGATGTCGGCCATGATATTTGGCACGCCCCCAACGTTCGAAGACGTGATGGCTAGCATCGAACAACTACAGAATTTCATTAACAAAATTCGACGCGGCGATTCTCATGGCAGCTAGTTAGTGTCTGCCAGAAAACCCCTTGATTCCGCGATTTCCGGCTTCGGATTCCGCCGCGCCCGCCCGTCCGCCTGCCGACGGCACGGCCCGAACCCGTTCCGGCAGCGCTGCCGGACCGCATATGCGCCACTTTCGGACACGGTTCCGCGCCTTTCACCGGCGCCGGCGCACGGGCCATGGTTCCCGCGCCCGGCGGGGCCTGAAATTTCGGGGAGTTTGCGGGGATGCCGTCAGGCG
>JAJEAY010000246.1 GCA_022824145.1 Rhodobacter sp. | reverse complement strand
AGCCGGCAGGCGATCTGCCTGTGGGCGGGGACAGGAGCCGTTCGGTCGCCTTCCCCGCATCGGATGGTCTTCATGGCCGCCTCCTTCATGGCTCCACTGGATGCGGCCGGGGAGCCGCCAGGCTTCCTGCCGCGAATCAGTTGGACAACCGTCGGACGGCATGTGACAGAAGCGGACGCGGGCCGTCCCGCCGCGGGCCGCAGAGCACAGGCTCATCGGCGGCCCCTGTGACCGGTGAAGCCAGTGCGGAAGCGGCCGGCCGGCCAGCCAGGCATGCAATAGGGATCATGTACCTGACTGAACGACGTGAGGTTCCTGTTCGCTCCGTACCCTGCGCGGCGACGGCCGCGCCGAAAGGCCCGGCTGCAAAGGGCGACGGCGGCGGAGACTGGCGCGTCCGCACGGCCGGAAGCGTTTGCGCTGGCAGCTTCGACGGCCCGTGAAATCAACCGGAAGGCTGAAGCGCAGGCGTTTCAGCCAACGATATAATTCCCTAATGATGCGGTCGCATCCGGCGTCGGTCAGCGCGTCAATATACCAATCTATGTTCTGTTTTTCCGCAGATACCCGTGCATAGCCGATTTTTCTTTTTCGCGAGGATCCTGCGGCAGTCCGGCGCAGTAGGAATCAATGACTTAGGGCGCGTCCAACCTTCTTGGAATCTTGGGGGAATCCCCTTGGGTCAGAGGTCTGACTCGATGTGCTCATCACAGTCAGGAGACACCCAGAATGCCTCGCGCCTGCTCCATCGATATTCGCACGCGCGTCGTCGCGGCCATGCAGGCAGCCGAGAAATGAAAGCAGGCGGCCGAACAGGGCGGTCTTTCGCCAGCGCACGACATTGTGCATGTCCTGCATCCCCCGCCATTCCATCAATCCGAACCATCTCAGCGGCACAAGAACGCCGCCGTTTACCTCTTTCCATAATAAATGCCGACAACATGTTCAGCTTCGGCAAAAAACAGCCAGCGCAGAACGAAAACACCGGCGACATGCAGGCATATCGCTGCGACCCAGATGGCCATACCGTGCGCTGCTGCGACGGGCACCAGTGCAATGGGCAACAGAAAGCTGAGCAGGAATGCAGCCAGGCGCAGCTTCCGTGAATGTCGGCGCGCGACGACATGGACCATCTCATGCGTCAGATAGCTGTCACCGGTGTGCGGAGCCTCAAACGCCCGCACGGCCCCTGAACCGCCAAGGCCGGTCGCCGAGCCGAGCGTCGTCCCGCTGGACTGCAGGCGGCTGTCTCCAACCCGCCAGGCGTAGAACTGGACCAGGCCGGTCAAGGCCAGCAGCGCGAGAGCCGTCCAAGTCGTTCCGGCCAGCAGTGCTCCGCCGCAGAAAGCCAGCAGCAGGAACAGCGCGGTCGTTGTCCAGTGGTTCCAGCGCGGCACGGTCTTGAGTTGGGCGTAGATCATCGAAGTGGCGAATATGGTGACGACACACAGCGCCGCGCCGGACCAGGCAAGCGGAATCACTCTGGTGGCGGCGAAAGCGGCCAAGGCCGCGTTCACTCCTATGACGGCAAGCGTGATGCAGGCCAGCCAGCCCTCGCGCGAGAGCCATGAACTTCGCCATTGTGTAAATGCTTTCAGGGCACGTTCCGGATGGCCCAGATGAAACGCCGAAGCTACAAGCCCTGCGGAAGCGAGGGCCACGCCAACGCCAAATCCGGCAATGGCCTCCCAACCCGTGACAGAAGGCACGCCGAGACAAAGGAACGCAAGGAACCCAAAGCCAAGACCGGAGAGGGTGGTGAACAGAATTATGGATTTAGCTGGATGCATCAGAGCCGCTCAAGCGCATTGTCAAGCCACGCCAGGAATCCTGCCGGCTCTTCGGCTACAGGCTCCAGAAACGGGGCCAGGACATCCAGTTGCTCGTCCTTGCCGCGAGGCGGCAGATAGCGGTTGACCGGTTGCGTACCCTGCTCCGGCATAAGTTCGATTCCACCGCGATCGGCAACGAGCTGAGATACCTCGGATGACGGGTCGGAAAGATCGCCGAAGTGCCGCGCTCCTGTAGGGCATGTCCGGACGCAGGCTGGAACACGGTCCTCCTCAGGCAGATTGTCGTTGTAGATTCTGTCTACGCAGAGAGTGCATTTCTTCATCACCTTTTCGACCGGATCCATTTCACGCGCGCCGTAGGGGCAGGCCCACGCGCAGAGGCCGCAGCCAATGCAGTCGCTCTCGTTGACAAGTACTATTCCGTCCTCTGACCGTTTGTAGCTGGCGCCGGTTGGACAGACTGTCACGCAGGGAGCGTCGTCGCAGTGAAGGCATGACTTGGGAAAGTGAACGAGCTGGGCCGGAGCGCCGTTTTCGGGCTCGATTTCGTATGAATGGACACGATTTAGGAAGCTGCCGACCGGATTTGAGCCATAGGCATCCCTGTCCGACAGCGGTGCGCCGTAGTTTTCGGTATTCCAGCCTTTGCAGGCGACCACGCAGGCATGGCACCCGACGCAGGTGTCGAGATCGATTACAAGGCCAAGGCTGCGCTCGGTGGAGGCGGGGAGGTCGGTCACTTCCGCGTACCTGCTGGGCTCCGGACTGGAACCGAAATGAATCCGTGAACTGTCATGCGTCTGTCTTTCTGCGGATATCGCGCGGCGCCGGTGGGACCGGTGAACCGAGCGGAGGGAATGAAGGCTGCGACTGTGCTGGCGCGTCGGCACTGACCCGTTCGATACGCACCCGCAGGTCGAACCAGGCCGCCTGACCGGTGACCGGATCCGAGTTGGCCCAGCGAAACCCGTCGCCCTTCGATGGAAGCAGTTCGTCGATCAGGTGGTTGAGAATGAATCCTTCGGTTGCCTCGGACGCTTGGCTTTCGAGCGCCCACGTGCCCTTCCGCTTTCCGATCGCGTTCCAGGTCCAGACAGTGTGCTCGTTCAGGGCCGCCATATGTGCGACCGGAACGGTGATCTGCCCGTTGGGTGAGGTCACGCGGGCCCAGTCGCCGTCGGAAAATCCGTGCTCCCGCCAGATCGCAGTTGGAAGGTAGAGCGGGTTTCTTCCGTGAATCTGCCGTAGCCAGGCGTTTTGCGACCCCCACGAATGGTACATCGCCATTGGTCGCTGCGTAAGTGCGTGGACAGGATAGTCCGACGTATCCGCAACGCTGTCGAAGAACGGCGGATACCAGACAGGAAGCGGATCCATGGTCCTCTCTATTCGGTTGCGCAGCCTGTCAGGCGGTTGACGAAGTCCGTGCCCGGCAGCCGCAAGCTGGAATCTTCGCATTGGTTCAAGATAGAGCTGGAAAAGATAGGGAAGCGGAGCGTCGTAGAGACCGGTTTCAACCGCCCAGTCCTGATAGGCGGCGTTCCACGGTTTGAAGAAGGCGGCGTCCGGCGGAACGGCTCTGTGCCAGAAGCCGCCATGTTCGATGTAACGCTGCAGCTGCTCCGCATTGGGTTCTCCCCGCCCGGTTCCGCCGCCCTCCGCCGCCTCGCCTTTCGGGTCCAGCCGCCAACCTGCCAGAGGGCCGATTCCCGGGCGACGTACGTGCATTGTGATGTAATCGGCGTAATCCTTGTATTTCGCGCTGCCGTCACTGTTGACGAAGCCCGGCAGGCCGAGACGCCCGCCGAGTTCGCAGAGCACCGACTGAAAGCATCGAACGTCACGGTCGGGTTCAATGACCGGCCAGCGGATCGCGTCGGACGCGGCGTCTGCTTCGCTGATCGGGCGGTCAAGCAGGGAAATGCAGTCGTGACGCTCCAGATATGTGGTGTCGGGAAGCACAAGATCGGCATAGGCAACCATTTCGGAGGCGTATGCATCCGAATAGATTATGCGTGGAATGACATAATCGCCGTTTCCGTCACGGTCGGTCAGCATGCTGACAACGCTCGACGTGTTCATTGACGAATTCCACGCCATGTTCGCCATGTACATGAACAGGGTGTCTATCCTGTAGGGATCTCCGGAGTGAGCGTTTGAAATGACCATATGCATAAGCCCATGCGCACTCATCGGATTTTCCCACGAGAATGCCTTGTCGATGCGTGCCGGGCTTCCGTCGTCCCGGAGCGCGAGATCCTCCGGACCATGAACGAAACCAAGATGCGGTCCGTCAAGCGGCTGGCCGGGCTGGACGCCGCAATGCGGTCTTGGATGTGCGTTGGACGGTTTGGGGTAGGGTGGCTTGAAGCGGAATCCACCGGGAGTCTCGACCGATCCGAGAAGGATCTGCAGCAGATGCAGGGCGCGGCAGGTCTGGAAGCCATTGGAATGGGCGGAAATCCCGCGCATGGCGTGAATGCTGACGGGACGGCCGATCATTCTTTCGTGGTGAACTCCGCGCAGATCGGTCCAGGGACGGTCGATTGAAATCTCGCCCTCGAAGGCGGACTCCGCTAGCTGGGCGGCGATTCGACGGATCCGTCCGGCTGGGACTCCTGTTGGCCCTGCCGCGGCCTCTGGGGAATAGGCAGGATCGAGGTACCGTTCGGCCAGAAGACGAAAGACCGGCCGGTGTGTGACGTCTCCCCGGGTCAGCGCCCCGGCGAGGTCAGGTTCCACTCCTTTGGCAGTTGCGGGAACCGGCTGTCCTGTCCTGCGGTCGATGACAAGTTCGCGGCCGTTCTGGTCCCTAAGGAACAGGCCGTAGTCCGGACTTTCAGGATCTGAATTCAACAGAACCGGTGCGTTGGTGTAGCGGGAAAGGTATTCGAGATCGATCCTTCCAGCCCGCAGCAGTTCATGGACAAGCGCAAGGATGAACAGGCCGTCGGTGCCGGGCGTTATGCCTACCCATTCGTCCGCGATGGCGTTGTAGCCCGTTCGGACCGGGTTAACTGCAATCACTTTCGCGCCGCGTGCCTTCAGCTGTCCGAGGCCGATCTTGATCGGATTGCTGTCGTGATCCTCGGCCACTCCAAAGAGCATCAACAGTTTGGTTCGTTCCCAGTCGGGCTGGCCGAACTCCCAGAACGCTCCGCCCATGGTGTAGATTCCGGCAGTTGCCATATTGACCGAGCAGAAACCGCCGTGTGCCGCGTAATTCGGAGTTCCGAATCCCTGTGCCCAATAGCTTGTGAATGACTGGGACTGGTCACGTCCGGTGAAGAAAGCGAGTTTTTCGGGATGTTCGGCTCTAAGCGGCGCCAGCCAATCGACCGCGGTCTGCAAGGCCTCCTCCCAGGAAATCTCCTCGAATTCGCCTGCGCCCCGGGGGCCTTTCCGCCTCAGCGGCTTGCGCAGCCGCGACGGTGCCGTGACCTGCATGATTCCGGCAGAGCCTTTTGCGCAGAGGACGCCCCGGTTGATGGGATGGTCACGATTTCCCTCGATATAGGCGATTTCGCCATTTTTCATATGCACGTTGATGCCGCAGCGGCAGGCGCACATATAGCATGTGGTTTTGCGGATCTCGTCCGACACCTTGGGCGATGTATCAACTGCGGGCTGTCGCGTCATCGACCCTGCTTTCTTTCTGATGAATGCGATCCCAATGGATATTCGCTATTCGGGCATGTGCAACCGAATTTGGCGGGTCTTTGCAACCGCGATTCAAGCCGATGCGACCAGCGTCCTGTCATTCAGGCGTGTTGGGGCGCCTGGAACCGAGAAGATACCGGAATTTTGCTTGGGAAGGGTCGCTTTAACGGATGTGACTGGCAAATGGGAGCATGGCGTCGCCGCTTGAGCCGTCTCAAGGACTAACATCTGGACTTAGAATTGCCTTGAATCTGGCAGGATCTGGATTGCTGATGAATCGCGTCGCACGTGGCCGGAGTCCTTTCCATCCCGCCGGACTTCCTCATCGGGCCGATTGAACGGCTGCCTGCTGTCATTGAAAACAGGATGTCGGTCACGGCGACGCGTTCGCAGCGGGAAACAGGGTCGGTATGATCGACAGCAATAGGTTGGCGTAATTCGGAACCAAGGACACTGAGCGATTCATCAGCAGCCGGTGGCCGAACGAGCGGGCCGGAACGACTCTCCACTGGAATGATCGGGAGGGAGTTCAAGCTGAAACCAAGTATATCCTGGTTGACTGCTTAAGTCAGTCTGTAGCGCATCCCTCCCTCCATGTCGGCCTGTGCGCCGGCATTAGGCGTGAGGTATCTGGAGACTGTGTTCGGTGTGACCAGAAATTTCCAGGGTTTTCGAATGCCCGGAGCCGCGATTGCTCCGAACGCGCTTCGCCCAGCCGTCGAAGAGCCACCGTGCCCTGTAGATTCGGGTTCTGCCTTGCGTGATCGTAGGGTGACAGGCCGTGGAACAGATAACCGCCCGATTTGATATACTCCCGCCGCGCATGGATGTCCGCTCCGGCGTCAACCAATTCATTGACGGCATCAGCAGCATTGGCGCTTTCTGATTGCGCTGCCTTATGGAGCGGCGTTTCACCGATTGAGTCTCTCGCTTCGATGGCGGCTCCCGCGGTGACCAGCGCCTCGATGGCTTCGGTGTTGCCCCACAACGCCGCGTAGTGAAGAGGCGTGAAACCTCGCGACTCCTCCCGCGTGTTCGGTTCCGCTCTGGCTTCCAGCAGCGCAATGACGGTCTCGGTGCTGTATGCGCCGTTCAGCGGTGTCGCTCCAAAACTGTCGCGCGCCTCAATGTCAGCCCCCAAAGCGATCAATGCATTGACGGCATCGGCAGTGCTTGCCCAATGCAGGGGCGTCGCGCCGTTTTCGCCGCGCGCCTCGATGTCAGCCCCCAGGCTTATGAGCGCGGTCACGGCATCGGCATTGCCATGTTCTGCGGCGACCTGCAGAGGCGTGTTCCCGTCCCAGTCCGGTGTCTTGATATCAGCCCCCCGGCGCAGGCAGAACTCCACGTCCCCGGCTGACGCGGTTTCGAAGAACGCCTTTGTGTTCCAGTCCCCGCAGTCCGGTTGGGCAAACGAAGCGTCGGGCAAAATCGCCACAACGGCAGCGAAGACAGCGCGACGGTTCATTGAATAGCTCCGTTCGGTCGTTGGTTGCGCACAATGCCGGAGGCCGTCGGTTCCGGCTCAGAATGACCTTATCGCGTGCGGCTGCGAACGACGTCAAGAATCGCCGAGCCAGACTTCGGCGCGGGTTGATGTCCACGCCCATGGAATATGTCGTTCCGTGATTCAGGTGTGGATGAACGCAATTCGCCAAGATGCATCCAGAGGTCGGTTCCGGCTCATGGCCGGTCCGAGGGACCGGAGGGACGCGAACCGCCGCTGCCCTTCCCTTTTCCCCGCCCAGGCGGGGAAAAGGGAAGGGCATTGCACTTCGGAGTGGAAGTGGGGAGTTGAATGGCGCGACTTTGAATGTATATCCATTGCAATGCGAGAATTCAGAAGGATAGCATGCCCGCCGCCTGATATTCCAGGTCGCCGGAAAGACTGGCGAGAACAGATCAAGGCGGATCTTGCGGCCCAGGTCGAGGCTGGCGGTACGCTTTATGGCGTCCGGTCGGACGGTGCCTATATTGCACGGACCAAGGATGGGGACAGGGTGCTGAGCATGCCCGCCCAAAAGCAGGCCTGACCTGGCTGGCGTCAGCGGCCATGCCGACCCTCTTCGTTGTTTCCGGCCCGAACGGGTGCGGTAAGACCAGTTTGACGTGCACGACCTGGTTTGGTGACGTAGACATAATCGATCCCGATGGGATTATGCGTGACAACAGGACGGGCAACCTTGGGGGGCGGCGCGCGAGGCACTGCGCCGAGGAAAGACGGCGCTAGGTGAAGGGAGAACGCATGTGGTGGAGACTACCCTTGCCGGGGTCGGCATCCTTCGCCACATGACGGCCGTGAGGCAGGCAGGCTACCGGGTCGTCCTGCACTATGTTTCGCTCGCTTCGCCGGAACAGGCGCTTGACCGTATCCGCAATCGGGTTGCGCTCGGCGGACACGATATCCCGGAAGCGGATGTTCGGCGGTTGATACGTTCGCACAGCGATCTCCCGACGGCGATTGCCTGCTCGGACGAGGCTTTGCATTATGACAATTCCGATCCCGACCGGCCGCACAGGGAAGTCGCAATCCTCATGGCAGGGAAATGCTGGACCGCACCGACTCTTCCCGACTGGGCAGTCATGGCTCTCGCCCGTGTCGAGCCGTCGCTGCTGCGGCCGGTGACCTGACCGTATCGCAGCCACGGTGGAATGCGGCACCGAGTCGCTGACCCACTCGCGGTTACCCACACGACCCATCAGGGGTAGGGTTTCTTCGTGGCCATCCTAACGGAATTGTCGGCGGCCGCCTCATGGGTCTGCCCGAGGCAAGCGGTTCCGCACGGTTTCATGCATATCGACCAGCCCACCATATTCCGGTTCCAAGAGATTAAACGAACGCACTTACCGGTTATTCTCCCGGAGTTCCCGCTGGACCAAAAGTCCAAGGGTTACATTCTCGTTCGGGCTTGTTCGGTTCCTTACCCGAACAATTCCATCAAATGGTTATGCGATACATTTGTTCGATGTTCTATTGCTCATACGTCTCAGGGTGCCGAGGATCTTGCTTAGCCGCTGTTGATCCTTATTCGGCTTGGTGTTCTGAACCGCTCAGTCTGACCGGGAACAAGCTCAAGTTGAAATCTGCGCCTATCGAGCACCTTCTGAAACCCCATTTCGTGTCCGGGGCTCACCGCGAGTTTCGCAATTGCTGCCTGTGTGTCAACGCCGGTATGGTCACAGAGATTTTTCAGCGCTTGCTGATCTGTTCCCGTCAGTCGTTGCGACCGAATTGAACCCCGGTAGCGTGCCGTGCGAAGGCGTGATCCTGCGTAGCTTTCAATTAAGGAGATATTGTAACTGCTCACCCCTTCCCGGGGGAGGATTGGGTGCTGTGCAGCCTGATCATGTCGGCGGCGTTTCCCGCAAGCGCGATCTGGATGGCGACGAGGGGATTGTAGCCGAGCGCCGCCATGGAGCTGAGGTAGCTTGAGA
>JAJEAY010000055.1 GCA_022824145.1 Rhodobacter sp. | reverse complement strand
GGATAGAGAACTTTTTCGCCAAAATCAAAGAGTTCCGGTCTGTTGCGACGCGGTATGACAAGACAGACGAGAGCTTCGCGGCGGCGGTTCACCTGGTATCGGGGGTGATCGCGGCGAAGTGAATGTCAACAGGCCCTAGGCTTCCAGTAGCCAAACCGGGGTGTTAGCCCATTGCAGAAGAGCCAATATTTCGCTGTATGCGCACGCATCGTGATTGCCGCTGCTTCGCGGCGGCGCTTCGCATTGAGCTTTCGTGAGAAGAGCCCATCTTCGGGACACTGGCGGTGAAAGATCGAAAGCGGAAGGGCACGGCGCAATTTGATCAGGCCGTGAAAAGACATGCGGGTATCTATGACAATAGGCTGGCGGCCAAAAACTGCCGCGTTCGACGCCGTGAGTGCGCTTTGTCAAGGCGACCTTGGACCGCTTTGGCATTTTTGCGGGCGGATAGCATGCTGATTTCTCCACCCGAGACAATCGCCCTAACGGTCGATCTGCCGATCATTTCGTTGGTCGTCCTATCGCCCTCGATCATCAACGGGTGAAGCTTGCCGTAGGTCGACTTGCTGTCATCGGACAAATCCGCACCACAGGTGTCTGCTTCATTCCAGCCGGCTTGGGCCGCCGCGGTGGACAGGGAATAATTCAGGGTAGCAGAGCGAATGCCATTTGAGATTCCCCATATCATTCGCTTCCGTCACGGCAGCTTGGATTCAGACATTCTATCGAGATACAGTGTGTCAACTTATCAATTGTTTCATCCCGGCGGTGCTGGCTTTTGACTGTTTGTTACTTCAAAAGCGGCACTGCCGTTGTCGTGACGTTCTTCGCGCAAAAGACCTGGAATATTGCAGTTTTTGAAAGGTATAAGGCATGGTCTCGAACGCAGATAGTGATGCAAAAAAGAACAATCCGATGGTCGCAGACAGCGCAGCACGCGGAGCCGAGACAGGATCAAAACTTCGATCGTCACGCTGATCCGGTCCGGAAACTACCTGCCGCGCGCATTGGATATTTCCGAGCATTCGGGGTTGAGCATGAGCACGGTCTTTCGCCATATCGATGACATGAAGAGCCTGTTTCGCGAAATTGATGCGGATCTCGAAAAAGAAATTCTCCCGCAACTTCTTAAACCGTCTGCCTCCGCCGAATGGCGTGCGCAGCTCGACGAAAGAATCGCGTGGCGGACCAATACGTGGGACTACATCATGCCGAGGGAACAGGGGCGGCTGGGACAGCCTCATGGCCGTCATACCCGGCGGATCCTCGGTGCCGTGCCTGCCAGGCAAGCTGATGCAGGACGAGTGCATCATGGATTTCGACTGGCTGCGCGACCAGAAGTCGGGCCTCGGCACAGCCGCCGCGATCGTCATGGATCAGTATACCGACATCGTGAAGGCGATCTGGCGACTCTCGAAGTTCTGCCAGCACGAGAGCTGCGGCCAGTGCACGCCTTGTCGCGAAGGCGCGGGCTGGATGATGCGGTTGACGGACCGGCTGGTCGCGGGCGAGGCTGAAGTCGAGGAAATCGACATGCTGCTCGACGTCTCGACACAGGTCGAGGGTCATACGATCTGCGTCTTGGGCGATGCGGCAGCGAGGCCGATCCAAGGGCTGAATCGTCACTTCGGTGACGAGACCGAGGATCGGATCACTTCCGCTCGCACCGGCAGAGACAGCGCTGTGGCCGCCGAGTGAACCTGCGCGTGCGGCCGCGACTGGTCCAGCTTCGACGCGTTCCCCATAGTCGTCCACGAGTTCCAGCGCCGCATCCTCAACAACGCCCATTCCATCCCGAACTTCGAAGTGTGCAAGCGCTGCAGGGAGCGGACCTCGACCGCGTTCGTCAATTTCACGGTCAACTCGACCGCAGTAATTCGCTCTTCAAAGAGTCAGCGGCTTGCCCCCGTTGACTCCGGGGGTTCCTGCATAGATTGGCGTTCCAAATTCAGATTGTCGTGTTATCGATAACTATTTTCCTTGACAAATGCCGCCTCTGGCACAACGCTGACGGAACGTAGCGGATGATTCAACCCTGTGAGGCCGTCATGTCAGACACGCCCTTGGTAGAGATGCGGGGAATCACCAAGCGCTTTGGCGGTGTCACCGCGTTGTCTGATGTCGACCTTGATGCCTACGCAGGTGAGGTCTTGGCAATTGTCGGCGACAACGGTGCCGGAAAGTCGACACTCATAAAGATCCTCACGGGTGTCTACCAGCCGACTGCAGGTGAGATGTTCCTTGCCGGAGAGCCAATTTCCTTTGCCAGCCATGCGGACGCCATAGCCAAAGGTATCGACGCCGTTTATCAGACGCTCGCGCTCGCCGATCATCTGGACCCGCCGGCGAACATGTTCTTGGGCAACGAACTGACCAAGAAGGTGATGGGCGTGACCGTGCTCGACATTGCCCGCATGAGGACAGAAACCGAGCGCGTACTGCTGGATCGCCTCGGCGTCACTCTAAAGTCTTTGGATTCGCCGACCGAGAGCTTGTCAGGCGGCCAGCGTCAAGCTGTTGCGATTGCCAGGGCCGTTTATCACGAGGACCTGCGCGTACTTGTCATGGACGAGCCGACCGCGGCCCTCGGCCCCCAAGAGACCGCCCGCACACTCAATCTTATCGAGACTCTGAAAGCGCAAGGTCTTGCGATCATCTTGATCAGCCACTCGCTGGACGAAGTGTTCCAGGTCTCGGACCGAATCCACGTTCAGCGTCGAGGAAAGCGAGTAGGATTCATTAGGACCACGGAATCCAGCAACCAGGAGGTGCTCGGAATGATCGTGGGTGCGAAGGAGGCCGCGTGATGGCAGCCGATGACGCCCCAGCGGTGCGGACACTGAACGAACGAATCGAACCTTACTTCGCGATCATCGGTCCCATGGCGATGATCCTTGCGTTGCTTCTCTTCATGGCGATCGTCGAACCCGCTCGATATTTCCGCTTCTCGAATGTCAACCTGATCCTTCTTGACGCGGCGCTCTACATGCCGATGGCAATGGCGATGACGTTCGTCATTACCCAGCGGGGCATCGATCTGTCGGTTGGATCGATTGCGGCTCTGTCCGCCATCATCATGGCATTCCTGATCAAGCAATTCGGCTTCTCGGTCTATATCGCGATGCCGATCGCCGTGGGCCTTGGGGCGCTTATGGGCCTCGTCAACGGGCTGATCATCACCCGGTTTAACGTGCCCGACCTCATTGGCACCCTGGCGATGGACTTGGTCTATCGCGGCTTTGCGCTGGTTATAGCGAAGGGGCTGGTACTGGCGCGTTTCCCTGAAATCATAACCGAAATCGGGCGCGGTCAGATCCCCGGATTCGTGCCGATACCGGTACTCATCGGAATCGCGACCATGATCGCGGGGTATTTTCTGCTGCGTCGCAGCCATTTCGGCCGTTACACCATCGCAATTGGATCGAACCCCGAGGCAGCGGAACTGACCGGCATCGCGGTTAACCGCCACAAGGTCTATGCTTACGTTCTCTGCGGTGCCTGTGCGGCGCTGGCCGGGATCATGCTGACCGGCAAGCTGAACGCAATCCAGGCAACCTCGGCGCCCTATTTCAATCTTCATGTCATTGCGGCGGTCGTCGTGGGCGGCACTTCGCTCTTCGGCGGTCGCGCATCCATGATCGGCTCCTTTGCCGGAGTGCTGCTCTTGTCGATGATGATCAACGCGCTTGTGACACTGAGGATTGAGTTCTTCTGGCAGTCGGTTGCGTCGGGCGTCGTGATCGTCTCGTCGGTGGCGCTCTATTCCTGGATGCAGAAGAAGGACCGTGACGGGGCAGGCGGACTGATCGCCGCGCTAATGACATCGGAAGGCCAGAAACTGACTCGTTTTTCGGCCATCATTATCGGTGCACTGATCCTGCTACTGGCGATCGGAGCAATTTTTGCCGGCAATCCGCAGGCAAGCGGATGAGCCGGACACATTGCGGGATGGTGCCACCGGGGGTGCATCCCCGGCGGCACTGCTGGTCCCGCTCTCATGCAAGAGGAGGAAAACCAACATGAGAAATTTAGCAGCAACCACATTGGTGGCAACCGTTGCGGCGACCGGTGCAGTCTGGGCAGCGGACGAACTGCCTCTGAGAGAACTGCCCGGGATCGAGGATCGCGATTACTGGATTCCCGGCGAGGTGAATGCCGAGGGCAAACTTGAAGCTCTGCAGAAAGTCGTCGGTTCTGCCGCAGTTCCTTTTTCCGGAAGCCAGGACGGACCAATCCAGATCGCGCTGATCTACCCTTCTGCGGATGTCTCGGATTTCTGGGCCCGCAACTATCTGGCCATGACCAGGCGTCTGGACGAACTGGGAATCCAGTATGAGACGACCGAGTTTGCCTCGCGACAGATTGAGCATTCGCTGCAGTCGACCTACGCCAGCCAAGTGGAGCAGGACGCCGATCTCTATGACTATGTCATCTTTGGACCGTCCGAACTGGCTACACAGGCCGACAACATTTCCAAGCTTGCGGGCAATGACGGGTTCACGACGTATGTCTGGGCATTTCACACACCGCTGAAGTACCTTGAAAACCAGCCCGACGCTTGGTTTGACTTTTCGTCAGCCGCGGGCGCGCTCACCATGTGCGACTACATGCTTGGCCGTCTGGGCAATGACGTGACCATGGCGTTGAACCGTGGCATCCCCGGGATCACGGACAACCAGCGCTCGGGCGACTTCAAGGCATGCGTTGAGGAGAAGGGCAACTGGACCACGGTCTACGAGCATTATGGCGAATATCAGCGTGAAGGCGGCTTTGATGGAACCTCCCTGATTTTGCAGGCCTATCCCGAAGCCACGATCATTCACAACGCAAATACGGCCATGGCCATGGGCTCGGTCGAGGCACAGGTCGCGATGGGCAAGGAGAAGGAGATCTTCTCGACTGGCTGGGGCGGAACAGGACTCGAACTCGATGCGATTCGCGCGGGTACCCTCGACGCAACCCCGATGCGCATGGGAGACGATGTCGGTGCTGCGACCGCCGAAGCCATTAGGGCCGATATGGAGGGCAGCGCGGATGATCTGCCGCTGGTCTTCCTGGGCCGGATCACCGTGGCCCATGATCAAATGAGTGCCGAGGAGCTGGACGCACTGCAGACGGAGGCGTTCAGGTTCTCTGGCGTTGGCGCTCTGGAGCGCTGACATGCTGACCCGGCCCGCGCGTCAGCGGGCCGGGTCTATCTTGAAACGGTAGAACCCGAAATTCGCAATGTGGGTTCGATATGCGAGACCTTCTTCGCGGCGGCACCATCGGTGCCGCCGCGAAGCAATGCGACCAGAAGTTCTCCAGTCCTGCTTCCGATCGTCATTGAATGCGCGTCCATCGTCGTGAGGCCGGGCAATGCGACTTCAGCGATATCGTAAGCCCCGAAACCAGCGATCATGACGTCGTCAGGCACCGAAACGCCGCGTCGCTGGCACTCTGTCAGCGCCCCGAAGGCGGCAAGGTCGGAGACGCAGACAACGGCGTCTACCGGTTGTCGGGCGTCAAGCACTTCGACAATCGCCTGGGCACCTTCACGCATCGAAATCGGCGGCGAACCCAGCGAAATCAACTGATATTCGAGCCGCAGCCGTTCTGCTGCCGCAACAAATCCTCGTCTCCGGTCGGCGCCCCGCGTGTCGCCCTTGTCGTCTCCGCCGATGAAGGCTAGCCGCTGCGCGCCTGCCGACCGCAGGTGGTCGACCATCCGACACATCGCGTCCGCGTTGGAGAAGCCGACCGTGTAGCCCACGGGCGATTTAGGTATGTCCCATGTTTCAACCACGGGAATGCCAGCGCTCTTGAGGAGCCGCCGCGCGCGATCGGTATGGTGTCCGCCGGTCACCACAATTGCTTCGGGCCGCCGCCGCAGAAGTTGTTCAATCAAGCGCTCCTCTTCGTCCACGTCGTAGTTCGTGTAGCCAAGCAACACCTGCAGACCGGCCGCCTGCAGGACTTCGTTGAGTCCGCGCACAGTGTCAGCGAAGTTCGAATTGTTCAGCGAGGGGATGGTGATGGCGACGAATCCGGTTCGTTGCGATCGCAGATTGGACGCTGTGCTGTCGAAGACATAGCCCATCTCCTCGGCGATCTGCAGGATCTTCCTGCGAGTCGCCTCGCCGACGGAAGCATCCCTACGGAACGCCCTCGATACGGTCATCGGGGAAACACCGACGGCCTTAGCGATGTCTGCCATTTTGGGTGGCTTGTGCAAAATGGTTCTCTGATCTTTACCGCTAACGTTTCGTTTTCGGGGAAGGCTGGCCATATTGCAAGCATGTCCTTGTACACGCGAGAAGCTTCCATGGCAGGCGAAACCATGCGCTTCCGCGTGAATCTATTGAATCGAACCGGTAAGCTGCACGTTCTCCTGTGGTGTCAACAAGCTGGCACGGGCGCACTTCCGTTCTCGACAACTCCTGCAGAACGGTCGCGGTTCCTGTGAAGCTGAAGCCGAACGGACGGAAATCGCAGGGGCAGTCCAGATTGCCATCGAGGCATGCAATCGTCCCGTTGAACGCGTGTAGTCCGCTCAGCATGAGGCTTGCGGCCAGCCATTAGGCACTGCGTGGATGCTGCAGCATGCCGCCAAACCAGGCACAATGGGAGGTTGGACCCTGAATTCGCCCAGATTTCACATGCCATCTCGATTGCCACGCAAAAATCGCGATGCGCTCGGTCAATGAAACAGCGTCTTGTCGGGACCCTTGAAGAACTCCATCAGCGCGGCCTGATCCTCCCCTCCCAGCCCCGCTGCGGTGAGCATCCGGTGAATCTCGGCACACGCAGCAGTGAGCGGCATTGCGGTACTTGTCAGCCGTGCGAGATCTTGCGCACCGTCGAGGTCCTTTACCATGTTGTCTATGCGCCCTGTTCGACGGTAGTCCTTGACAGAAAAGCGAGGCATGTATTCCTGCAGGAGCACGCTGTCGGCCCGACCCCCTTTCAGCGCCTTCGGGATCTTCGCCACGTCGATGCCGGTGTCGACTGCAAGTTGTGTAGCCTCGGCGATGGCCATGAACCCCAATCCGCACAGGACTTGATTGATGAGCTTGGTGGTCTGACCTGCTCCGGACGGACCCATGTGGGTGTAGTTGGACGAGACGTGCTTCAGGACGTTGTGCGCCTCTTCCACGTCGGCAGCCTCACCGCCTGCCATCAGCGTCAGTTCTCCGGTCAGTGCCTTCTGCGGCCCGCCGGACAACGGGCTGTCGACCCAACGCAGGCCTGTTTTCGCAGCCCGCGCTGCCAGGGCCTTCGTGGCCCGGGGGTCGATCGAAGACATGTCGATAATCAGTGTGCCGGGCTTTGCGCCTTCGGCGACACCGTCCGGGCCAAAGACGGCCGCGTCAACGACCTTCGGAGAGTTTAGGCTTGAGACAACATAGTCGCTGACCGACGCGGCCTCCGCCGCCGAACCTGCCGGGCGAGCTCCCATGGCGACCAGTGCCTGAACCCTTTCGGCATTGAGATCAAAAACGGTCAGTACGTTGCCGGTGTCGACAAGCCGAGTGCCAATGGCACCACCCATTGCACCTGCACCGATGAGTGCGATCTTCTGGGTCATGAACTTTCCTCCCTGACTTTTGCCACCAGCACGTTGACCAATTGGTCAAACGGCTGGTCGATATCCGCGGTGACCGCCGTCTCGTCCAGACCTGGCGGCTCGAGCGTGTCCAATTGGCTTTCGAGCGGCGACACGGGAATGAAATGGCCGGAGCGTTTCGCCATGCGCTTTGGCAGCGTTTCTCTGCTGCCCTCCAGATGCAGGAAACAAGCCGACTCGCCCTCTTTGACGCGGAAAATGTCGCGATAGGCACGTTTCAGTGCGGAGCATCCGATGACGACGTATCCTTCAAGTGCTGCAAGCCGTTCTCCGATCCTGATCAGCCACGCCGCCCGGTCGGGGTCAGCCAGCGGTATTCCGCGTGACATCTTTGCAGTATTTTCGGGCGGATGCAGGCCGTCGCCATCAATGAAGCTTATGCCCAGCTCATTGGCGACAGCAGCGCCGACCGAACTCTTGCCGCAGCCAGACACGCCCATGACCACGAACTTGCCGGTTAGAGGCACGCTGTTATTCCGCCGTCGACAAAAAGGGTATGGCCATTGACGAAACTGGAAGCGTCGGATGACAGGAACACTGCCGCGCCGACCAGTTCTTCGACCTTGCCCCAACGTCCCGCAGGAGTGCGGTTCTTCAGCCAGCGGGAAAACTCCGGATCACTCACGAGGGCTGCGTTGAGTGGCGTGTCAAAATAGCCTGGTGCGATGGCGTTGCAGTTGAGCCCATGCTTTGCCCAGTCCGTCGCCATTCCCTTGGTCAGGTTGGCTACTGCTCCTTTCGTAGCGGTGTACGGGGCGATACCGGGACGGGCCAACGCCGCCTGCACGCTGGCGATGTTGATGATGCGGCCGGCGCCGCGTCCGATCATGTGCCGCGCGCAGGCTTGCCCAACATTGAACGCCGTCAAGATATTGTTGCGCAGAAGCATCTTGAACTTGTCCGGAGGGAAGTCCTCAAGCGGTGTGCGGTGCTGCATCCTGGCATTGTTGATCAGTATGTGAACAGGACCACTGCTGCCTTCGTAACTGTTGACCGCTGCTTTGACTGCGTCACTGTCGGTCGCGTCGAAGGCCAGTTCGTGGATGTTTGCGCCGTTGGCTTGCAGCTTGTCCGCAGCCTTGGACAACTTTGCCGTGTCGCGCCCGTTCAACACGATGGTCGCTCCGAATTCGGACAGCCCCCTTGCCAAGGCGAAGCCGATCCCTTGCGAAGATCCGGTGATAAGCGCGGTCTTTCCGCTGAGGTCGAACATTGCTGTGCCAATGGTCATGAACCGCTTCCTGAATTTTGACTCGGCAACACCTGATTCCCCCATCTATGTTATCGATAACAAGCCTGTCAACACGAGGCAAGAAATACCGAAGCCCGAGATTCTTCAGGTTGGCCCTTATCCGGAGTGGGATCAGGTTCCATTAGATCAAGCCTTTACAATGCATAAGTTGTTCGAGATGGCGGTACCGGCAACATTTCCGATCAAGCACGGTCGTGCGATGCGCGGAATCGCGACGCGGGGTGAATTGGATGCGTCCCGAGAGATGATCGAGGCCTGTCCGAGTCTCGAGATCATTTCCGTCTATGGCGTCGGATTCGACGCGGTCGACCTGGATGCCTGCCGGAAACACAATGTGAGGGTGACCAATACACCGGATGCGCTGACCAAGGACGTGGCCGATCCGGGCGTCTCAATGATGCTGTGCCAGGCACGTGGAATGACCGGAGCCGAAGCCTGGGTGCGCAGCGGAGACCGGGCGCTGAAGGGCCAATACGCTGAAACGTCGTGTTCATGATTCCAAGGCAGACGTCCTGAGGCTCGGACGCATCGGTCGCGAGGTCGCACAGCGACTGGCCGGGTTCGACATGGAAATCGCCTATTCCCACCTCGCGCCAAAGGACTGCACGACAGGCTGGACCTTCATCGCCGATCCAGCTGAATTGGTGCGTTACTCCGATTGTCTGTTCGTGACGCTGGCCGCTTCGGAAGCGACCCGGAAAGCCACGGGCAAGCTGATGCCGGACAACATGTCCGCGCATCTCGCTGGCCGACCGCTCTTGACGCCCGTACTTTGACATCTGCATGAAATCCGTCGTCATCCACTCAGCAAGGGATCTTCGGATCGAAGACAGGCCGACCAAGGGGCCCGGCGTGGACCAGGTTGAATTCCGCATGGCCGTTGGAGGCATCTGCGGGTCCGACCTTCATTACTGCAATCACGGCGGCTTTGGATCTGTTCGGCTGAAGGAGCCGATGGTCCTCGGCCACGAGGTTGTAGGGTTCATCACCCGTTTTGAGGAGGGCGTGACGGGTCTGGAAGTCAGACAATTGGCATCAGTGTCGCCATCACACCCTTGCCATGACTGTGCCTATTGCAGCGAGTCAAAGTACAACCACTGCCTCAACATGCGGTTTTATGGTTCGACGATGCCGTTCCCGCACATCCAGGGCGCGCTCCGGGAGGTGTTGGTGGCGGACGCCGCGCAATGCGGCTGCCGACGGTCTGTCCGCGGCTGAGGCGGTGGCGGCTGAACCACTGGCCGTCTGCCTGCACGCTGCTCGCTGGGCCGATGACCTCCTTGGCAAGCGCGTGCCTGTCACCGGCTGCGGACCGATCGGACTATTGTGCGTCCTTGTTGCCCGACGATCAGGCGCGGCGGAAATCGTGGCAACAGATCTCTCGGATTTCACTTTGCGCATCGCCAAGCGGAACGGCGCAGACAGCACCGTGAATGTCGGCAAGACGCCGGAAAGGATGGCTGCTTTCCAGGCAAGCAAGAGGGACTTCGACGTGCTCCTCGAATGCACCGGCGTGGCGCAGGCACTGGCTGGGAGGAATAGCAGCGCTGAGCCCTGTCGGAACAGTGATGCAGCCAGGGCTTGGCGGCGACATGCAGATCCCGGTTCAGACCATGATAACGAAGGAATTTCAGTTCAGAGGCTCGTTCCGTATCCACGAAGAGTTTTTCACAGGCGTCGAGTTGATGCAGAGAGACCTGATTGACGTGAAACCTCTGATCACGCACACCGTGGGGCTTGATGGCTCAGAAAGCGGATTCCAGCTCGCCTCTGACCGGAACCAGGCAGTGAAGGTGCAGATCGCGTTCTGAACCGTCACTGTTCGCGCTTCGGCGATTCATCTTCCTCTGCGCAAATTGCATAGAGCGCTGCTCGCGCAACGGTCAAGTCCTGTTCAGGCGAACCGGACCCGACGCCGATCCCGCCAAGCAATTCGCCGTCAATCCGGATCGGCAGGCCGCCGACGAGCCCAGTGACCTCGCCACCGGTGGCCGCCGCGATATGCGGCCGCGCAGCTTCGGGGACCGCCGCGCTGGGAGCGCCGATCGATGCCGCAGTCCGCGCTTTCGCTCGCGCCGACCTGCGGCTGAGAAACTTCGAGCCGTTCATCCGAATCTCGCCAAGCAGTTCACCGCTGGCATCCACGATCACTATGCATTGCGGCTGGCCGACGGCCTCGGCCGCTTCCACCGCGGCACCCAGCATTTTCAAGGTGGCGCAATGGGTCAGTATGCGCGTGCTTGCAGTGAATTCCATTGACCGAACTCCCTTGTTATCCTGCAGTTCCTTGACGCCTTCGAATGGTATCGATAACTGCCACGTCTGATAAGTCTGGAGCCACCAAATGTCATTCTTTGAGTCCCATGATCCCGCTTTTGACAGCTATGTTCTGGGCAACGCCCCGGTCAAGCAGCTTGCCACCGGGTTCGACTGGGTAGAGGGGCCGGTCTGGTTCGGTGATGCAGGCTGTCTGCTGTTTTCCGACATCCCGAACAATCGCATCATGCGCTGGACGGCGGGCAGTGGCGTCACCACGTATCGACAGCCATCGAACTACAGCAACGGCCATACTCGCGACCGCGAGGGCCGGCTGGTCTCGTGCGAACACGGCACCCGACGGGTGACCCGGACCGAACATGACGGACAGATCACGGTCATTGCGGACAGCTTCGAGGGAAAACGCCTCAATTCACCCAACGACGTGGTCGTGAAGTCGGACGGTACGATCTGGTTCACGGACCCGCACTATGGGATCATGACCAACTACGAAGGCTATGCCGCGGAGCAGGAACTTCCATGTAACCTTTACCGGGTCGACCCGGCCACGGGGCACGTGGACGCGATGGTAACGGATGCCAATTGCCCCAACGGTTTGGCGTTTTCGCCTGACGAGGCGCGGCTCTACATGGCTGATACCGGCCGCATGTTCAGCGATGATCCGCAGCACATCCGGGCCTTCGACGTTGGATCTGACGACATTCTGACTGGCGGCGACGTCTTTCACGTGATCGATCCGGGCTGCTCGGACGGTCTGCGTATCGACGTTGACGGAAATCTCTGGTCCTCTGCCGCCGATGGCGTCCACTGCATTTCCCCGAACGGCGTTCTATTGGGCAAGATCCTGGTACCTGAACTGGTCTCAAACGTTTGTTTCGGCGGGCGCGCAAAGCACGAACTCTACGTAACTGCGACCACTTCGATCTACCGTGTCACCCTGAACCGACGTGGGTGCCAGCACCCGTGATGTCCGGCCCTGATCGTGAGGCTATCGTCCAACTTCCCAAAATGCGGTGACCCGCAAAGAGCCTGAGCGCTGTTCCTTGTCGTCTTGTCAGGGAAGCACCAAGAACCTGGGGGTCAATCTGCCGCTGGCATTGTGCGCCTCCTGTAACCTTGTCGCACAACGGATGCCCATACAGCATCAGAGATTGGATCGGTTCTGCAGCTGAAGGTCCGGCTGCCGGAGATCAGTCCGATGATCCGGCGACGCATACTTGTTCCGGAAACCATGTCGTTGCACGAACCTCACAGCGTGCTCCAGGTTGCGATGGGACGGGAAGTGATCCATCCAGCGCGTCAATCAAGCTGGCAGTCCAGCGACAATCAGGATGGCAGTCTCGTTGAGGGGGCGTTTCCGGCTGCCGCCAGCGCAGGGAGGGCGTAGCCCGACTGGAGCTGAGCGCCGCGACCTTGCGCCCGTTCATGACCTTCAGGAGCGCGTCGCGCTCTCCTGAGGTCAGGACGCTGCCTGCCCCGGGACATGCCGTCCCTCGTTTTCTCCGCTCGTTATCCGGCCCTGTGATACGGACTGCGAATCATATCGAAACCGTAAGGGCGAATTCAGGGCTCCGAGTATATTGTTGAAATATAGGCACTTTGTCGGAAGTTTGACCTGTTGTTGCCTGTGTGGCCGCGAATTACACGCGAGTCCCATAACCTGAAGGTCGTAGGTTCAAATCCTGCCCCTGCAACCACCGAAACTACTTGAGCACAATAGGTGTTTTCGGGTCACTTCATGATCCTTCATTTGATCCAAAGGCTGCACTGTCAACACGGGCAAGCGGCAGCGGATTCCATACATGTTCTGGAGGCGTCATGGGCATGGCGGTCTCAAATTGACTGGCTGGCGAGAGGGAACCTGGCAGATGCAACGATGGGGTGGCGAATCAGGGCGACGCGGGTTTGGTGACGTTGGCCCTGCCATGCGCAGCGTTGTCCATTTTCGGTGGCGGAGGAGTTCCTGAGCGGGCGCTTCCTGAGTCCATCACGACACAAAGGACAGCGACAATGGAAACATTGGACGGACCGGACGTGTCCGTGGCAAGCCGTTCATTCGTGTAGAGCATCGGGTTCTCCTTCTCCAGCGACCCCGGGCCGGAAGAAGACCGGTGAATTTCGGTGACACGGGAGTCGCGGTCTGGTCCGGCGCTCCGAATTCCCGGGCTGTCACGAGGAAAGCGCATCCAGCAGTGCAGCCCGCCCGGCTTCCTGCCACAGGTGCCCAGCGCCAAGGCCTGAGCCGCGAGCGCGGCCGTCTTGCGTGCCGGGGTCTTTTCCATGGCTGCCGCCGCAGTGTCCCAATGTGCCGCGACCGGGCAACAGGCATGGATCGGCACTCTTATTCAGGCAAGCCTGACAGACCGCTTGTGGCCTTGACATGTATCGCAGGCTCGCATTTGAGACGAGCGCGGGCGACCGGATCAACGGATCCGCCGCAATCGCGGTCCGCCTCCCGGATCAATGCTCCTTTGCTGCCAGTGAGTCTGACAAATGAAACTGCTGAATTCGCTTACAATCGCTCTGGCCTTCCTCGGCGCAATCCTTGGTTCTGGCACCTCGGCGACTGCGCACGACGTGCACGGCACGCAGAACACGCCGCCTCTGATCCAGCGTCTCCTGGTCCAGCAGATGCTGCTGCTTGGCCGCGGCTATCTCGATCTCAGGTACGAGCATCTCGCCATCGAGCCGGGAACGAACGCGCTGGTGCTGTCCGGCCTCACGCTCTACCCACTCGTCGAACCGGAGCAGGATCCGGAATGCGAGATCGCGATCGACCAGATGGTCGTCGAGGGCAACTTAGGCCTCGACGCGATCACGATCGGCTGGGAGGCGACGGGCGCGCGATTCCCGAGTTCCTGCTTCGGATCCGAAGGCAGGGACATCCTGACAGAGGCAGGCTACGAAAACATCCTGTTCGACTCTGCCTCGATGGAATTCGCGTATTCGTTGCCGGATTCCTCTGCACGGATTGCCGTGCGTCTGGCCGTGCGAGACGCTGCGGTCCTGGGCCTTGGCGCGGAGTTCGACCGTCTTTGGCTGACGGAGACAATGTCCGAGATGTTCGAGAACCCGAGTCTGCTTGGAACGGTCAGCCAGGCCGAGTTCACGGTCGAGGATCTGGGCCTGGCGAGACGCATCATGCCGATCATCCTGGAGCAGGCAGGTCTCGACGACACGGACGTCCCGGGGATGCTGCGGACGGCATTCCTTGAGATGCTGGAGATAGACGAATCGCAACCGTTGTCTGAGGAGGAGCAGGCATTCGCCGAGGAACTGTCGGCAGGCATCACGGCCTTCTGGCAAGACCGGCGACCGCTTGTCGTCACCGTCCATCCCGTCGACGACGTGTATTCCGACGACATCTTCCTGCTCAGCGATGGCGACCGCCTCGGCTTCCTGCGGCCGAAAGTGTCGAACCTGCCATCCTCCTTGCGGTCCATCGTTCCGCCGGCTGACGTGGCGGCGGCGCTGGCGGATGCCGCGAGCCTTGACGACGCCACGCGGATCAAGATTGGAACCGCCCTCCTGACGGGGGATGGCGCGCCCCGGTCGATCGAGGCAGGCGCCAGGATCCTGCTGCCGGTCGCCAAGGACCGGTCGGGCGAGGCAGCCGTGATTCTTGCCAAGGCGTATCAGTCGGTTGGACGGAACGGCGAGGCGTACAGGATGGCGCTGGTCGCCCTTGCTTCGGGTGACCGGGGCGCCGCAGCCATTGCCGACGAACTCGAACGAAGCATGCCGCTGGCCGAGATCATGGCAGTGCAGGACGAGGCGGGCGTGGACTGGCCCGGGCGAACCGGCTTCGAGACGGCGATAGACGCCGCGGTTGCGGACGGAGACGTCCGGGCGATCGCGGCGCATGCGCATGCTGCGTCGGCCGGACGCGACCTGCCTCGGTCCTTCGGCGACGCCTACATGCTGGCGACGCTGGCAGCAGCCTCGGGTGACCGCAGCGCCGCTAGGCTGCGCGATCGTCTGGACCGGCGGTTCGGAGGGGATGCCCACTGGCGGTCAGTGTCGGGCGAGGCCTCGGACGAGGCGCTGGCCCGCTGGATCGACGGCGGCATGGGAGCCGCCGTGCTTGCGGCGGCCGAGTTCACGGGCTGGTGTCAGAAAGGCGGGACGTTCGCGGAGTTCTCCTTCACGCTCGAAAACGGAAAGACGGTGTCGATCTGCGAGAACGCCGGTTCATCGGACGTGACTTACTTCTATGGCGTCCTCGGGAAGCCCCCGGAACTGAAATACCGCGGCCCCCTTCGCGGAACGATCGAAGGGTTGAGCGGTTTCAGCCACGACCTTGCCGGTCTTGGTGACTACGGATTCAACGGACCGCAGGTGGACGCGGACGTATCGCAGGAGGTGGTGGCCGCAGCGGCGGCAGCGCAGGACAGCAAAGGCTTCTTCCTGGTCAGGAGCATGGGCAGCAGCGGCGGCGAGGAGACGGCGATCATGTTCAGGAGCGGAGGATGGGAATACGCCGTGAGCATCGG
This sequence comes from Rhodobacter sp., assembly GCA_022824145.1. Classification (GTDB taxonomy): domain Bacteria; phylum Pseudomonadota; class Alphaproteobacteria; order Rhodobacterales; family Rhodobacteraceae; genus JAPOUP01. The sequence goes on along the minus strand of JAJEAY010000055.1, from coordinate 7,521 downwards.
CTACAGCCGCAACGTCAACCCCGAAATCGCGGGCGAACCTGGCGACTATTTCGGATGGAGCGTGATTAGCCTGATCTCACCGGACGGGCGGATCCTCACCATTCGCTGACGAGCGGGCTTCGGGAACCGTCAGGCAACCCGAAGTCGGGCTGCGGCGTCCGGTGCCCGCCATCTGATGCGCGGGCCAGCTCTGCGCCACGAACTGCAGGTACGCAGCGTGGCCGTTCCGTTGAGGGCCGGGTCTTCTTTCCAGCGGTACTTGCTGGCCCTTTCGCCAGGTTTCCGGTAGCCGCGCCATGATCGAAAGCGCGGCGCTATGGTCGCCTGGCGGACAGCTAGGGGGCCAAACCTGACGCAGAAAGGGTTTCATGCCAAGGCTCAATGGACGCATCCGGGCATCCGGACGCGGTTTCCATTCCTTGATCTCGACCGTTTCCTTGCGCATCCAAAGGCGGCTAGGCCGAAGGCCTGCGACCGGATTCTCAATTCCTCGAACAGCGAGGACTGGATGACGTGGAACGTGGTGCAGGCGCTTCGGCTTCGGGCGGACTGGTGGCCGGCGGTCCTCGACCTGGCGATGAAGCGGGCGTCGGAACCCGGGATCTTTCCGGAACCCGATGGTCGCCCGTTGGTCGAACTGTGTCGCAACGTGCCGTCGCCGCGAGGGTACGGGCGCGCGAGCCGGAAGCGCATGGCGCAGTCCGGCAATGCCGCCTGGCGGGCCGGGCCGCCAGTCCACGCGCCGTAGAGGGTCCGACGGAAGTCGACGTTGCCGTTGAGTGCAGCGGGTTTCTGGTGTTCGTCGAAGCGAAGCTGGGCAGCGACATTTCCATGTCCACCACGTACGACACGTTGCGCACCCAGATCGAGCGGAACACCGACTGCGTCATCGAGAGCGCCGGTGACCGAGAGGCGCTGTTCTGGATGTTCGTCACGGAACGAAAGCTGGCCATCAGGCATGCGAAGGTGATCGAAGCCTGTCGATCCGATGTCCGGGCGATTCAGTCTCGACTTCCTCACCGGGATCCGGATCGTCTGGTCCGCCTGGTGGCGAGCATCGCCGTGATCGAGTGGCGAGAGCTTTCGTCGCTGCTCCCTGATTTCGCTGAACTGGACGAGGTCCGCGCGGAAATCCGGCGAAGAGCAGAGTGATCCGCCTTCCGTCGGCCATCGTTTCCGGGCGGAATCCGACAAGGAACCGCATCGTGATCGCTGACTTCCGCCTGTCATTGAAACGTAAGCGAAGGAGTGCAAAGAAACCGGCTGTCGGCCACGCGTCCTCTGGTCAAACGCGCCTGCGGGCCGCGTGCGACGAACCCGGCCTGTTGAGAATCCGGGAGGAATGGCAGATGCTCCGGGCATGTCCGGAAACGCATCACCGCGGGCCTCAAAGATCATCCTGCAATCCCGCTCCTGGTCTTTCACCCCAATGACCGGTCACGAGACACCTCCGTGCGAACGATGTGAAGCGGCAACCCGGTGCGTTGCATGGTGCCGGATCGTGCCGGGGCAGGTATCGGAAAATGTGTCGAATGCCGCAGTGCCCATTGAAGATCCCGCGTGCCCCTGTCGCATTTCCTGAACAGTACAACCCCGCGCCCCGTCGGTTCCGAACCAGGCGCCGGGCCTGTCCGGTTTCTGGCCGTCATGCGGCCAGCCTGGCCTGAAAGGGCCGATGCAGCCCAGCAATGGTCACCAGATGTCACCTTCGCCCGACAGCTTGCCGACGCGGCATTGCGTTCAGTGCACGTTTGTTGTGACGGGAGACGGTGACGGATGGCCCGATTCACGCTGCATGGAAGTCACAGACGGCAATGTCGCCGCGCGTTCTTCGACGGTGAACGAGCCTTGCGGATGTCCGAGCTGCAGGGTCCGGTTCGCGATCATGTCCCCCCGCGCTGGGACTTTCCCGTCCGACGCCAAGGCGTTTCGAACCACTCCCGGAACTTGACGCCGGGTCGCCCCCGTTCCCGACCCGCTTGCTTCGGCCGGGCGAGTCGCTACAGTTCGGCAAAAGTCACCGTCATTGGCCATCAGACGAGCGCGACCCGATGGCCAGGCTGCAGGTTTGAATGACCGTATTCGCGACCGGCCAGTCACGTTCCGAAGTCGGGCTTCGTCCGGAGCCGGCCGGGTTTGTCCTGTCCGAACCCGTCGCTGCCCTCGATCTCAACGATGGACGACGGTGCACCGATACGTGTCGTGCGTCACGGCAACACGGCCGGGCCGCGTGTCGTGCTGAGCCACGGAAACGGCTTCGCAAGCGACTCCTACTTCCCATTCTGGCGGCTGATGCTGGAGCGGTTCGACCTTGCTCTCTTCGACTTTCGCAATTGCGGGCGCAATCCGTTCCATGCGTCCGGTTCGCACAGCTATCCCCGCTTCGTGCAAGACTTCGCGGAGGTGCACGGAGCGATCTCGGCCGAATGGGGCGAGAAGGCCACGATTGGGGTCTTCCATTCGATGTCCGCGGTCACGGCCCTGCTCGCGACCTGCAACGGCGCATGGCACTGGGATGCTCTGCTGCTGTTCGATCCTTCGGTGGTTCCGCCGGAAGGCATCGAATTGCGGGGCATGTTCATTGCCGCGGCAGGGAAGCTGCGCGACGCTGCCCGGGCCCGCCAGAACCGGTTCCGGGATCCTGGGGAGCTGGCCGACGTGTTCCGTTACATGAACCGGTTCCGGCGCCTGAGGAAAGGGGTGGCGGAACTCAACGCACGCTCGGTGCTGCGCTTCGACCCAGATCGCGGGGACTGGCAGCTCCGCTGCCCCGGCGAGCTCGAAGCCGATCTCTACACCGAGGCCGCCGAGCTGCCGATCTGGCGGAAACCCGGACCGCATGAGCGACCGCTCATGATCGTCGGCTCGGATCCCGAGCCGGAGGATGCATGGATGACCGCGGCATGCTGCAAGCTTTACTGCGAGACGTTCGGCATCGACCATGCCGTCGTGCCCGACACCAGTCACCTCCTGCAGCTCGAAGAGCCGGAACGGTGCTTCGCGCTGTTCAGCGGGTTCCTCGCCGACAGGGTGGCCGGTGTCTGACAGAACTTCGCGCGGCTCCAGCAAAACCGACCGGGAAGTCGAATTGGGCGTTGTGATAGGGAAAGAGGCAAATTGCGTCCCGGAAGACTCGGCTTTTGAACATGTCGCCGGTTGTTGCGTCAACAATGAAGCCTCGGAGCGTGAATTCCAGCCTCATCGATCCGGACAATGTGTCAGGGCCAAGTCCGAAGACACGCTCGGCATGATCAGACCTTGGCCTGTTGCCCGAAACGAAGTTCCCTGTCCGCAAGACCTTGCCATGTATCTTGATGTGAATGGCCAGCGGTACCAGGACGTGTCGACCCCAACCATGCACTTCAGCGTTGCCATGATTGCGTCGCATCCATCGCAGTTCATGAGCCTGCAACCGTGCGATGTTTTTTCGACAGGAACACCGCCCGGGGTCGGCATGGGCCGAAACCTATCGAAGCGACTGAAACCCGGCGAACGGACCGAACTGGCCATCCAAGGTCTGTGCGTTCAGACCCAAAATGCACTTGCCAGCCCATGACCCGGATCACTGGCATCACCACCCACAATTTGCGGTTCCCGACATCGGACAGTCTGGACGGTTCAGATGCGATGAACCCGGATCCGGATTATTCCGCCGCCTACGTCATTCTGGAGACCGACGCCGAATTCGCTGGCCACGGGCAGACGTTCACGATCGGGCGCGGGAATGAAATCTGCGTCGCAGCAATCAATGCCCTTGGCGAACTTGTCGTGGGATTGGACCTGGACTGGATTGCACAGGATATGGGGCGCTTTTGGCGTCATGTCACGGGAGATAGTCAACCGCGCTGGATCGGTTCGGACAAAGGCGCTATCCACATGGCCGCTGACGCAGTTGCCAACGCCGTTTGGGACCTGTGGTCAAAACAAGCCGGTAAACCGGTGTGGCTGCTCGTGTCCGAAATGACGCCGGATGAATTCGTGAAACTGATCGATTTCCGCTACCTGACGGACGCAATCACGCCTGACGAGGCGCTGTCGATCTTGCGCGCTTCGGAACCGCACAAGGCTAAACGCGTCCGGAAGCTGCGGTCCGAGGGATACCCGTGCTACACCGCATCGGCCGGGTGGCTGGGCTACTCCGACGCCAAGCTTCGTTGCCTGTGCCGCGAGGCCCGCGCCGCTGGGTTCGCTCATACCAAATTCAAGGTAGGTCGGGATCTAGAAGACGATATTCGGCGCCTGGCCATCGCCCGCGAAGAATTGGGCGATCATGATCGACGCCAATCAGGTCTGGGAAGTCGGGCAAGCCATTGATTGGGTCAAGTGCCTGAGCTTTGCCCGACCCTTTTTCATCGAGGAGCCAACCCGCCCTGATGACGTGCTGGGACACAAAGCCATCCGGAATGCAGTTTACCCGGTGAAGGTTGCGACGGGAGAAATGTGCCAGAACCGGATACTCTTCAAACAGTTCATGGCCGCAGGAAGCATCGATATCGTTCAGATCGACAGCTGCCACATGGGTGGATTGAATGAAGTTCTCGCAGTGATGTTGCTGGCCGCGAAGTACGGTTTGCCGGTCTGGCCGCACGCTGGAGGTGTTGGCCTATGTGAGTATGTCCAGCACATGTCAATGATAGGTTTCGTGGCCATTTCGGGCGAGAAGGACGACCGCCGAATCGAGTTCGTGGACCATCTTCACGAACACTTTGTAAATCCCTGCGTTGTGCGCGATGGTGCCTAGCTCGCGCCCGATGCGCCAGGCTTTTCAATCGAAATGCATCCCGAAAGCATCCAGAACTATCAGCATGCGCCCTGATCGCGATGGCCGGGCAGGTTTCTCGGCCTCGCGGCGATGATCATGTGGAACCGCCAAAATCGGCGGGGCCACGTGGCTGACGGACTGTGTTGCCAGTCTGTTCAGATCACGTCGGAAAGCTTGCAGCTGACTCAGTTTCCAGAGTCCCCGCTACAATTGATCCGTTACAGTTGATTCCGCAGATTTTGGCGGCTTCAAATATGCAGCTTCAGTCCGTTTATTCCTTTCGCGCTTTTCCGGGAGAATTGACTCGGCATCGACAGCTAGAACGTGTCCGACCTAGTTGGAATCATTGGGGAGTCCCTTTCGGGCGGAGGTCTGATTCGATGCGCTCATCGCAATCAGGAGACCCCGAAATGCTCAGAGCCTATTTCTGGTGTCCGATGACGGTCGGAGCCTGCCGTGAGCCGCAGCGCAAAGGACATTCCAGCGCTGAGCGCGCAATCGTGCGCGGTCCGAGGTTTCCGTCGTTGATGCGTGCGTGCGGCCTTGCGCGCCTGCGTCCGGGTTCGCATGTCACAGGCGGCCGGGCGGATGCGGCAGGCAGCCACCGGGCCGCGGAAAGAGAAGCTAACTGCGACTCTGCACCACATCACGACGGATTCCAGGCGTCCAGCCATGCCTTGAACTGCGACGGCTTTATCCGATAGCGTGCGAAGTTGCCCTCGTGGAGTCCCAGAACTTCGTTCTCGGCAACTTCCCTAAATTGGTCCTGTTCTTCGGCTGCGACGTTCTTTTCGGCCCAGACGGCGATGCGGGAGAAGGTTGCTTTCTTGTCCATCCGCTCAAGCACGACAGTCTGGACGATCTCAACCAGTTCGTCGCGATGCTTCAGGCGGAACGGGTCCGGCTCGCCAAGTGACTGCCTGACCGCCGCGTATCGGGATGCGGAACGTTCGTAAGCCCAAATGAAGACATCCTTGAGCAGATCGATCCGGTTCAGTTCGTACACGCCGAGCATGGCATCCGTGTAGGTCCTGACCGGAACGTCGGTGAATGAGAGTGGTGTGAGGTTCGTCTTGATCAAAGGCATGTTCGCGGCAAGGCGCGAGACGCGCTTGTTCACATCGTCGAACGGCTGCAGGTAGGGCAACTGCACCATAACAAAAAACGCCTGTTCGAATGGGTCTTCAATAGCCTCGGCTGTGGCAAGAACTTGATTAAAGCACTCTTCGATGAGTTGAGGCATTTCGAGCGGATGAAACGTCGATTTTTCTATGCCGACCGGAATCCGGCGCAGGCGGCCTGTCGCTTCCGGATCGGCTAGAAGATTGTTCGCCAGCAGGGCATGCAGATTCAGGATCGTGTGCCGGTTGAACCCGACCTCTTCCACCGAACCCACGAGAAACTCGATTGCGTCCTTGTGGTTCAGAATCATTTGCGCTTCTAGTTGTTCTTTGCCTTCGGCCATTTTGCCAAAGTCGATCAGCCGCTTTGTGTCGAGCAGCGAGTAGGTGTTCCCCTCCAGACGGCTGGAGTTCCATGACAGATCGATAAGCAGTCGGCTCAGTATCTGCTTCGCGTATGTTCCGGCGGGTTGCTTCCAGGAAGTCGGGGTTCCGACCTCCCGCAGGCGAGTACGTTCCTTCGCTGACAAGTAGGCGGTGTCGTTGGGTCTGTAGCCATCAACGAACGCGCGCTGATAGCCGACGGGCTTTCGGGCGCGGAGGGGCTTGCGGACGTGCTCCTGAATTTTAGCCGCCTGCCTTGAGAGCGGAAATTCGCCAGCCAGCCCCCCTTCGGTTAATTCGGAAGCCTTTGCCTGGCGTTTGGCTGCGGCAGGCGGCAGATACCTGGCCCAGCGCCTGTCGCCCTCCTTGGCCAGGCGGCCTTCGTCAACAAGATGCTTGAGGCGATATTGAAGCGTGCGGCGAGCTATCTGCTCTTCCAGGTCATTCTGAATGTCCTGAATGGCAATGCCCTCAGGGTGGACGGACACCACCGCTTCAATAGCTTTCAATTCCAGCTCTGGTATGGGCTTTGCCATGTCACTCTATCATGCGCATAGACGATATGCGCAGTTAAAGCACATCTATGCGCAGCCATCAATCCTATGCGCAATTAATGCTGCGCATAGCCGGTTTCTGGCTGCGCATAGGGCCAATGCGCAGCCTGGCAGGCTATCGGCAACCTGCCGGTGACCCAGGACGGCGCGGTCCTGTTCTTCCAGTTGATCAACGCACGCGGTGAGCGGGCCTCGACGGTCCTCACCTCGAACAAGGGCTTCGATGAGTGGGGCGGCGTGCTCAGTGACGAGGTGATGGCGGCGGCACTCATCGACCGGCTGCTGCCGCATCGTCAACATCTGCGGCAACAACTGCCGCATGCGGGAGCACCAGGACCTGATGAGCGTGACCGGTCCGAACCAGCATGCCCAGCGCGATCTCGGGGGTCGCCTCGGTCCCGTCCAGCGTCTCTCGGTTCGCCACCGGGATCCGTCAAGTCGGCGTCAACGGAACATGTTGGCCAAGGGGGCCTTCTGACGGGCGAGGAAATCATCACCACCACTCGTGCCCCTGATGGTGCTCAGAACGGGCGCGTACGCGCAGACATGGTGTATTTCGTGACTCCGAACAAGGGCGCGGTCTGGTCGACCGGTTCCATCGCCTGGGCAACGTCTCTGTTGTGGAACTGCGGAACGAACCCTGTCAGCCGGGTCACCGGAAACGTGCTGAGGCGGTTTCTCGATCCTGAACCGTTCCCGG
>JAJEAY010000155.1 GCA_022824145.1 Rhodobacter sp. | reverse complement strand
GGCGCGGCGTTGGGGACTGCAGCGGTCACGGCGTTCCGGGCCGCGACGAGGCCGTGACGACGCATCGACCGGTCGTCCGGCGGAATGGATGGCCGTCCGGGCTGGAATCCTGCGACGGCCGGGACGGGAGCGGGTCTGCGGGCGAGAGGGAGCCGCGGCTGGCCTGACCGGTCGGTTCGCGAACGACTGCGCCATGGACTGGGTGGCTCTGGCGAGAACATCCGGGCCTTTTGGCCGGAATCCCGCGGAGATGCCGCAGGGGGCGCCGTAATTGAGACAGGCGAGCGGTTCCGCTCGTTCCCGTCGCCGCTGGTTTCGTCCGGCGCGCCGCTGCCGGTTGCGTCTTCCCGTTGAAGCCGAGGATGCAGCTGTCGCCGATTGCGATTCCGTAGGGGTATCTGGAGAGGTTCGCGAAGACTTGGCGGGAACCCTGGAACGGCCGCTTGGCGTAGACGACCAAGTCCCGGGCGCGTCCCCGTGCCAGGAGCTTGCGGGATCCCTGTATTCGGCAGTCCTGTTGGAAACCGGTCGAAGCAATCGCGCACTGTACGAGTGCCGCCTGTTATCGCCTGACGCCTGCGAAAGGACGCTCTGGACATAATTTGCTCGGCTTTGCCTGTTCTGGGACAGGATGCAGGATTCAGTGCCGAATGCTTGCCCAGAAAATCCATGATTGTCATGCAAAAAAATAACGAACGAAAAAGACGTCACTGGGAATTGCTGGACATCGGAAGGCCAATCACACAGTTTCCCGCAAGCTCTGTATAGTTTAATTCGCGCATCAAGCGCCAAACGATCAGGAAAGGGCCGCCTGCCAGATGCCGCTATTCAACAGGAAAACCATCGCACAGCACATCGGATCGAATCCCTCTATCCGGGAAGAACATCGGGAAGCGCTTGAAGCCTGGGCGGAGATGATCCGCAGCAACCATATATACAGCCTCAAGGAAACCGCCCTTCACGGCGAGTTCACGGCAAAAGTCGTTGAAGGCGTTCTGGGCTATCGTGGCCCGTCGAGCGGCCCCGACTACACGGTCGCGGCGGAGCTCGCCATCGCTCGGGGGATCGTGGATCTCGCCTTGGGACGGTTTGGAGAGGATGAATCCGAAATTCTGGCAACCTTTGAACTCAAGGGCGCCGCCACCCGGAACCTTGACGCCATCATGCCTGGCCGAAACAGGAGTCCGGTCCAGCAGGCCTGGGACTATGCAGTTGGCGCGCCTGGGGTGAAATGGGTTCTGATCTCGAACTACGTCGAACTTCGGCTCTATGGATTCGGAGAAGGCACAGCCGCATATGAGGATTTTGCACTTGATCGCCTGACGGAGCCCGGAGAGTACGCACGGTTCATGCTTCTGCTTTCCGCTGAAAGCCTTCTGTCCGGCCGCACACTTGATCTGCTTTCGGAAAGCCGCCAAGCCGACAAGGACATTACCGACAGCCTATATCAGGACTACAAGACGCTGCGCCTGCAGATGATCGACTCGATCGAGACGGCCGATTCCGGGATTGAAAGGCTGGCTGCGATCTCCGTTGCACAGAAAGTCCTCGACCGCACCTTGTTCATAGCTTTTGCAGAAGACACCGGCCTTCTGCCCAAGAACACGCTCTCCGACGCGTTTACAAATCGGGACCGCTACAACCCGCGACCTGTCTGGGACAACTTCAAAGGGCTTTTCCGAGCAATCGATGAAGGCAGCCTGCAACTGAACATACCACCCTACAATGGCGGGCTGTTCAGGCACGATGACGTGATAGAAGCCCTGCAGTTCTCGGATGAAATCTGCGCAAGTCTCAAGGAAATCGGCGATTACGATTTCGCTTCCGAAGTGTCGGTCACGATTCTCGGGCACATCTTCGAGCAGTCCGTCTCGGATGTTGAGCGGCTTCAGGCCATTGCCCGCGGCGAAGACGAAAACGAGGCCGTGGCGAACGGAAGGCGCAAGCGTGACGGGGTTGTCTATACCCCCGATTACGTCGCGCGGTTCATCGTTGCGCAGACGCTCGGTGCGCATCTGGATGAGATTTTCAATGAAATTCTTGAAGCGCATGCCAGACCTGGTGCGGACCTTAGCGATTATGGCGTGATCAGGTGGCGGAAAAAGTCATCCGAGCTGGACGCATGGTGCGCCTATCGGGATCGGATAAGGTCGCTGCGCATCGTCGACCCCGCCTGTGGTTCGGGCGTCTTCCTTATCATGGCTTTCGACTTCATGAAGGCTGAACTTGAGCGGGTGAAGGACAAGATCACCGATCTGGAGAACAAAGGTCCGCAGGCCGCTCTCGACGATCTGATCACACCCGACAGCGACATTCTGGCGAACAATCTGTTCGGCGTGGACGTCAACCTCGAAAGCGTCGAAATCACCAAGCTTTCGCTTTGGATCAGGACCGCCCGCCGCGGCAAGGCCCTGGACAACCTCTCGGACAATATCCGAGTGGGTGACAGTCTTATCGAGGACAGCAGCTTCGCCTATCTTGAGCACGGGTTCAACTGGGCCGATGCGTTTCCAGGCGTATTCGAGGAAGGCGGGTTCGATGTGGTTCTCGGCAATCCGCCCTACGTGCGCATGGAGCTTCTCACGGCCATCAAGCCTTATCTCGAACGGCGCTACGAAGTCGTTTCCGACCGGGCCGATCTCTACTGTTACTTCTATGAGCGAGGATTGCGGCTCCTGAAGTCCGGCGGGCGTTTGGGTTACATCTCTTCGAACACCTTCTTCAAGACCGGCTCGGGACGGCCGCTACGCGAGTACCTTCTGCGCGAAGCGACCATCGAAGGGGTTGTGGACTTCGGCGACCTGCAGATCTTTGAAGGAGTGACGACCTATCCCGCCATCCTGATCATGAGGAAGACTGCAGTATCTGACGCACATGAACTTCGGTTCTGGAAAGTCAACAACCTGGCCGGAGACGCTTTCCAGACCGAGTGGGAGAACGCGGCCGGACCATACCCGCAGGGCGCTCTGGGAAGCGGCTCTTGGGAATTTGAGGAAGAGCGCCTGAGGCTGCTCCGGGAGAAAATCCGAGCCGGAAGAAGGACACTCAAGGAAGTCTATGGGTCGCCTCTCTACGGGATCAAGACCGGATTGAATGCCGCCTTTGTGATTGACACGCCGACCAAAGAGCGGCTCTGCGCGGAAGACCCGATCTCAGCGGAGCTTCTGAAACCCGTACTAAAGGGAAACGACCTAAAGCGCTGGCACGTTGAGAGTGAAGGATGGTGGTTGATCTACACTCCGAAGAACCGAATCGACATTGAAGGCTTTCCGGCAATTCGGGATTGGCTTCTTCCGTTCAGGGAGCGGCTTGAGAAGCGTGCGACAAAGCAGGAATGGTTCGAACTGCAGCAAGACCAGCTAAGCTACGTGCCAGGATTTGAAGCGGAAGGAATTTGCTTTCCGGATATGTCCCAAGGACCGAAATTCTCAATTTCCCCTCCGGGTAATCTTTATGAAACAACAACCTTTAAGATCAAAGCTAAAGATTTCATGCTATTAGCACTCCTGAACAGCAGGCTTTTCTGGTTCTGCCTTAGAGGGGAAGCAAATGCCTTGCGGGGTGGTGAATGGAGACTTCGCTTGAAGCGGCAGTACATTGAGCCTTTACCCATACCAAAGTGCGGTGACCGTTCGCGCATAGCCTTGGCTGCCGCGGCAGACAAGGCGAGCAAGTTGGCGCTCAATAGGCAGGAACTCCAGACCGCATTCATCCGCCGCATTCCCGATCTTTGCCCGCCTGAACGGGAGCCGAAGCTAAGCAAAAAGCTTTTGGAGTGGTGGACCCTGCCCGATTTCGCGGCGTTCCGAAGGGCAGTAAAGCGCGCGTTCAAGACTGACATACCGCTATCCGAACGCTCGGACTGGGAAGACTGGATCACCCGTGACCGTAAAGAGATCGAGCGCCTTTCCTCGGACATCGTTCAACTTGAGAGGCAGATCGACGAAATCGTCTACGGCCTCTTCGAACTGACGCCGAGCGAAATCAATCTTCTTGAAGAGGCGACTTCGGCTCCTAGTGATCCGATACCCAAGAAGCGCGCGGTAGCAAATGACGATCGGGGATGACGGTATTGTCGGCAACCGGTCATACGGGCTCGCAAAATGTGGGATTGGCGCTCTGTCGAAACATGACGCAATCCGTGAAGCACCGGACACCGGCTTGGATAACAGGACAGACCGTGCGCGCAGTCATGGAATGCGAAGCGCTCCACGGCTGTCATGGGACATGGCCCACTTCGGGAGCATCGATGGCCGGCTGCATTTCGGCTTGATTTGGCAGGACGGAATCGGTCTTCCCGACCACCTGCGTGTGTTCGGCAAAATCATTGACGAAGTTATCGAACGGAAGGGCCGAAATGACGCCCTAAGCTGCCTCTGCGGGAGTCAGACTGCCCATCCGCAGGAGCTTGCCGAGAATTGTGGAATGTGAGAGGTTTCCGTCGTTGATCGCGCGCCTACGTTCCGCCATCTCCGATTCGCGCCTGGGTTTTCATGTCGAACATGAGGATCGATTCAGGAGACGCGGAGAGCCCGATGGTTTGGCCTGGGCTGAAAGCGCGCCGTTCCCGCAGCACTGATACCAGTTCCTGCCCGTTGGCGTGGACGACAACATGTGTCTCCGATCCGGTAGGTTCAACGACCGCGACGGTGCCGGGGATGCCGCCGTCGGCGGGAAAAAGATTCTCCGGGCGGATTCCGAGAAGAATTCTCTGTCCTTCGGTGAGTTCCCGGGTCTCGGGAAGGGACAGCCTGCATCCCTTGACATCGGCGAACGGACCCTTTGGTTCGAGGCAGACTTTCGCCTCGATCATGTTCATCGCCGGAGAACCGATGAATCCTGCGACAAAGGTGTTGGCAGGGTAGTCATAGACCTCAAGAGGGCTGCCGACCTGTTCGATGTGGCCGTTCTGCATGACCACGATCTTGTCGGCCATGGTCATTGCCTCGATCTGGTCATGTGTGACATAGACCGTGGTCGATCCCAGCCGCTGGTGCAGTTCGCGGATTTCGGCGCGCATCTGGACCCGCAGCTTCGCATCAAGATTCGAGAGAGGCTCGTCGAACAGGAACACCTGCGGATTTCGGACAATAGCCCGCCCCATGGCAACACGCTGGCGCTGGCCACCGGAGAGCGCACGCGGGTAGCGGTCAAGGTAGGGGGTAAGACCGAGAACCTCCGCCGCCCGTTCTACCCGCGTCTTGATCTCCGACCTGTCCAATCCGCGCATGCGCAGCGAAAACGCCATGTTGGCTGCGACGGTCTTGTGCGGGTACAGCGCGTAATTCTGGAACACCATGGCGATATCGCGCTCGGCGGGCGGAAGGTTGTTGACCGCCCGGCCGCCAATCTCAATTGTGCCGGATCCAACACCTTCAAGTCCCGCGATCATTCGAAGGAGTGTCGACTTTCCGCAACCGGAAGGTCCGACGAGAACCACGAAGGCGCCGTCTTCGATGTCGACGCTAAGGCCGTGGATGACTTCAAGGGAACCGTAGGATTTGCGCAGATCCCTGATCGTGACGTTCGCCATCTTGCCGTATTCCCCGATTGCATTCCGGTTCAAATTCGGGACAGTGTGACCCGGAAGCGGTCTCTGGGCAATCCCTGTCGTTGCATTCTCCCGCCCTGAAGGAGCGCTGTCGTGGATTCGCCATCAGCAGGCAGCCCTGCGGCACACCGTTCTTGACAGTGGCGGACTCTGTCGAAAGGATAGCCCGAACATGACCGTCGGCGGGATACTCTGCCGCCTGCGGGTTGTGTCGGCGGACCGGATGGCCGGTTCAAACGATCAAAGGAGGAACACGCCCATGAAAGTGGAACTTTACAATCACGTCGTCCGTAACCGGATGACCAGGCGCAGGTTGCTGCAGAGCGCTGCCGGTGTCGGCGCCATGTCAGCGATCGGCAGCATTGCCGGCGTCGGCCCCGCACTTGCCGATGGCCACAGTCTCCGCGCAGAGATTCTCAAAATTCCCGGAGTTGGGATGGGGTCGCCAACTGACGCGGATTGGCAGAAAGTCGGCGAACTGTGCCTTGGCCCAACCAAGGACCGTGTCGCGGAAGGCGAATTTGCCGGTGTCGAACTGACATTCATGGGGCTCAACAACCAGAACCTGCACAACCTGCTGTTCCGTGGATTCCTCCGCTCTTGGGAGGCATATACCGGCGCGACCATTAACTGGATCGATCTCGCCCAGGCCGACTACAATCCGCGTCTCCAGCAGGCCATCGCGACCGGTACCGTCGATTTCGACATCGTTGAGATGGGCGCTCCTTTCGAAGGCGATACGGCAGGCAAGGGATTGCTCGACGAGATGCCCGATTGGGTCATGGACCAGATCGAAGCCGACGATCTCGTGGAATATCTAAAGCCTCCGGTCGGCACATGGGACGGAAAGTCTTACCGCATCACCATCGACGGTGACTGCCATACGTTTGCATACAGGACGGACTATTTCGGAGAAGGCTCGATCACGGGCCGTGCCGAACCACCGAAGACCTGGCAGGAAGTGAATGCCATTTCCAAGGAACTGGCAGGCAAGACCGATCCACTCACGGGACTTCAGGCTCACGGCTATTTGGATCCGCTGAAGGGATGGGGCGGCTTCGGGTTCTACTTCCTTGAGAACCGCGCTGCGGCCTATGCAAAACACCCTGACGATCCGGCCTGGCTGTTCGACCCGGATACCATGAAGCCCCGAGTCAACAACCCGGCTTGGGTTCAGGCGATTCAGGATGTCATGGATCTGATCAACACAGATGGCGCCTATCCCGCCGATCAGATCAATGCAGATCCCGGAACAACCGCATTTCAGCAGTTTCTCGCGGGAACCGGTTCGATGCTGATGTGGTGGGGTGACGTCGGATCAAACGCCCGGACCTCGGATACGTCAGTGGTTGGCGATGTTGTGGGCTTCGGCATCAATCCTGGTTCGGACCGGGTTTACAATTCGCGGACCGGCGCTTGGGAAGACAGCTACAACGAAGCGCCTAACATGGCCTATATCGGCTGGGGCATCTACGTCACCCAGCGTGTGTCCGGTGACTCCCTGAAGCGGAAGGCCGCGTGGTCGGCTGCTGCGCATCTCGGCGGCAAGGATCTGTCTCTTTGGACAGCGGCGTATCCTTCCGGCTTCCAGCCTTACCGGAACTCGCATTTCCAATACGATGAGTGGGAAGCTGCAGGCTATGACCGTGCCTTTGTCGAGGACTATCTCGGATCGAACGCCGACAGCTACAACCATCCCAATGCCGCGATCGAGCCGCGCATTCCAGGTATCTTCCAGTACTATTCGATCGCCGAAGACGAACTGGCAAAGGGATTTGCGGGTCAGTACGGCTCTGCCCAGGAGACTGCGGACGCAATCGCCGCGGCTTGGGAAAAGATCACGGACGAAATCGGACGCGACACCCAAGTCGCGCTGTATCGTGCGTCTTTGGGTCTCTGAACCGATCTGAATGAACGCAATCACTACCGGCGGCGGCACCTTGAGTCGCCGCCGGTCATGCCGTTCGCGAGATCCGACGGGAGGTTCTGTTCGTGAGCACTGCTGAAGGCGACTTCCTCCATGTCGTGACCGCCGACGATGTTTCCGAACGGCGCCGCCTGCTCGGAAAGGCGCTTGTCTGGGGGTCCGCCGGATTGCTGGGCTGCGTTGTTGTCGTTCAGCTCGCGGATCATCACAGCATTGCCAGCCTTGGCTTCGAAAACTGGCGCCCCACGCTTTACGCTTACCTGTTCTGGGCCGTCTGCCTCTGTTACAGCCGCGTTCTTCTGTTCGGCGAACACGGAAAGCGGGCCCTGTTTGTACTCCCGGCCACCCTTTTTGTGGTTTCGATGGTGGTGTTTCCGCTCATCTTCGCGCTCGGCATTGCCTTTTCCAGCTGGAATCTCTCGTCGCCGGACGGTCGCCAGTTCAATGGCATCGACAATCTCAGGCAGATGTGGGCCGATCCATTCTACTGGAACGCGCTTGGCAATATGGTCCGCTACACGCTCGCGATCGCCGTAGAATACGCCATTGCATTCGGACTTGCTCTCCTGCTCAACGCAGATATCCGGGCGCGAAAGTTTTTCCGCGTCGCTTTCCTTATGCCGCTGATGCTTTCGCCGGTCGCTGTGAGCTGGATGATCGGCAAGTCCATGCTTGAAACTCGGTTTGGACCGGTATCGCGCCTTGCCCGGGAACTGGGTTGGGACAACCCGTCATTTTTCAGCTCCCCGGAAGTCGCGCAGCTGACGATCATGATCATGGACGCGTGGACCTTCATTCCCTTCATGATGATCATGATCCTCGCCGGTCTCCAGGCCATACCGAGGGAACTGCACGAAGCCGCGGAGGTGGACGGCGCACCCGCCTGGAAGCGGTTTTGGGAAATCACTTTTCCCCTGATGCTTCCGGTCTCGATTACCGCGATCCTGATCCGGATAATTTTCAAGCTCAAGCTTGCCGACATCATAATCAACGTGACCTCCGGAGGGCCAGGAGGCGCGACTGATAGCGTTACGAGCTTCATTTTCCGTGAATACCGTGACCGTTCCAATGTCGGATACGGGACGCTCCTGGCAATCTTCTATCTTCTGCTGATCGTGATCGCTCTGACCGTCCTGATGAAGCTGGCTGACCGCTGGATGCGGCCCAGATACTGATATGAGCGCACAGATATTCCACGACAGCGACTCCGACCTGGCTTACCGGGCGGGCTGGGCAACGCGGAGGATCATAATCTACGGTGTGCTGCTCCTCTGGGCGTTCATCTGCCTGTTCCCGATTTACTGGACGCTTTCCACCACGTTCAAGGCTGCGCCTGACGTGATGAAAGGGAATCTTATTCCCTGGATTGACTTCACGCCGAAGTGGCTGGGGCTGAGATCATTGGGGCTTTCGCCGGAAACCATCTTTGCGGAAAGCACCGTGCGGGAGGAGTTTCTCAAGCGGTTCTGGAATTCAGCCATCGTGGCGCTGGGATCCTCGACCTTCGCGGTGATCCTGGGAAGCTTTGCTGCGTATGGATTGAGCCGGTTCAGCTATCGGTTCGGTTTCATGCGGAACGGGGACATTTCATTCTTCTTCCTGTCGCAGCTGATCCTTCCTCCGGTTGTCCTCGCCCTGCCGTTTCTGGTTCTCTACAAGGAGCTTGACCTGCTGGATACACGGATCGGCCTGATTGCCTTGTACGCCCTGACGGTGCTACCTATCGTCATTTGGATCATGCGGGACCAGTTCGGTTCGATTCCAGTTGAACTGGAAGAAGCGGCGCTCGTCGACGGCTCGTCGATCTGGGGAGCGTTTCTGACCATTATATTACCGATCGCGCTGCCGGGAATGGTCGCGGCGTTCATTATTTCGCTGGTCCTGACCTGGAACGAATATTTCTTTGCTGCATTGCTCACTGCTTCCCATGCCAAGACGCTTCCGGTCATGGTCGCAAGCCAGACGGGATCGCAGGGCATCGCCTGGTGGTCGATGGCGGCCCTGTCTCTGGCGGCAATCCTGCCGTTGGTGATCATTGGCATCGCGCTTGAACGGTTTATCATCAAAGGCATGGCAGCCGGAGCCGTGAAATGAATCAGTGCGGAGACGCCGAAATATGACTCAAGGATATATGGCTGATTCTTGGCTCGGCTGAGTGTGGCCGGGGCATCTCAAGATCATGAGCGCCATTCCAGGAGTGAACGGGAATCCGAAATGCCGTTGCGTCAGATTGAGCCTCCGAGCCTCTCAGTTTGCCAAATAGATTGTTCATGATGCGGTGTCGCTTGACTGTAGTGAAGCCATCTAACTGATCTGGATGAATGGTGGCGATGCACGGAAAGACGGCACCCGCAGTAATGCAGACTGACCGTTGCGATCTTTGCCCCGCGCCTGCCGTTACCCGGTACGCTTGGGCCGCCTGATTTAGGCCACTGATTTCTGACGGTGGAACGCAGGTCGAAGCGACGTCAATCCCGGTTTTCAAGCAGCAGTTTCCGGATCTCGGCTTGGCCTTCCTTAATCTCGGCGATGTCCGTAGCCAGACCATTGATCCTCGCTTCAAGGCGGATCTGGCTTTCTTCGAGGCGGATCTGGCCCTGTTTGAGAGGCGCCACGTCAGTCTGAACGCCCGCCATGCTGAGGCTCAGCCATGCCATAACGCCAATGAACGAGGTGAGAACTACCGTGACTACTGCCACAGCCATCGGATTCCATGTCAGGTCGTGCACTCGCCAGCCGTTGGTCCGATGGACTTCTTCGTGTGTAATGGAGGCCATGCTCTACTCTCTGTTCCACAGTTACTGGACTCAATATAGCGCCCGGCCAGGCTTTCCGCCAGTTCAAAAGACCGCCACCGGGAATCGCGTTTCGGATTGGATGCGGTGAATTGAAAACGTGACTTCGTGGATCGTTCACATTGAAAAGGCGTCCATGCCCGCTGTTTTGGCTGGTGGCTATTGCTTGGAGGATTCCAATTCGGCTGCGATGTTCCGTGTTTGGTCGTAGAGGGCGCGGAACAGCTTGTATTGACGACGATGAACGGGCTGGGGATCCGGATGGATTCTGCGGCTTTCGGGATTCCAGGCATCAATGTCTTCCGGGGCGGCATCGCCCATGGCACATGCAGCAAGGAAAGCGTCGCCATACGCGGCTCCGACAGTTTTCTTTGGAATGATCTGGAGAATGTCCCCGAAATCCGAGGTCGCCTGGAGCCAGGTCTCATTGCGGACGCCTCCGCCCACCGCCAGGATGCGCAGTGGCGCATGCCCGATTTCACGATAGGTTTCGATTACATGTGCGGTTCCGCAGGCAATTCCTTCGAGGAACGCTCGGTAGAGATCGCCCCGGGTATGGGTCAGGTTCAGGCCGAACAGGCAGCCCTTCGCGAGCGGATCATGGATCGGAGTGCGCTCACCCGAAAAATAAGGAAGAAGAATCAGACCATTGGCGCCCGGAGGGGATTCCGCCGCTTCGTCCGCCAATGCGGCGAAAGCGCTTTCCCGATCAAGATCGCATGCCAGCCGGTCACGGAACCAGTGAGTCAGTGTCCCCGAAGTCGCGAGCCCAGCCATTGACGCATGCATCCCCGGCGCAAGCCATGGCGCGCGCCAGAGCCGGCCGTCCTGGAAAGGGGCTGCCGTCAGCTGAATGATGAAGATCGTCGATCCGTACATCATCATCATGTCACCCGGCCTGCGAGTGCCGACGCTGACAGCCTCGGCCGCTGCGTCGATGGTGCCCGCTGTGACCGGCGTGCCCTCGGCCAATCCGGTTTCCCTGGCGGCATCCGCTGTGATCCGGCCTGCGATTTCAGTTGACCATAGAAGTCGCGGCAACAGGTCCAGCGAAACGATCCCTTCCCCGAAATCCCGACACCAATCCATACGATTCAAATCATAGAGCGGGCTGAAACTCGAGGCCGTGTAGTGATCGATCACCATGTCTCCGGTCAGCCGGAACACGACATAGCTGGTTGAGGTCAGGATCTTTGCCGTTCTGGCAAAGATGTCCGGCCGCTCCCGTTTCAGCCACAGGATCTTCGGTCCGACCGACTGCGAGGTGAGGGCATTGCCGCAGACATCCAGTATTCTGCCCTCACCCAGTTCGGTGTTGAGCAGCTCGATTTCCTCGGACGCACGTGTGTCGACACCGTAAAGGACACCGTTCATCAACGGACGGCCCCTTTCGTCAACCGGAAGCATGCAGGGCCCGATCGCGCTAGTCGCCACGGCACTGATCTTGGCAGGATCAATTCCGGTCTGGTCGAGCAGCATCCGTGTGACATCTACGAAGTCGCCCCACCAGTCCTCGTCCGCCCGATGCTCGGCCCAGCCTGCCTGTGGCACGATCATTTCGTGCGGCTTCGCCGCTTGGCCCAGAATTGACCCGCCGGCGTCGACGATGACCCCTTTGCTTTCGAATGTCCCGATATCGACTCCGAGCGTGAAGTTCATCGGCGGTCCCCGTCCCTGGACAGATCGAATCCGGGACCGATCCGGGCGATCGCTGCCTCTAGCAGGCGGATAAGATCAACGAGGTCCGAGAGGTCACAGACTTCAAGGCTGGAATGGGAGTAACGCAGCGGAAACCCGACATCCATGGCCGCGACCCCGTCGCCGGTCAATTGAACGTATGAGAGATCCGTCAGGACTCCGACCTGTGCGCTGCGCTGCAACGGAATCGACTCGGTTTCGGCCGTTGTCTCAAAAAGCCGAACCATTGCAGGGTGAGGAATGACCCCATTCAGCGTTCCCCGGCCATGAAACGAATACAGGCTGATTCCCGGTCCGCCGCCAAGTTGCATGGATCCGAGACCCTCCATTCCCGGAGTGTCTGTCGCCAGCATGAGGTCGATCTGGATTGCGACGTCGGGCCGCAGGATTCGGGCGGCGACTTCGGCGCCCCGCAGATTGAATTCCTCCTGTACGGAAAAGACGATATGGACCGTCGGCCGGGACACCATATCCGCCAGAAGCCGCGCTAGCAGCATGAGTGCGGCACAGCCGGCCCGGTCATCGATGCAGGTTCCAGCGACCCTGTTTCCAGCCAATGGCATTGCCGTCGGCTTGTAAACCACCGGATCACCTATCCTGATCCCTGCATTCTCAACCGCCTGCCGTGATCCATGGCCGGTATCGATTGCCTGCGCCAGTACCGGAAGGACCGCGTGGCGTTCGTCAGGGGGTGTCGCGTGATGGCTCATGTTGCCGATTACGCCATCAATGTCATTGCCGTTGCCAGCACAGACCGTTACAGCCTGGGAAGCAAGGGTGCGCTCCGGGACTCCTCCGAGCCGGGAGACACGGATCATTCCGTCAGGATCGATTCGCCGGACCACGAAACCCAATTGGTCCATGTGAGCGAACACCATAACGCTGGGAGCTTCGGCATCTCCTTCAAGCGTGACAGTCAGATTTCCCAGGCGATCTGTGCTTGATGGGAGGCCGGCATTCCCAAGCCGGCCTGCGATCGCGCGACGGACTCTGTCCTCGTGTCCGGCCAAACCTGGAATCAGCATGAGTTCGGTGAGCAGTTCGCCGAGTTCGTCAAGCATCATACGGAGCCTTGCGTGACTGAAGCGCCGGTATGCGCCCGGCTCTGCCGGGCACGGTCCATGAAGTCCCGAGCGCGAACAGGATCGATGGGATTCCAGGTGATTCCGTCCACTTTGAGGGCCGAACCCACGATGCAGCCATCCGCCACCGCCAGAACGTCCGCGACGGTGTCTAGCCTGACTCCAGTATTGGCCATCACCGGAGTGTCGGGAAGTGCGTCCTTGACTGCCTTGAGATCCTGCAGAGCCGCTGCTTCGCCGGTGATCTGGCCTGAAACCAGGACCGCGTCCGGAATTGATGAGAACACTGCGGACCGCGCCCGGTCGGGCAGCGAACGACGGTCAAGACTGTGCGCGAACTCTGCAGAGACATTGTAGAGCATAAGAAGATCCCGCCGGCCGAGTCGGTCGCGGTATCGCATCGCCTTTCCCGCATCCGGAGCCCAGCTGCCCATGTCCGACGCATATTGCCCTGTAAGGATTTCGCGAATGAAACCCGCCCCGGTCGCAGCTGCCAGGGCGACGCTGGCCATCGGATCCCAAAGCACGTTCACGCCGAACGGAAGGTCGATTTCGGCACGGAGGCGTCCAATGACGTAGGCCATGGTCGCAGTCGAAGCAACGTCGACTGAAAGTTCGTATGGACGATCGTTCTCATTGCCGAACATGACGGCGTCGAATCCCGCTTCTGACAATGCCATCAGGTCGGCGCGCGCTGCCGAGACCAGCCCTTCGAGACCGGCGTCCGCATCGTGGAGAGGTGTTCCCGGAAGCGCCCCAAGATGGATCATGCCTATGACCGGCTTGGCTGTTCCGAACAGAGTGGTGAATTTTGACAGGGACATTCGGACTTCTTCTCCTAATCCGCAGTGCAAGGGCGCATTCGAACGGTTTCGGTCTGCAGTCTCGGCCATAAACCGATTTTGGCCGGGCTTGAACCTGACGGATATCCTGCAGCGTTTAAACGCGTGGCAGAATCCGGCTCAAGTCCTGATGTTGCCAGACTGGCGGCTTTCGGAAAAGCGGAATTTCCAGCGGGGCGCTGCTGGTTCAGGCAGACCGAGGAAACTCGTGCGCAGAACTGCATGATGCAGGCCCGTCACGACACACTCGGTTGAACCAGTGGATACGACAGATGCCCGGGCATCGGGACGGCTCGGATTCCGTGATCGCCTTGCCATCCGGAAGCAAGGGATACGCGGGTAGTTGCAATGCCGGTCTGTTCGCATGCAGCACCGTAGCATCGGTTCCGGAATGCCGTACCCCTGCGGCAGGCGAGGACGGCGCGTGCCCCCGGATTTCTGCGGCCTCACTCCCATCCTTCCCATTGTGGGCCTGGAAATGCGCGCCAAGCAAAACGATCCGCCTGAGCAATGGATTTTGACGGCGGAATGGTTCCGGGATCCATTGTTGATGCTGAAACGGTCTCGAACTCAAGGTGAATGGAGTTGAACTTCGGACAAACCGTCACCATCCGGGCATGCCAGACTGGCGACTGGGTTGCACGGTTGCCTTGCGGGCTGGCGTAATCGCGGGAACGACGTTCTGCACTCTGCGGGTGGAATTCCCGAATCTATTGCGAACGGGTGTTCTTGGGGCATCACGAAATCAGGAATCCGCCAGTGTGGGTTGGTGCGAAAACGTCACGCGCAGCGGGGTCCGCTTGCAGCTGTCGAGCCCGACCGATACCCTGCCTTGCGACCGCAGGCTGCGGCCAGGCGTGCCGAGCTCGAGTCAGCTGCGCATGGAACTCGGACAGGATTGCGATCAGAATCAAGGTTCGGTTCGGCCGGTCGCAGCCCGATGAAAATTTCCTGGCTGACGGCTACGGAACGCAGACAGAGGTATTGGAGACTGCAATGGATTTGGGCACGCGGTTCTGGAACCGTCACCGCAGGCGCGGACTGGGCTTCACCGAGCTGGGATTCGGAACCGCGCCGTTTGGAAATCTCTACAGGGCGATTAGTGACGATGACGCCGAGAAGATCCTGGACTGCGCTTGGGACTCCGGTGTGCGCTACTTCGATACGGCACCGCTTTACGGGCTGGGCCTCGCTGAACTGAGGTTGGGCCGTTTCCTTCGTTCGAAAGACCGCGACAGCTATGTTCTTTCGACGAAGGTCGGTCGGCTGCTGAAGGCGACCACTCCCGACGAGCGGGATGGAATCGGGAAGTGGTTCGATGTGCCGAGCCGGAAGGAAATCTATGACTACGGTTACGACGGCGTCCTTCGTTCCGTAGAGTTTTCGCTGGAACGTCTCGGACTTGACCGTATCGACATCCTGTTCGCGCATGATCTTGACCTGTTCAACCACAAGCGCCCGGAGACACTGCAGGCCAGGCTCGACGAATTCATGGCCGGCGGCTACCGGGCTTTGCTAAGGCTGCGCGATGAAGGGGCGATCGCAGCTTTCGGCGCCGGGCTCAACGAGTGGGAACCTGCGCAGTGGCTGGCCGAGCGCGGAGACTTCGACATTTTTCTGTTGGCAGGGCGCTACACGCTGCTTGAACAGGAGGCGCATGCCAGCTTCCTGCCGCTGTGCCGTGAGCGGGGAATGGGAGTCGTCATTGGCGGGCCTTACAATTCCGGAATCCTCGCAACCGGCCCACGACCGGATTCCTACTACAATTATGAGGCGGCGCCGAAAGGCATTCTCGAACAGGTTGCGCGGATCGAGTCGATCTGCAAGCAGCACGAGGTTCGCCTCCAGGACGCCGCATTCCAGTTCCCGCTGACACATCCCGCCGTTCTTTCGGTTGTTCCCGGGGGGCAGAGCGCCAGCGAGATGCAGGATAACTTGCGGGCAAGCCAAGCACGGATTCCGCGCGCTCTTTGGGATGCGCTCAAGGCAGAGGGGTTGCTGGTTCATTCGCCGAGTTAGGTCGGGCGCGGTATAGGATGGTTTCGAACAGCAGGCCTGCGGGAGACCGGAGCGCACGGCGGCAGCGCCGCCGGCTCTTCCGGATAGAGCTGCTCCAAGGAGGGTGAAATTCGTCATGAAGAGAATCGATTCCCACCAACACTTCTGGGATCCGAGGCGGGGCGACTACGACTGGATGCCTCCGGACGACCCGATCCTTGCCAAACCATATGCTCCAGCCGACCTTGCACCGTCGCTGCGTCGCTGCGGTGTGGATCGCACGGTGTTGGTGCAGGCCGCGGCAACGGTCAACGAGTCGGAGTACATGCTGGGCCTTGCCGATGCGACCGAGACAGTCGCAGGGGTCGTCGGCTGGGTCGATTTTGAAGAGCCTTCCGATCACGAGACCTTGGCACGGCTCGCCCGGCATCCAAAGTTTGTCGGTGTCCGCCCGATGATTCAGGATATCGCTGATCCTGATTGGATGCTGCGTGACGACATTGACTGGGCCTATCGGGCGGTTATCTCGGAGGATCTTGCCTTCGATGCCCTCGGTTTCCCGCGTCACCTCGCGAACTTCCTTACGTTGCTTTCACGGCATCCGGATATGCGGGTGGTCGTCGATCATTGCATGAAGCCGGACATTGAAGGGCATTCCAAAGAGTCATTCGCGTTCTGGGCTTCAGGAATGAAGCGGATCGCGCGGGAGACACGCGCGTTCTGCAAGTTCTCGGGATTGATCACCGAAGCAGGATCGGGCTGGACACCCGAATCCCTCCGTCCATACGCGAACCATGTTCTGGAGGAGTTCGGGCCTGAACGGGTGATGTGGGGTTCTGACTGGCCGGTCTGTCGGCTGAGAGGAGAATATGAACGGTGGCACGAGGTGGCCTGCATGTTGACGGAAGGGCTGTCATCTGATGAAAAGGATCGCGTTTTCGGAGGCAGCGCCGCCGAATTTTACCGGCTCTCTCCGTGAGTCCTAGCGGTACTCTGGAAACTCCTGACTGTCTCAAGGGTCAATTGATCCCGCTCCTCCGGCGTTTTGGAAACATGCAGGGCTGCCGCGCATTGAGCAAAATCCGCTGCCTTTCGCAGGCTGGCGCCGCGACATGTCTCGGCAGCAAGGGCGCCGGCAAACATGTCGCCGGCGCCGTGGGTCGAGACGGTTCGCACACTGTGCCCCGGCAGTTCGAAAGCATCTCCACTTGCGGTTCGCGTCAGGAGACCGGATCGTCCGAGGGTCACGATGACCGCTTTCGGTCCTTCGGACAGAAGCTTTTCGGCGGCCTCGGCAGGATCGTGGCATTCGGGTAAGAGGCCGCAGTGCTGGGCGGCTTCGGTTCGATTGACGATCAGGATGTCTACACCGGCGAATCGAGGGATGTCCGAAGCTAACGAAGGACGAAGGGGCCGGGCCGGGGCTGCGTTCAGAATGACGCGACAGCCTGTGGGTGCGCGCGCCATGACGTTCTGATTGACTGGTTCGGGTATCTCCGACTGCAGCAGGAGAATTCCGAGCGAATCCTGCATGGCGATGTCGGTGGGATCGATTTCGGCGTTCGCGCCCGAAACAATAACAGCTCCGTAGTCGCCGTCTGCGTCAACAATGGCGACGCTCATCCCCGAGGCATTGGCGGTCTGCAGCACCTGACCATGATCCACGCCCGCAGAACCGAGAGCCTGCCGAATGCTGGAGCCAAAGCGGTCCCGACCGATTCTGCCTGCCATTGCGGTTTGGCATCCCATCCTCGCTGCGGCGACGGCCTGGTTCCCGCCTTTTCCGCCGAGTCGGTAGTCGACGGCATGCCCCATGACGGTTTCGTCGGTTCGTGGAAATCGGGGAGCGGTGACGATCACGTCAAGATGCAACGCTCCGACGACAAGGATTTGTGCCGCTTTGTCGGAAATTCGGGGTTTGTCCAGCAGTTTGTCAGCCAACGCCTATCTGTCCCTTGGCTGGATTCGAGACAGGGCCGCGAATACCTCCTGCATGCTGGCCGTCGCGTCCTGGTTTTCCATAGCCGACGCGAGACTTGGATCGTCCACCAAACCGGTTGCGATCTCATGCAGCTGATTCGCCACTGCGACGTTGGTTCCGGATTCTCTGACCGGATCCAGGCCGGAATGGTCCGGAAAGGTATCGAAGTAGATCACCCCGCAATAGCCGATCCTGGCCAGTTCCACGAATAGCTCAAGGGTTTGAACTGGATGGACGGATCCCACCATCAACCCGTCGTCGCGCATACCGTTTCCGTCATTGAGATGCACGCCCATCAGCCGGGAGTGGCGGTCGATCAGCCGGGCCGAATGGGCCGGCATTTCACCGGCCATCAATGCATGCGCAAAATCAAGCGTTACGCCGACATTGCGCCGACCCGTTTCCGTGACGGCGAGCAGCGCTGTCGCAGCATCGGGAATCAGGGCATGCGCCCGAGGCTCGGCGGGCTTGTATTCGATGGAAATGTCGATGTCTGGATTGTGGTCCGCAACTTCGGCGACGGCACTGATCGTGTCGTCCCAAAGCCGCCGGTAATCCGCTTGGAAGGAATAATCGAATCCGTCCTGTCCCAGCCAAAGGGTCATCAGCGAGGCCCCCATCCCGGCAAGGGCATCGATTCCGCGACGCGTGAGATCGATGGCCTCCCGGCGAATGGCTGGATCCGGATTGGTGAATGCGCCGGCCGCGAAATCCCGACGACCGTAGTATCGCATGGCCAATCCGTTGAGTTCGAGACCGTTGTCCAAGAGCAGCGCTGTCAAGTGAACAGGGCTCAATTGTTCACAGTGGTCGGGGTAATTGAGATCGGCAGATGTAATTCCATCGATTCCACCAGCAATGGCGATCAGCTCAGCCAGCGCATTCGGAGCCCGTGCGGAAACAAGCGGTTTGAAGGCGTTGAGCCGGGCAGCATACCGAGGGCGCGAGACCTGTTTCATTGTTTGGGTTGGCATCGCTCTTCGTTCCTCGTGGTTGCGTCGGCGGGGGAACGCCCCGTAGTCATCGGTCAGTCCTGCCGTTCGCCGAACGGCTTGACAGGCGAACGTCGGTAGGCACGGCATCTAGCCATAGAAGCTGTGTGGTGCCACGTCCTATAGTAGTGGAAATCTGATGCAAAGAGACAGATGGAAGCCCGAGACCAGTCCCGCACAGACGCAATGTAAATGGAAAATCTGGACTCGGAACTACGTGGCAGGCGTCGGCCTGTAGGAAAGATCGACGGTGGCGGCATGCAGACCGCAGGTGGTTTTCTTCCGCCCAGCGAGGCCGATTTGACGTCCTGAATCCCGATGTGGCTTTCAGACTGGCTCGCAGACGGTCGGGTGCCCGAACTGCCGTTGGGTCCGGTTAAGTTTCCCGGTTCTGCGGTGTGTGATCGGTAAAGTGCCCCGAACGGCAACATCAACAGACACGTCCGTTCCCGTTACGCAGTCCTGTCTTGCCCGAGTCAGGCATATCAGACGTGACGGTACGGCCCGCGCACCGGGTTTCGCAGCTGGCTGCCGGAACATGGGCTGGTCGATGGCCGGTCGTTCCCGGAGAACCGCGGAGGATCCTGAGGCGGTCGAGCGTCGGACTGGCACGTGTCAACCGGTCGCGCCGGGATCCCATAGCTTTCGCTGGAATCGTGTATCCTGCCCTTACATCCGCAAGACCTGAGGGAATAGCGGGCAGCTTTCCGGGAGCGGCTCCTAAGCCTCTTGCCGCTTGCAGAGACGTCAGATACTAACAGCCGGAATTGGCTTGAAACGGCTGGCAGGAAAACCGGATGAGATTGAGTCGAACAATCAAGGCAGGCGTGGTTGTCGCAGCCTTGCTCGCGCTTTCCGCGTGCGGTGACAGGGAAGGTGGCCGAAAGGGCCTCTTCGGCAAACGCGACAGCAACGGACAGGCCAGCGAACCGGCAGAAAACCGGCGAGCGAACGCGTCCGCCGAAGAAGCCGAGGAACGGGAAACTATCTGGGATCTCTTCGAGAACCGCGACGACCCAAATACGACCATCAGGGTGAACAAGTACCTATGGGTGGCCTCGCTGGATGTTCTCAACTTCCTTCCAATCGAAGCCAGCGATCCGTTTTCCGGCCTGATCATGACAGGTTACGGTACGCCGCCAGGCGGCGGTCGCGCCTATCGCGCCACCATCCATGTACGCGATCCGGCTCTCGATGCCCGCTCGCTGAACGTCTCGCTTCAGACCCGCAGCGGCCCTGTCGCGCGTGAAACAGCCCTTGCTGTCGAGGATGCGATCCTGACGCGGGCGAGGTATCTGCGGCTTCAGGACGAACGGTTCTAGGCTGTATCGTCCTTCGGAAAGCCAGATGCCGGGCCGCAACGGGAATTGCTCAGCAATCATTGAGGAAGGCGACCGAATGTCCCGCTATTCCGCGAAGGAAGTCGAGCAGAAGTGGCAGGATAGATGGGATAGGGCGAACACCTTCCTTGCCCGCCGCGACCCGGCCAATCCAAAATACTACGTGCTGGAGATGTTCCCGTATCCGTCCGGGCGCATCCACATGGGCCATGTCCGCAACTATACGATGGGCGACGTCATCGCCCGGTACAAAGCATCCTGCGGCTTCAGCGTTCTTCACCCAATGGGATGGGACGCTTTCGGCATGCCGGCCGAGAACGCCGCGATGGAACGGGGCGGACACCCCAGGGAATGGACCTACGGAAACATCAGCGATATGCGCGCGCAGATGAAGCCGCTGGGCCTTTCCATCGACTGGACCAGGGAATTCGCTACCTGCGACCCGGAATACTACGGCCAGCAGCAGTCGCTGTTCATCGATTTCCTTGAGCGGGGATTGGCCTACCGCAGGGCTGCCACGGTCAATTGGGATCCAGTCGACATGACCGTTCTGGCGAACGAACAGGTTATCGAAGGGAAGGGCTGGAGATCCGGCGCCCCGGTCGAGCGACGGGAACTGACGCAGTGGTTCTTCAGGATCAGCGACTTCTCCGAGGAGCTGCTTGAAGCCCTCGATGGGCTGGATTCGTGGCCCGAGAAGGTCAAGCTGATGCAGCGCAACTGGATCGGGAAGTCCCGAGGCCTTCAGATCCCGTTCGGTCTTGTCGACGGACCTGAAGGTTACGACGGAATCGAGGTTTACACCACACGCCCCGACACCCTGATGGGCGCATCTTTTGTGGCCGTTTCCCCGGATCACCCGCTGGCGAAGACGCTTGAGCCGCAGGATCCGAAAATCGCCGCATTCAACGAAGAATGCCGCCGCGGGGGCACCTCCGAAGAGGATATTGAAAGGGCCGGAAAGAAGGGAATGGACACTGGCCTGCGGTGCCGGCATCCGTTTGACACGGAGTGGGAACTTCCGGTCTACATCGCCAATTTCATTCTGATGGACTACGGTACCGGCGCTATTTTCGGCTGCCCGGCGCATGACCAGCGCGACCTTGACTTCGCCAGGGCATACGGCCTTGACGTGATCGACACGTTTGTTGCCATGGAGCGCGGAACGCCGGTCGAAGCCGAGGCGTTCGTTCCTCCCAAGACCGAACGGGTGAAATGGACAAAAGGCTTCGGCTGGCCGGAGGATGCGACTGGAGAGGAAGCAATCGACGCCGCCATCTCAATTTGCGAACGCAAGGGGCTGGGACAGGGAGTCGTAAAGTTCCGTCTGCGTGACTGGGGACTTTCGCGCCAGCGCTACTGGGGATGTCCAATTCCAGTCGTACATTGCGACAGCTGTGGGGTGGTGCCGGAAAAGAAGGAGAATCTTCCTGTCCGGCTGCCCGACGATGTGGTTTTCGATGCACCCGGCAATCCGCTTGACCGGCATCCCACATGGCGCTTCTGCAGCTGCCCGAAATGTGGCCAGCCTGCACAGCGTGAGACCGACACGATGGACACATTCGTGGATTCGGCCTGGTATTTCGCGCGTTTCACCGCTCCGCGCTCCGGAACACCGACCGAAAAGGACGATGTCGGATACTGGATGAACGTCGATCAGTACATCGGTGGCATCGAACATGCGATCCTGCACCTGCTCTATTCCCGGTTTTTTGCCCGCATGATGCACATCTGTGGCCATCTGCCGGAATCGGCCGTCGAACCGTTTGACGCCCTTTTCACCCAAGGCATGGTCACGCATCAGGCATACTACAGGGACGAACAGTTCGTTGCCAAATGCGATTCGGATACGGCCTCGGAGCCGGCGGAACGGTCCGAGGAAGACGAGGGAACACCAAGCCACCGCAGGAAATATTTTTTCCCGGAGGAAGTGGAACTTCGTCCAGACGGCAACCATTACGAGAAACCAAAGCAGGCGAACGTTCCGGCCGGCTCGGAGAGGGACTGTGCGAGCGCTAGGGTCGAGGTTCTTCCCGCTGTCAAGATGTCAAAGTCAAAAAAGAACGTCGTGGATCCGGTGAGCATCATCGAGTCCTACGGCGCCGACACGGCCCGCTGGTTCGTCCTTTCCGACAGCCCGCCGGAGCGCGACGTTGAATGGACCGCTGCAGGAGCGGAGGCCGCACACAGGCACCTTGTCCGCGTTCACCGCATGGCTTCGGAAGCCCGAAGTGACCCCGAACCTCCTTCCGAGATTGACGAAGGTCTTGTCCGCGCCATGCACAGAACGGTCCACGACGTGACCATGGGAATCGAGAGCTTCGGATTCAATACAGCTATCGCCAAGCTCTACGCCTTCACAGCCGCAATCGCCAAGGCGAAACCGCGCACTGCAACCCGATACGAGGCGATCAGGACACTTGCCCATCTCATGTCTCCGTTCACTCCCCACCTGTCAGAGGAGATATGGGAGATGCTCGGTGGCCAGGGAATTCTGGCCAAAGCGCCATGGCCGAAAGCCGACCCTGACATGCTGGCCGACAGTACGGTCACGCTGCCGATTCAGGTGAACGGAAAACGCCGCTCCGAAATCACTGTTGCCAAAGACCTGCACAAGGATGAGATTGAAAAACTTGCTCTGGCCGATCAGGCCGTGATAAGAGCCCTGAATGGAGGCGTCCCGAAGAAACTCGTGGTCGTTCCGGGCCGTATCGTCAATGTCGTTCTCTAGAATTCCTGACAGCCTCGGCGCGGTGCCGTTCTTCCACCTGATCCCTGCCGCATCGCGAATGTGCTTCGCGGTGTTGGGTCTGTGCCTGCTCAGTCTCTCGGCCTGCAATTATACACCGGCACTCGCACCTGAAGGCGCCAGCGATGGACTTATGGGTTCGATCGCCGTCCAGGAACCTCGCAGTCAAGACGGTTATGCTTTTGTCACGCGGCTTGAGGAGCGGCTGGGCCGTCCGAAGGGTGCGCGTTATCAGCTTAGCTACAGTATTGTGACGAGCACCGAGGGCGTCGGTCGAAAGCGTGACCAGCGGATTACCCGTTTCAATTTAAACGGCGCCGCTGAATACCAACTAGTCGACGTTCAAGAGGGCAAAACGGTTCATTCCGGCAAGGTCGAGAATCACACCAGTTACTCGGCAACGATTCCATTGGCGAACTCTCGGGCCGCGACGCGCGACGCCAGCCAACGCCTGATGGTCATTCTTGCGGATCAGGTAGCGGTTCGGATTCTCGCCAGTTATCGGGGCTGGTCGGGTTGAAGCTCACCGGGCGAAGCGCAGCGCGGCATTTCGCCAGCCCGGATCCATCGGCCACTGGTACCCTGATTTACGGTCAGGATGCGATGCGCGTTGCCTTGAAGCGGCAGGAACTCATTGGCAGCATCATCGGCCCGAAGGGCGAGGAAGAAATGCGTTTCGAACGCATTCCGGCCGCCGGGCTGCGCAAGGAACCGGCGCTCCTCCTTGACTTGGCAAAGGCGCAGGGTTTTTTTCCAGGACCGCGTGCCGTCCTTGTGGAAGATGCAGGGGACGGACTCGCAAAGACCATTGCTGCAGCGCTCGGCGCCTGGAAGCCCGGAGATGCCCATATCGTGGTAACCGCTGGCTCGCTCTCCACCCGTTCCGCTCTGCGGAAGGCGTTCGAAAACCACCGGACCGCCTTTTCGGTCGGAATTTACAACGACCCGCCCAGCCAGGACGAGATCGAGGGAGAGCTGCGAAGGGCGGGTCTGCGCGACATTGGCCGTGACGCTATGTCCGCACTTGTGGCGCTTTCCCATAGGATCGATCCTGGCGACCTTCGGCAGACAATTTCAAAGCTTGCTCTTTACAAGCTTGGGGATAGCGTCCTGGCGACGGCGGCGGATGTCGAAGTCTGTGCGCCTGCTACAGTTGAGGCCGAGCTTGGCGACCTGCTGAACGTTGTCGCTGAAGCGCGAACGGAAGAAATCGGTCCGATTGTTCAGATGCTCGCGGGCCAGGGAGTCACTCCTGTAACCCTTTGCATGGGCGTGACACGGCATTTCCGCGCTCTGCATTCAGCGTCGTGCGATTCCGGCGGACCCGGCTCGGGAATCGCGAAGCTGCGTCCACCTGTGTTTGGTCCGCGCCGCGACCGTATGCTGCGGCAGGCACGGAGCTGGGGTCTCGGTCGATTGGAGCGGGCTTTGGGCATGCTGACGGACACGGATCTTCGGCTCCGGTCCGCAAATCAGACCGCGCCGCAGATGGCCGTGGTGGAACGAACGCTGATTCGTCTGTCCATGCTTGCCGCCGTGCGCAGGTAGTCCCTGTCTCACATTTCCGGGAAAGGACCTATTGTTGCCTCATTGGCATGTTCACATTCTGCGTCGGATGAGCGGAGTTCTGCTGTTAGCAGTATATCGAAGTGTCATGCTTGATTTCGCGCGGGACTGAGTCCAATTTGGGTTCATGACGATTCACAATCCGAGCCCATCCAGATTTCTGGCCAACCCAGAACGTATAAGCTTTGACAGGAAGGAACTCGGGGTGATCCTGTCAGTTTACGGTCGCATGGTCGCCGCTGGCGAATGGCGCGATTACGGTATTTCAAGCCTTGGAGAGGTCGCCGTTTTCGCGGTCTTCCGCCGTGCGGCCGAATTTCCGCTCTACCGGATTGAAAAACGCCCCCGGCTCCGAAATCGTCAGGGGCTTTATTCTGTAATCGGCATGGACGGCCGGATCCTAAGGCGAGGTCACGACCTGAAGGCCGTCCTGCGGGTACTTGAGCGGAAATTGATTCGGGCGGTTCAGTGACGGATGGGCAACCTATTGTCCGATCAGGACAGAATTCGACTCAGTCGCGACGCAGGCGCCTGCGCGACGTAACCGGCCCGCCTCCCTGTGCTTCGATCCGTCGGATCGTTTTCGCCAATGGTTCATAGACTACCGCCATGTGATGCGCGTTCGCATGGATGAGTGTTTCGCTGTCCACTGCGATGGCGACATGGCCGTGCCAGAACAGAAGATCGCCACGTTCAGGCTGCGTGTCGGGTTGCAGCAGGTGACCCAGCTCGGCTTCCTGCATGTCGCTGTCCGCAGGACATCGTTTCCCCGCTGCCGCCAGCGAAGCCTGCACCAGCCCCGAGCAGTCAATTCCCCGGATGGAATTGCCGCCCCACAGATAGGGTGTTCCAAAGTGCAGCTGCGCGGCGTTCACTGGGTCGGCGAATCTTTTCCCGATTGGCCAAAGATGTCGCTCAGGAAGGAAATGGCCTTCGTCGGTCTCCAGGAATCCGGACTGAAAGGAAACGATCGTCACAAGGCTGCCGAAGCCTAACCAGGAAACATCTGGAGACCTGATGTCGGGAGCGCTGTAGCAATGCGAGGCCGGAACTGCGATCCAATGTGTCGGTTCCGAGTGTTCTGCCAGGGAACGGTCTTCGATGTACCCGACATAGCCGTCCTTTCCGGATTGTACGAAGGCCCATCCATTCAAGCTCTCGTACGATTTCACCGATTCTCCCATCTGGAACTGGCGGAGCCTCGACCCTCCGGGCGCTGTCAAAAGATCGGCCAGAGGAACCGAGATCCGTCTGTCAACGCCATCGACAAACCGCTTCGACTTGATACGGCCACGAAGGTATGTTGCTGCGACGCGGCCGTTTCCGGGGGTGGTACGGCGGTCCATCTATATTTCGAGGAGCTCGGGCAAGGCGGCGAGCATGGCGCGCGCACCTTGACCCACTCCCCCCACAGGCCGTCCTGGCGCTGTTTTGTGCTGCCAGTTGAAAATGTCGAAATGTGCATAGCGTTTTGTCTTGGTGACGAATCGCCTGAGAAACAGCGCCGCAGTGATGGAACCGCCAAACGCGCTTGCAGGGGCGTTGCTGAGATCGGCAATCGACGGTTCGATCATGGTTCCGTATGGCTCGTGAAACGGCAGTTCCCAAACCGGGTCGGCGGCAGCCGTTCCGCCAGCGCGGATCGCATCCGCCAATGCAGGCTCGGTGGCGAAAAACGGGGCGATATCCGGTCCAACCGCAACTCGCGCGGAACCCGTCAGTGTTGCCATGGAAATCATGAGTTCCGGAGGTTCCTCATCCGCCAGCGCCAGTGCGTCCGCCAGAATGAGACGTCCTTCCGCGTCGGTGTTCTTGATCTCCACGGTCAATCCCTTGCGGCTGGTCAGTACGTCTCCAGGACGCATTGATTGGCTGCTTACGGAGTTTTCGGCAGTCGGAACCAAAACCCTAAGCTGCAGTGGCATGTCGAGCGCCATTATCATGCGGGCGAGTCCAAGAACCGTAGCCGCTCCGCCCATGTCCTTTTTCATCAGCCCCATGCTGCTGCCTGGCTTGAGGTTAAGTCCGCCGGTGTCGAAGCACACTCCCTTGCCGACCAAGGTCAGTGCAGGTCCGGAATGTCCCCAACGCATGTCCAGAAGCCGTGGGGCGCCAGATGCCGCCCGTCCAACTGCGTGGATCATCGGAAAGTTCCGCTCAAGCAGATCATCACCTGCGATTGACTCAAGACCGGCCCCGAATTCCCGAGCCAGTTCGGTGGTTGCCAGTTCCAGTTCTTCGGGGCCCATGTCGCTCGCGGGGGTGTTGATCAGATCCCGTGTCAGGCATTCGCCTGCCGCAATCGCTTCGACGTGCGCCTTGTCGATACCTTGCAGAGGTTTGAGTTCAGCGCCGGGTGCCTTTGCCTTTTTGTAGCGTCCGAAACGGTAGCGGGAAAGAAGCCATCCCAGTGCCTGTTCGTCGGGATCGAGACCATGCAGATCACCCGCGATGTGATAAACTCCATCCGGCAGTTTCGGTTGGGCGGCTGCGAGCGCGAACCTGACGCGGGCGCGCTGCGCCTTAGTTCCGATTCCAATTACTGCCGCGGCAGCGCTTCCATCTTCCCCGGGAATAATCGCCACGCTTCCCAAAACGCCCTTGAATCGGATCGCTTCGACCCACGCCCGAATCCGATCGGGCTGTTCCTCCGCCCAGTCTGTGACCCCTTCGCCTGGTACAATGTGGATTGGTGTCGACGGAGCGTCGGCTTCAGCAAATTTCAGGTTCACGGGAAGTTTCCTTGGTTGGAGAATTCTCCGGCCGAATCTAGATCAGGACACCCGTTTATGGAAACGGGAAATGAACCCTGTTCAATTCATCGGAACGGACTTTCCATCGAACCGTGTCGTCAACGGCTAGGTGTCGCGAACAGCCGCAGGACTGGAAGATGTGTGGGAGTATTGACCGTGCAGCAGAAAGGGTCACACGCCGCAGCTGCGAAATCGCAATGCATGGTGAGTGAAGCAGTGCCCAGAGCCGATCGAATGGCCTGGGCAAGGGTTGATGGGGATGTTAACGGGCGGGCGGCGGAGGTTCTTCAGGGTCTGAGATCACCACGTCAGGCACTATTCGTATATTGTTGGTACAAGCCATTGCCAATAAAGGTCTTTTTCTGACTTGCGTATCCCTAACGCGGCTACAAGGAAGGCAACCGAGGCTTCCCCAGCGGGCGAACGATCAAGTTTCGTTTCGGTTGGTGATCCTATCTCCGGCCTGAAAGACGATTTTGAGGAGTAGCCAAGTCATCCGTCTAGACCGCGTTTATCAGGCGCTGGGGACCGATTCTCATATGGGGACATTTTCGGGGTTCTCTCCACCGTCGTGATTTTGCCAGTACGGGCCCAGAATCTTCCACGCCGCATCGAAGCGGTCTGACATGACCAACGCTCGCAGCGAGAGGATTGCCTCACCCCC
>JAJEAY010000060.1 GCA_022824145.1 Rhodobacter sp. | reverse complement strand
GGCGCGGTCCCATCCTGTTCGGCCTGCGCCTGTTCCGCCATCGCCATGACGTGCCGGGCCATTCCTTCGCCGACCCGATAGGCGGTCTGCAGATTCTCTAGGACAGTCGCTGCGTCGGTGAAATCCTCGCCATACTCGATCAGGCCATCAAGATTGGCGAGCACCGGGTTCGTGGTCCAGAGACGGCGGAGCGCGCGAAGGCGGATCCGTTCCGGAACCGTCGACTTGAGGAAGGCCGAGAAATCATCGCCCTCGACCATGCTGTCTGGATCGGGCAGATCAAGCTCACTCAGGATTTCCTCGTCGGATTTCCGGCTCAGCCTGGTTTGTTCCTCTTCTTTTTCGGCATCTATCCGAGCCTTTTCCTCCGCAGCTTCCTCGGCTCGCACCGCAGCTTTCCGGCGTTCCCAGAAATCGCTCATTGCAGGCGCCTTTTCGGCGCGCGGTAGACATCGCTGTCCTGCCGAATGCGCACGTCGCCAACACCGTCTTCGATCACATCGACCCGCTTTCCGTCCCGCTTGCGTTTGATGAATTTCTCGTCAACGTGATGCTGGTCGACGAAATCCCGCACCCAGGCGATAAGTCCCGGTGGCATCGGCACTTTTTCAACGATCTCTTCGCCGCTGTCAGCGTAGTCCTGGGCCTCGTAAGGCGACGCAGTAACCAACAGGACACATGGCTTGGAGTCTTCGGTACTGTCTTCCTGGCGCAGCACGACAAAGACGCTTGGCGGCCTGTCCGAGAGCGCGTTTCTGTATGCTTCGGTTTCCGCTCCGTGAAGATCCAGCGAAACGGTCGCCGCATGGTATTCGATCCAGTCGCCTTCGCGGCGCATTTCACGCCAGTCAGCGGCTCCGGCGCCGGGCAGGACCGCGACCGCCTGCCAGGACCATTTTTTCCAGCGGGTCACTCCAGGCGCCCTGCGCAGCACGACGCCAAGAGGCAAGACTTCGTATTTCTCCGGATTGATATACATTCGTCCCCGCTTACATCCTGCTCAGCCAAGTGATTTGCCGAATGCAGTTTACGTTCAGCGCCCAATATGTCTAGTCTGGCAGCGGGATGTGAATCCCGCATCCGCCGTCCTGTAGAGGAAGGGATAGAATTTGACGAGCAAACTGGTACTTTGCGATTGCGAAGGCTCGCAGCGGCTGCAGCCGGACAGACTTGCGGCCGCGACCGGGTCGGAGTTTTCCGCTGTTCACACCGCGCTCTGCACCGAGCAGGCGAAATTAGCGGCAAAAGCGATCGAGGAGGGCGGCTGCACGATCTGCTGCGGGCAGGAGATGCGGTTCTTCGAGGAACTTGCCGAGGAGTTGGGGGCTGAGATTCCCGGATTCCTCGATCTTCGGGACCGCGCCGGCTGGACGGATGACGACAGGAACACCGGTCCCAAAATGGCTGCGCTGATCGCGGCGGACGCGCTGCCGTCGGCACCTGCGAAATCCATCGATGTCGTGTCCGAGGGCGTCTGTCTGGTCATCGGGAGCGGCGAGGCCGCGTTTGACGCCGCCCGGCGTCTCTGCGGAACGCACGCGGTCACCGTTCTTCAGCTGGACGGCAGCGACCCGCCGCCAGACCGTGAATTCGACGTAATCAGAGGACGGATCAGGAAGGCGGACGGAGCATTGGGCGATTTCCGGGTTTCGTTCGACGAATTCAGCCGGATCCAGCCTGGTGGCCGTGGCAGCTGGAATTGGACCGAACCGCGCAACGGCGCACATTCGGAATGTGACATCATCCTTGATCTCAGCGGACAGCCGCCGCTATTTTCCGCCCATGAAAAGCGTGAAGGCTATCTGCGCGCGGATCCGGGCAGCATAGCGGCATGCAAGGATGCGGTGTTTGACGCCGCGAACCTGATCGGGACTTTCGAGAAGCCGCTCTATGTCCGCGTAGACCCGGTCCTCTGCGCCCATTCGCGGGCGAATCAGGTTGGATGTTCGCGCTGCCTTGACGCCTGTCCGACCGGAGCGATTTCGCCGGAGGGTGAACACGTCACAATCGACCCGATGGTCTGCGCCGGATGCGGCGCCTGCTCCTCTCTCTGCCCTTCCGGTGCGGTTTCGTACGATGCGCCGCCGGTCGAACAGTCATTCCGTCGGATTCAGACGCTTGCAAAGACTTTCCTTGACGCAGGCGGAACCGATCCGAGGCTTTTGGTTGTGGACGGGCACGGCCGTGAGCTGATCCAGCTTTCCGCAAGATATGGACGGGGCCTGCCAGCCGATGTCGTGCCGATGGAGATGCCCGCGGTCGGCGCATTCGGGCATGCCGAGGCCCTGGCGGCGCTCGCGGCGGGGTTCGCCAGCGTGGCCCTCGTGCCCGGACCCGGTGCTGACAGATCCGTCTTGAACCATGAGATTGCATTGGCTGAAGCGGTCTCGGGCGAAAGAGTGGCCTTGATCGACACTTCCGACGCCGACGCGCTTTCGGACGCGCTGTTCAATGCAGAGACGCCATCCGCTTTGAGCAAACCGATTCGGCCGATGGGAACGCGCCGCCAGATTGCCCGGCTTGCAGCCAAGGCGCTGCACCCGGACGCTGCCGAGCCGCTGCCGCTGCCGGGCGGCGCTCCTTATGGCGCCGTAGCGGTCGATTCGGGCGCTTGCACCCTTTGTCTGTCCTGCGTATCGCTTTGCCCGTCCGGTGCGCTTGGCGACAACCCTGATCTGCCGCAGCTGCGGTTTCAGGAGGATGCATGTCTGCAATGCGGACTTTGCGCTACGATCTGCCCCGAGAACGCCATCTCTCTGGTTCCACAGATCAATCTGGGCGACGAGGCATTGTCCCAGACGGTGCTGAACGAGGAAGAGCCGTTCGCCTGCATTGAATGTGGCAGCCTGTTTGGGTCAAAATCCACCGTTGAGCGCATTGCCGCGAAACTGTCCTCGCACTCGATGTACCAAGGGGAAGGTGCGCTGCGCATGATCCAGATGTGCGAGAACTGCCGGGTGAATGCCCAGTTTCTGAGCCAGAACAGCCCAATG
>JAJEAY010000245.1 GCA_022824145.1 Rhodobacter sp. | reverse complement strand
ACACCTGAGGCCCCTTCCCTCCGCCGGCATTACCCGGCTTCCGCGGTACTACTGGCCTCTCCGCCACCCTGCCAGCCCGGACTGGTCCTCGCGGATTTCCGGTTGGCGCGTGCACGCCACCGACAGGGCTTCCCGTGTTGCTACGCCTTCCATCTTGCAGACATGCCGACGCCACTACCCCGGCGGGAACGGTCCGGTGCGTCTGTCGCTTGCTTCCCGAACCGCCACCGGCCTTCCCCTTTCCCAAGGAGGGTCGGCTCCCGCATTGCCA
Organism: Rhodobacter sp.; assembly: GCA_022824145.1. Taxonomy (GTDB): domain Bacteria; phylum Pseudomonadota; class Alphaproteobacteria; order Rhodobacterales; family Rhodobacteraceae; genus JAPOUP01. The sequence continues at coordinate 34,599 of JAJEAY010000245.1, read as the reverse complement.
TTTTCGAGGCCTGCTCGGCGTTCACGTCACGTTTCGGCCTGTCTGCTCGCTGAGCCACCCAAGGCGGCCCATTGACACCAAGGTGCTTCAGTCTACATCGTTACCTCCGCAAACCGCCTTGGCTGCTACCAACCGAAGCGACAATTTGTTGAGTGGGGTTCGCACCCACAAGGAAGACGCGCCTTTCCACGGCGCACCTGGGAATCTTGGCGACGAAATCGGACGGTGTTTCGGGGTCGGCGAGACCCATGTCCTAAAGCGAAGGGGAAGAACAAATGCAGCCCGCATCACTTTGCGTCGGCGAATGCCGGACAATTCTGAATTCGGTGAACATACGCTGACGCTCGGACGTAACACCGAATTCAGGGCGGCAATTCCGGCAGGGATTCCAATTCCAGTCGGCCATAGAACTGACGATGGAATGGCACGTGCGCGACCTCCTTGCCTTGTCTTACGAAAGTAAGGAGAATGTTGAGCGGCGGAAGTTTGCAGCCATGCGGGTTATGTCTTCCATTGGCAACCTAGTGCTGCCTGCTGCTGTGGGTGCCTTGCACCTTCCCGCGTTTTATCTGCCTGCGGACCGCACGGGCGTGATGCATGCGCACAGCGTTGTGGTCAGCGCCCTGATTGCAAGCGCTCCCAAGGCAGGACTCCGCCCCGCTGCCCGCACGCCAATGCTCTCTGGGGTGCTGGCGGATTTTCTCGAACAGTTGATCGAGATCGACCGCCCAAGGAGGGCACGGCGAACGCGCGATCCGGACCTTGGCACGAGAATCGAAAAGGATGTTCTGGGCGGCACGGTGAGAGTTGACCGATCAACCTCGACCGACTACCCGCGCTTTGCCTACCGTCCGGAAGGATGGAAGGACGTCTTGGCACTGGCGAACGCATCGTCCATGGTATCGGAGCTTGCGCCGGTGGTACTCTATCTACGTCATCTTGTTCGACCGGGTAACGTCTTGATCGTGGAAGAACCCGAATCGCATCTCCATCCGGCGATGCAGGTCGAATTTACCCGTCAGCTTGCCGAACTCGTCAATGCCGGCATCCGGGTGATTGTCACCACCCATAGTGAATGGCTGCTCGAAGAATTGGACAACATCGTGCGGCGGTCCGAACTCCCCAAGTCCAGTCGTCGTGTCATCACCGGCAGTAACATCGCGCTTCGCGCGGATCAGGTCGGCGCATGGCTGTTCGAACCCAAGTCCCGACCCAAGGGTTCAGTCGTCAAGGAAATCCGTATTCATGACGGCGGTATATATCCGACCGGCTATGACGATGTCGCCAAAGCGCTGCACAACGACTGGGCAGAACTCTCCAGTCGAAACGAATCGAGAATGGCTCGTGACCACGTTTTTGCAGCGCGTTCACCTTGCGCCTAGTTCCAGATGTCTAATCAGACACGGATTGAAAAAGCTGGGTGCAAGGTCTTGTTGACCAACGCACCGAACCCGCGTCTGATCGTCGATTTCGACAAGCCGGATTCACCGCTGTCCCAAGTCACAACGCGCTGCGACTATCTCGTGATCGCCGAAGACCAGCATAATTTCGGCTGGGTCGCCCCGCTTGAACTCAAGCGGGGGCAGCTACATGCCGACAAGGTCTTTACGCAACTGCAGGCAGGTGCTTCCGCAGCAGAGAAACTCGTTGGTGAAGACGAGTCGGTCAAGTTCCGCCCAGTTGCCGCATCCGGCCGAGTGTCAAAGCACGACCGCAATAGACTAAAGAACAAAAGAATCCGTTTTCACAGGCACTTGGAACCCGTCCGATTGATGTCATGCAACACTCCATCGGTTCAGGCACTCGACTCATGACCTTTGGAAGCCGCGAGGAACTCATTAAGTCGCAACTGCCGAGGACTGCGGTCAATGCAACCTTGGTATGGGAGACGTCAATCTAGTTCGGCCATCCCACAACACCTGTGATGAACTCACGGTGCGCCCGCAGTCTGCATTTCGATGCAGTTTGCACGATTCGGGGACTGCCCGCCGTTGGCGCCCAAGGAAGCCCCGGTCGGATGCACATGAGCGGGAAAGTCGCCACCCGCCCGCGGCTTTTGTGGAGTTGGTTCAACGAAATTACATCTCCGGCGGCATGCACGTCATCGGCGACACGCGATCGGGAATCGCACCTTCGATCACCAAAAAATTCGTAGAAAGCCAGTCCTAAGTCGAGGTCGGTGCTGTGCTTTTTGGCCAGGTGCATTGTGCTGTTGATACCGTCTGCGGCGGCAGAGTTTCGATTCCTCTGGCTTCGGTGAGCCTTCGGCGACCCTCAAATATTCCTGAACCTCAACCCGAAAACCGTATGGAACGCCAGTGCGCTATTCGGAGTCTGGGGTGCTCCGTGAATCATCGCGCATTTAATTCAGAGTCGGGTAGGGATCTTAGCAGTGAGACGGACTGTAACACCGTCTGTGCGGACAGATGGCCAAAGCATCCGTTACTACATTTGGTGAATGCTGGAGGAACCCAAGATTTGGATCGCTTATGTGGTTCCGAAGGCAAGACGCTCCGGCAGGTTCGCTGCGCAACGGGCGATGTATGGGTGTAGGCGCGCACGGTCCCGAGACCCAACCAAGTCGTTGGGTTCACGCTCGTAGCGCTCGAAAGCCTCTTCCTGCCTTTGTCGAGGAAGGGCAAGGAAGCAACTTCGTTTTGACCATGTACGCACGCCGGGAAAGGGAGCAAGCGATAAGACCGCGGATCCGCAAGAGGAGACACCTGCCTCATTTCACCGAACGCGTTCCCGACCAAAGGCAAGGTGCCGGAATTTTGGCATTGGACAGATCTGTCAGTTCTATCGCAGCAGCCTCGCAGCCCTCAAAAGGCCGAACTCATAACCGTCCGCTCCACAGCCAGCGATCACGGCGTCGGCCCTCTGCGAGACATATGAATGGCGGCGAAAAGTTTCACGGGCATGGATATTGGATATGTGAACCTCGATCACCGGCCCGTCAAAGGCAGCGAGCGCGTCAAGGATCGCAATCGAAGTATGTGAATAGGCGCCTGGATTCATTACGATGGCAGCTGCGGAACCGCGCGCCTCCTGGATCCAGTCGACGAACTGACCCTCGGAGTTGGACTGAAAGCAACGCAGGCCGATCCCAAGTTCACCTGCGAGTTTCGTGCAGCTGGCCTCGATTTCTTCGAGCGTCGTGGAGCCATACAGCTCCGGCTGACGCACCCCAAGCAGGTTAATGTTCGGGCCATTCATCAGATAGACCAGCTTGCTCATGGATACCCCCATTGCCTGAATGCCGAAATAAAGGTCCGGTGACCGGTTGTCCATCAGGGGATGCGCTCTGGACCCTGACAGCGCATCCGCGTAATTCGGACGGAATACAGCCGAGGGATGCCTGCTATGGCCTTCGACCGCAGAATCAGAATCGCGCCTTCAATCCTTTCCGCTGACTTCGCCGATTTCGGACGCGAGATCAGGGCCATCGAGGCACAGGGGGCGGATTGGGTGCATGTCGATGTGATGGACGGACACTTCGTTCCGAACCTCACGTTCGGAGCCGCTGCGGTCAAGGCATTCCGTCCCCATGTAACCACCTTTCTCGACGTTCATCTTATGATCGCGCCTGTGGAGCCATATGTTGACGCCTTCGCCGAGGCCGGTGCGGACATGCTCACGGTCCATGTCGAGGCGGGGCCGCATCTGCATCGCACAATGCAGGCGGTCCGTGCTGCGGGCGTCAAAGCGGGTGTCGCGCTCAATCCCGGAACCCCGGCCGACGCAATCGGCCAAGTGCTGGATCTCGCCGATCTGGTGTTGGTAATGACGGTAAATCCCGGATTCGGCGGCCAGAAGTTTCTTGACATGACCACAAAGATCGCCGCCATCCGAAAGATGGTCGGGAACCGTCCGATACATATCCAGGTCGACGGCGGCATCGATTCGGGAACCGCTCCGCTTGCGGTTCAGGCTGGCGCCAACATATTGGTGGCGGGTTCTGCGGTCTTCAAGGGAGGTTCAGCGTCGAACCCGGACGAATACGGTCGGAATATTTGTGAATTGCGGGAGGCGGCGAAGGCGCGACCGTGAAACGAAGTGAATAACCTGAACATTATGCCCGCGGTTCGGAGGAGATCCGGTCGATCCACACCGATGCAGTTCGTTGTACCGGCAGCCGTCCGCGTCTGTCATTGCGCTTCGGGCCGTTACTGCGGCGCTGAATGCCGAAAACGGATTTCCGGACACTCTAACAACTGGAATGCAACATGAGACTGTCTCAGTTCAAAGCTCTAACTTTTGACGTCTACGGAACGCTGATCGACTGGGAAAGCGGTATGGTTTCCTCACTGAAGAAGCTGACCGACCGACTGCCAGAGACGCTATCCCGCGATCGGATTCTCGAAGCCCACGCCTTCCATGAATCGACGGCGCAGCGGTTCACTCCGGCGAGAAGCTACACGATGCTTCTGGCGGTGGTTTACAAGCGGCTAGCTGAGGAATGGAAGCTGGCCGTCAGTTGGGACGAATGCCTGCAGTACGGTCGTTCTGTCAAAGACTGGCCCGCGTTTCCGGACAGCGCGGAAGCGCTTCAGTACCTTAAGCGTCACTACAGGCTTGCTGTGCTGTCGAACACTGACAACGAAAGCTTCGTCCATTCAAACGCGAAGCTTCAGGTGAATTTTGACGCGGCGTTCCTTGCATCCGACATAGGAAGCTACAAGCCAGCGCCCCGGAATTTCGACTACATGCTGGAAAATCTGGCACGTCAGGGCATCGAAAAACATGAGATACTGCATGTCGCCGAAAGCATGTTCCATGACCACGGCCCGGCCAATGCCGCGGGCATTTCAAACTGCTGGATTCACAGACGGCACGGCATGACGGGGTTCGGAGCGACCATGAGGCCCGCCGAGATGCCCAGCTACGATTTAAAGTTTCACTCGATGGCTGACCTGGTAAATGCGCACCGCGTGGAATTGGCCGGCGGTTAGGGGATTGCAGGTCATGGCCTTCAAATTGTGACCATCGCAATGGAACCATCCGCCAAGCGGCTTGCCTCGTTCGGCAATCCCCGAACAAGCCGACGTATCCAGGATGGGAAGCGAAGCAGCGATCCGACGTCCCCGCGCAGCGCCGGCCCTGTCGCGGGAGTAATTCCGGGACTTGCCAAGGAGTGGCCGCTGGCGTGGACTCCGGGACGGTCGGGGCATCTGAAACCAGCTGCACAATGGCGTGCTCTGTCACCTGGCCTGAACCCGAACGGATTCATTCGCTGATGGCGCGGGTTTCGCCCGTGACGTTGTTCGGGAGACACGGATTCAGCCGCAGCCGCTCCCCGGCTCATGTGAAGCGAGGTGACCGGCGGCGGGGTTTCCATGCCACGCAAGCAAAGAGGGAAGGCCACCTGATACTCAAGCTAGAAAGGACACAGGTGTAGATTCGCTGCCAGCCAACCATCGGATGGTCCCTACTGCACCGGTCGTCACCACCCGTCCAAAAACACTGAGGTACGAAGTGGTAGACGCGACGCTCCCGTAAATGAATCGGGGAATTCCCCTAAAGTTCGCACACCGGAGTATTGAGTCCGGCTTGGTCCAGGCGCAGGGCAAGTACGGGGTCATTTTGTAACAGTCTTGGCCGGTTCTTGCTGATGAACGGTTAGCGCATGATTGCAGTCTTTTCCGTTCTTCCAACTGAATTGCCGAGTTCTGCAACTGTCGTTCATCCGATGGCGTAAGGCAAAGCTATGTTTCGGCGTTGGAACGTGATCCGGAAAATCTCACCCAGTGATGTGAAGCCGCGCAGGAATACCGGAAGGCCCGCGTCCACGAAAAGGTCGATTCCACTCTCCCGTGCACCCACGACCTGCGCTGCGGCCGGCGCGCCAACAGTCTCACAATCGTACTTGCGAAAGATCTTCCGCGAAATAGAGAGGCATTGCGCCCTACGGCCGCGGGTCTAGCTTTTTTGCCTTTTTTGCGGCCCCTGCCCCGCCACCGCGATCTGGGTTCGTTATCGATCTCCGTCGGTCGGGTGGCACCGGATCTTTGGCACGGCGGTCTTTTCGGTTCGTCAACGAGCTTCCGCCGCTGCAGTGCCGATGCGCCGCATCATGTGAGACAAGAACGGAAGACCCTCCGCCAGACCCTGCATTTCAGACCGGCACGGAGGCATGGTTATATTCGTACTTCACGCGATGATCGGCAGAAGCCTGTCGAGCGAGGCTTTTGCGTCGCCATAGAACATTCGAGTGTTTTCCTTGTAGAAGAGCGGGTTCTCTATTCCGGAATAGCCGGTGCCCTGGCCGCGTTTCGAGACAAAAACCTGCTTGGATTTCCATACCTCAAGCACGGGCATGCCAGCGATCGGCGAATTCGGATCGTCCTGCGCAGCCGGATTCACGATGTCGTTGGAGCCAATAACGATGGCAACGTCCGTTTCCGGGAAATCCTCGTTGATCTCATCCATCTCCAGCACAATGTCGTAGGGCACTCTTGCCTCGGCGAGGAGCACGTTCATATGTCCCGGCAAACGGCCTGCAACCGGGTGGATGGCGAAACGCACCTCCTTGCCCTGAGCGCGAAGCTTTCGCGTAAGCTCGCTGACCGATTGCTGCGCCTGTGCCACCGCCATGCCGTAACCCGGCACGATGATCACGCTGTCGGCGTCGTTCAGCGCCGCGGCGACTCCATCGGCATCGATGGGGACCATCTCGCCGTCTACCTCCATCTGCGGACCCACGGCGCCTCCGAAACCGCCGAGAATCACGCTGACGAAGGCACGGTTCATCGCCTTGCACATGATGTAACTGAGGATCGCGCCCGAAGAGCCCACAAGAGCTCCAGTGACAATCAATAGATCATTTGAAAGCGTGAAGCCGATCGCGGCTGCGGCCCAGCCCGAATAGCTGTTCAGCATCGACACCACGACCGGCATATCGGCGCCGCCGATGCCCATGATCAGGTGATAGCCGATGAAAAAGGCGAGTGCGGTGATCAGGATCAGGGGCAGCATGCCACCCGAATTCAGATACCAGGCCGCCAGCGCGACGCAGAGCGCCGCTGCGACCGCGTTCAGCATGTGGCCGCCGGGAAGCTGCCTGGGCTTGCCGTCTATCTTTCCTGCGAGCTTTCCAAAGGCGACGACCGAGCCAGTGAAGGTGATCGCGCCGATGAAGATGCCGAGCACCACCTCGACCTGCAGGAAGGCAATCTCAGGCGGAGTCTTCTTGACAACCTTGGCCGCAAAGGCGGCCAGCCCGCCAAGATCCTCTCCGTTCGCCTTCATCGCGAATACACGGAGCCGCTCCATCTCGGCGTTCAGACCGACAAATACCGCGGCCAGTCCAACGAACGAGTGCAGCGCGGCGACAAGCTGCGGCATCTCGGTCATCTCGACGCGCTGGGCGACCACCACCCCGATGCCAGCGCCGATGACCATCATCGTCAGCATGATGCCGATGTTGCCGATTCCCGGCCCCAGAATCAGGAACACAACGGCAAGCGCCATGCCGATGATTCCGTACCAAACCGCGCGCTTGGCGCTTTCCTGGTTGGAAAGGCCGCCTAAGGACAGGATAAACAGGACCGAGGCCGCGATCGCCGCTGCGGTGACGAGTTGCTCTCCAAACATTCGCTTTTCTCCGCTGCGTCAGGATTTCTGGAACATTGCAAGCATCCGGCGCGTGACCAGAAAGCCGCCAACGATGTTGATTGTCGCGATCAGGACCGAAACCGCGGCTAGAATCACCACGAGCTGGTTTCCCGAACCGATCTGAAGGATCGCACCAAGAACAATGATGCCTGAAATTGCGTTTGTAACCGCCATCAAGGGCGTGTGCAGCGCATGGTTGACGTTCCAGATCACCTGGAATCCGACGAAGCAGGCCAGTACGAAGACAATGAAGTGCTGCATGAAGCTCGGCGGCGCGACGAGACCAAGAAGCCCCATCAGCGCGACGCCTATGGCAAGCATGGATACCTGGCTGCGGGTCTGGGCGCGGAAGGCGGCGAGCTCCTGCGCGCGCCGTTCTTCCGGCGTCAGCTCTTTCGGCCGTTCCTTGGGCACGGCGGCGATGGCCGCAATCTTTGGCGGCGGGGGCGGATAGGTGATCTCGCCTTCGAAGGTTACCGTCGCGCCGCGGATTACGTCGTCTTCCATGTTGTGAAAGACCTGCCCGTCCTTCTCTGGTGTCAGGTCCGTCATCATGTGACGGATGTTCGTCGAATAGAGCGTCGAAGCCTGGCTGGCCATGCGGCTGGGGAAATCAGTGTAACCGACGATGGTCACGCCATTTTCGGTGACGGTCTTCTCGTCCTTGACGGTCAGTTCGCAATTGCCACCCTGCTGCGCGGCAAGATCGACGATGACCGAACCCGGCTTCATCGCGGCGACCATGTCCGCGGTCCAAAGCACCGGCGCCGGGCGGTTCGGAATCAGTGCAGTGGTAATGACAATGTCCACCTCGGGCGCGAGCTCACGAAACTTCTCGAGCTGCTTCTCCCGGAACTCAGGGGAAGACGGCGCGGCGTAACCTCCTGTCGCGCTTGAGTCCTGTCCGGTCGCCTCGAACTCCAGGTACACAAACTCGGCGCCCATGGATTCGATCTGCTCAGCGACTTCAGGGCGCACATCGAAGGCATAGGTGATCGCACCGAGCGAGGTCGCTGTACCGATTGCGGCGAGGCCTGCTACGCCTGCGCCCACCACCAAAACCTTCGCCGGCGGCACTTTGCCGGCAGCAGTGACCTGGCCAGTGAAAAACCGGTCGAAACTATTCCCGGCCTCAATCACAGCACGGTAGCCCGCGATGTTAGCCATCGAAGACAGCGCATCCATTTTCTGCGCCCGGCTGATCCGCGGCACCATCTCCATCGCGATGACGTTTGCCCCGGTGGATTCCGCCAGTTCGAGCCCGGTCTCGTTACCGCCGGGATTGAAGAATGAAATCAGCGTCTTGCCCTTGGCCAGACGCTTCAGTTCCGACTTGCTCGGCTCCCGCACCTTTGCGATGACATCGGCTGCCTTCCAGAGCGCCGCGGCGGTTTTGACCACTTCGACTTCGGCTGCTTCGTAGGCCGCGTCGGAAAAGCCCGCCTTGACCCCGGCACCGGTCTCGACCGCGCAGCGGTAACCCAGCTTCTGCAGCTGGCGCGCGCTGTCGGGCGTCATGGCGACACGTGCCTCGCCCTCGAAAATCTCCTTCGGTGTCCCGATAACCTGGACCATCGCTCAGTCTCTCCTCTTCGGTGGCATGGGGTCAGCGATCGTGCATTCAATCGTTTCTGCTGCGAAATTCGCCGCTTCGCTCAGCGTCGGTTGGGAATGGATGGCGTGGCCACGGTCGACCGTGTCAGCACCCGTCTCCGCAGCCAATGCCACTCCTGAGATGGGACCACCAGCGGTCGAACCGAAGACACCCCTGCGGATTATGCGGCCGTCCGCTTCATCGAAGATCAGTCTGGTGATGCCTTCCGAGCGGCCGAATGAGAGCGATCTGCCAGATGCAGCCCAAAGGAACGACCCTTTGCCGACCTTGATGCTTTTTGCCTTGGCCTCGGTTCCGCCCAGCGCCGAATGGATGCTGGCCGCCGGCAAATCTCTGAGATCGCCGGTTTCGGGGACACTGATTTGCAAATTTCCGCCCCCCTCTGAGCACGATCCGGCGCAGGTGGCCGAACCGATGTTCTTGACGTCGCAGAAAAGCGGGCTGCAAGCGTCCCGTTAATCCGCTTTCGGCGTTTCCGACCCGAATGGCAACGCCATGCCTGTTTCCTTGACAGGCTGGCGGGAGGAATATGTTCGCACAATCGTTACGTCCAGACTGCACAATGACGCATTCGCTGGAATCCGCGATATGTCGCGCTTCAGGATCGAAGTCGATGCGTCGCACGAAGTGAAACTCTTGTGTCTGCACAACGCGATCGGTTCGGCTTGACGACAGCCGGTACCGGAAGATCCATATGGTTCGGCATAACGGAACTTCTGAACGAACTCCTCCAGCAAACAGAGCCCGGTGCCTGACCTCATGATCACTCCGCTGGCCTGCCATGATCTGACGGAGGTCGGTCTTTACCGCCAGTCACGGTAGCGTGTGCCGCGGCGCAATGCCTGCGATCAGTATTTCGCCATTTTTGTTCGGGAAGTCGGAAAGCGACGGGGCTCTGCAACACTGAGAATGGGATCCGCGCACCCGTAGCGATGTGAGGGCAGGCGCCACACCCGAACGCCGACTCTAAATCCTTCCGAAGGCTGAAGGCGCAAGCGACATCACCCTGAATGACCGCTGGCGCCGAGATTTCTCCTGATTCGGAAGGGGCAGGTCTGGATAATCGCCGTTGCATCCCACGGCGAACCGACGCGTATCGGATGCTCCAGTGCGGCCATGTTGATGCCACCGTCCTGCCACGAACAGAATTCAGGAACAGTTCCGAAAATTCCAGTAGCCTGACGCCGCTTCGTGAACTAGACCGACCCGGCCGCAGCCGAGAACCGGTTCCGGCGCGACCCCTTTTGACAATGGAGCACCTGCAGAAATGTCCCCGTATCCAAAGGTTGCGTTCATCGGCGCAGGATCAACGGTGTTCATGAAGAACATAGTCGGTGACCTGCTCCAGAGAGAAGCGCTGTCGGGCACGCACCTGGCGCTGATGGACATTGATTCGATGCGTCTTGCGGAATCCGAGGCGTTGGCCCGGAAACTCGTGTCAACGCTGGACGTTCCCGCCGTCGTGAGCTCCCATGAGGACCAGCGGGACGCGCTCGACGGCGCGGATTTCGTCATCGTTGCGTTCCAGATCGGCGGTTACGAGCCCTGCACGGTGACGGATTTCGAGATTCCAAAGAAATTCGGCCTGCGCCAGACAATCGCGGACACGCTTGGGGTCGGCGGCATCATGCGTGGCCTGCGCACGGTGCCGCACCTGTGGGCCGTCTGCGAGAACATGCGCGCGGTCTGCCCGGACGCGCTGCTGCTGCAGTATGTGAATCCTATGGCCATCAACACTTGGGCGACTTCGGCGAGATTTCCCGAAATCAGGCAGGTTGGGCTGTGCCATTCCGTACAGGGAACAGTGGAGGAACTGGCCCACGATCTCGGTATCCCGCCCCAACGCATCCACTATCGCTGTGCGGGAATAAACCACATGGCATTCTACCTGACGCTCGAGGAGATCATGGAGGACGGAAGTCACCGTGATCTGTATCCCGTTCTTCGCCAAGGCTATTCCGAAGGCCGGTTTCCTAAGCCGCCGATCCTGAATCGACGGTGCCCGAACAGGGTGCGCTACGAGGTCATGAAGCGGCTGGGCTACTTCGTAACGGAAAGCTCGGAACATTTCGCCGAATATGTTCCCTGGTTCATCAAGCGCGACAGACCCGACCTCATCGAGAGCTTCGGTATTCCGCTGGATGAATATCCCGAGCGCTGCATCGAACAGATGGAGTGCTGGAAGATCCAGGCGGAAGAGTACCGGAGCGCAGACATGATCGAAATCAAGGAAAGCCGGGAATACGCTGCCGACATAGTTAATTCGGTCTGGACCGGCCAACCTTCCGTGATCTACGGAAACGTCCCGAATGCCGGACTGATTACGTCACTTCCGGAGGGATGTGCGGTCGAGGTGCCGTGCCTGGTGGACCGTAGCGGCATTCAGCCGACCTATGTCGGCGCACTGCCCCCGCAGCTTTCCGCTCTCATGCGAACCAACATAAATGTTCAGGAACTGACCGTCGCCGCGCTACTGTCGGAGAACCGTGACCATATCCACCATGCGGCTATGATGGATCCGCACACCGCCGCCGAGCTTGATCTTGGCCAGATCCAGAACCTGGTGGATGAATTGATCAAAGCTCATGGTGACTGGCTGCCAGGCTGGACAAAGGGTTAGCTCGGGTTGCGTCTCCATTACCGCCCCGGTGGCTTCGGCTGTTCATCGATTGGCATTGACGAATCGCAATAGCGTGGAGACCACCTACCCTACACGGCGAATTCCGGGTTTCCTTAAGGTGTAAATTCCGTTCCTTCAGAACGAGCGGCTCAATTGGCTGGATCTGTCTGGATCCAGCCTTGAACAAACGTAACGTTCTGGAAATATCCGTCCCTGAGGCGTTACGGACCACGGGTTGGACGAATTCGATCCAAAGACGCGGATTCCGCCGTCCAATCATTGACCCACGGCGCCGGAGTCCGTTACGGCAACTGGAACTTTCCGGGCCGGGCACATAATCTCGGCTCATCAATAAGGAGTGCGGCATGGCAACCGGATCGAATATCCAAACCTATTTCGAGGGGAAATGGCATAAGGGCGACATGATGGTTCTGCGCGCGGCGGACCACGGAGCATGGCTGGGCTCGTCCGTATTTGACGGCGCCCGCTACTCACAGGGCGTGGCGCCTGATCTGGAAGCGCATTGCGCAAGGGTAAACAGGTCAGCCGAAGCGCTGATGATCAAGCCAACCGTCAGCCCCGAGAAAATGGTGGAACTCGTCTGGGAAGGGTTGGAACACTATTCCAAAGACACCTCTGTCTATATCCGACCGATGTATTGGGCTCTTGAAGGGACAGACCTGGCCGTTGTGCCGAAGTACGGCTCCACAGGGTTCTCCATCTGCCTGGAAGAGATTCCAATGGCGCCACCCAATGCTACGGCCCGGCTGACGACAACGAGATTCCGGCGTCCCGTTCTGGAGGATTCCGTCGTGAACGCCAAGGCAGGATGCCTCTATCCGAACAACGCGCGAATGCTGGCCGAAGCGCGGTCCAAAGGATACGACAACGCACTCGTCACAGACGCGATGGGCAACGTGGCAGAGACCGCGACAGCCAACGTGTTCATGGTCAGGGACGGAGAGGTCTTCACTCCAATCGCGAACGGAACGTTCCTTGCTGGAATCACCCGCTCCAGGCACATATCGAATCTCAGGATTGACGGCTCGACAGTTCATGAATCGGTCCTCACCTTCGAAGACTTCCGAAGTGCTGATGAAGTCTTCATGTCTGGCAATATGATGAAGGTCACGCCAGTTACTGAATTCGACGGAAACAGCTACCAGGTCGGCCCGGTAACGCGACGTGTGCGCGAGCTCTATTGGGACTGGGCCCTGTCCGGACGCTGATCGGTTCTCCGCAATGGAGCAGCCCGCAACGGAGGCAGAGCGCAAATCCTTCCAGTCATTCCCCCTGAAGAATTCCGGCATCGGACCGGCATCCGCGCAATCATGGGGGAAGAGCCGCGCGAACGCATCCGCGCACGTTTCGGGGGTGTCAGCACAACGTACGCGGTACAAAAAAACGTCCACCCAGAACCCGTGAGTCGGAACGGCAAGGATGTGTCGGGGATGGTCACGCAGACAGACGAAGAGAATCCGAACCCTGAGCAGACAGTCGATCCTTCCATATTCCGCCTTCCGATGTCAGTCCGCACCCGCCAAGCCACGGGAAGGTTCAGGAATCAAAGGCGGGCGCTTGTGAATGGATTGATTCCCAATATACCGAGATTGCATTGTGCAATGATTTCAGCGTCCAGCCGCAGATCGGCCAGGATCGGGAATCGAACCGCATTGAATGCCGTGAAGCCGAAGGATTGAGTGGAGCATATCAGCGCCGGAATGACGGCAGGGATCGCAAAGGACGACTGACATGCGTGTTGCGCTGACTGGAGCAGCGACCGGAATCGGAGCCGAAATCGCTCTTCGGCTGAAACGGGACGGCCACGAGGTAACGGCAATCGATATTTCCGATCCGGGAGAGAACGTGGATCGATGGATTGAGGCCGACCTCAGCGACCCCGACTCGATCGGTGCGGCCATCGACGCCGCCGACGGTCCTTTCGACGCACTGATCAACAATGCGGGGCTTCCCCCGAAAGGCGGTCAGGAGGAGATGGTCCTGAGGGTCAATTTCTTTGGCCTCAGAACCGTCCTCGACGGAATGCTGGACAAACTTGCGCCCGGCGCCGCCATCGTGAACACAGCGTCACGCGCCGGTGCGATGTGGCGCGCCAATCTTGAGGAGGTCAAGGCGCTGATCACGCTTGATCCGGAGAATCTGGGTGGCTTCATCGCCGAGCGCGGCATTGACGCGACCCGGGCTTACTGCCTGTCCAAAGAAGCCATAATCATGATGACCATCGGCGAAACCGGGCGCCTCGCGGCGCGCGGCCTGCGGATGAACAGCGTCAGCCCCGCCGCCGTTAACACCGGAATCCTGCCGGATTTCGCTGCAGCCTTCGGTGACAGGATGACCGCGAATCTCAAGCGCGCCGGACGTCCCGGCACTCCCGGCGAGATTGCGGAGGTCATCCTGTTCATGGCGTCGCCTGACAGCGGTTGGATCAAAGGTCAGGACATCGTCGTCGATGGCGGAATGGGAGCTATGGCCGAAAGCGATTCCCTTGCGTTGTGAACCTGTAGCGGCTGTCGAGGCCGGCTGACCCGACTCCAAGGAATTCGGGAACCGTTTCGGCAATGGAGAAGGAACACCCTATCTTGGCAAACCAGGCACTGCTCCACCACAACGAAACCCAGTTCGCAAAGTCACTGGTCAAGCTATGCCCCGGTGTCTGGACGGCGGTCGGCTTCGCCGCATCGACTCAGCACATGATCGAAGGCGAGAACACGGTCACGGTCATTGACACGTCCGAAAGCACCAAAGCGGCGGAGAACGTGCTGGCCGAATTCCGTCAGGTGTCCAGCAAGCCAGTCGGTCGAATCATATACACTCACAGCCATCGCGACCACATTTCGGGCGCAAGCGTGTTCTCCGAGGGCCGCGAAATTCCGGTTCTCGCCAGCGCCGGCTTCAAGTCCGATCTGATAGGGCAGGACGAAAACGCCATTGCTCCCCACAAGGCGCTGGGTCGGAGGACACAGGCACAGTTCGGCATCGGCCTCGCTCCGGACCAGAGAGTCAGTTTGGGATGCGGCCCCGGTGACCGGCCTATGGAAGGCATGGGAGCCGGCCACATACCGCCGAATCGGCTTTTTGACAGGGATACCGAGATCGATCTCGACGGAATCCGCGCGCGATTGATCATGGCTCCCGGGGAGACGGCGGATCATATGGCGGTCTGGCTGCCAGACTCGCAGGTCCTGTTTCCCGGCGATAACTGGTACCATGCGTTTCCGAATCTCTATGCCATCCGCGGCACGCCCTACCGAGATTTCGCAGCCTGGGCCGACAGCCTTTCCCTTCTAGAAGGTCTTGGAGCATCCGTTCTCGCCCCCGGTCACACAATGCCCGTATTCGGGGCGGACAGCGTCCGCGAAGTGCTTGTTACCACCCGCGCCGCAATCCTGCATGTGATGCGTCATACAGCCGACGGAATGGACGCCGGCCTGTCCGTCGATGACATCGCGGCCACCGTCGCTCTGCCGGACTCAATTGCGGACAGACCCTGGCTGGGAGAGTTCTATGGCAAAGCGAGCTGGTCGGCGCGCGCGTTCGCCGCCGGAACGCTTGGCTGGTATGATGGCAATCCAACCCATCTCGGCACTCTGTCCACGGTCGCCCGGGCACGCCACCTCGCCCACCTCGCGGGCGGATCCGACGCTCTCTGGCGGGCGGCGGAAACCACCGATGACCTTCAGTGGCGGCTCGAGATCTGCGATCATCTGATTGCGCTGGGCGAGCCGGCCGAAAGGATGAAGGCGGAAGCGATGGAGCGCTTGGCCGATGCCGAAGTCAACGCGACAGCGCGAAACACCTACCTTTGGGACGCCGCAAGGCTGAAGCGGAAGGGGATTCCGGAATGAACCGGGACTCTCTGGAAATCCGCGCGGGCAACATAGTCGCATTCCTGTTCGCCCTCACCATCCTGATGTTTGCGGCATCCGGACCCATGAGCGAATTCGTCCGGTGGTTCATCGAGTCCACGACCCAGGGGTTCGAGGATCTGTCCCGTCGGGACCAGAGGCAGCTTCTCCGGTCTCACTGGCTCGGAGCCGGTTTCCGGGAATTCGAACGGTCCGTCATCCTGCCAACCGGAATGATTCTCGGCCTGCCCCTTCTCCTGTCCTTTGCTGCCACGTTCCTGTTCCTGCCGATGCGCCGAAGCTGGCTCAACTGGTTGCTGGCAGCGCTTTCATCGGCAGTGCTCCTGATCTGGATCGTGATACTCTTTGCCGTTGACGGCGGAGCGCTGCCGAGGGCAGGCACCTTGGATTATTTCCTGTTCGCCATAGCCACTGTTCTGGCGCTCTATCTGACCTGGCGCAATTTCGGCGGTTTCATCGTCGGGTTCTGCCTGTTCTGGCTGGTTTACTTCTTTGTTCGCGGACGCCTGCCGGGATGGACCGGCATATTCGCCGGTTCTGACAGCACCCTGGCCCAGTCAATGAATTCCATGGTGCTGAACTTCTGGTCGCAGACAGGCGGCATGTTCGGGCAGCCCCTGCAGGTGGTGTCCGGCAATGTCCTGATATTCATCGTGTTCGGTGCGGTTCTCATGGCGAGCGGCGCGGGCGACCTGCTGATGAAAATCGCGAACCGTCTGACCGGGGTTTTCACCGGCGGAGCCGCGCATGCGGCGGTGGCATCATCCGCCCTGTTCGGCACGCTTTCGGGAGCGGCGATTTCCAACGTCGTTTCGACCGGCGTGATGACCATTCCAGTGATCAAGAAGTCTGGATTCAGGCCCAGCTTCGCCGCCGCTGTCGAGGCGGCCGCGTCGACAGGCGGCCAGGTGATGCCGCCAGTCCTTGGTGTTGTCGCCTTTTTCGTGGCGGGGCAAATCGGACTTGAGTACCGCTACATCGTCATCGCAGCCATCGTTCCTGCCGTGTTTTACTATCTTGGCACCTTCCTGACCGTGTACTTCGAGGCGCGCCGCCGGGGAATCGGCCCGCTTCCCCGGGAGTCCCGACCAGGCCTCACACGCCGCGAACTGATCCAATGCCTTGTGTTCGTCCTCCCGTTGGCCACCTTGAGCTATTTCCTGTTCGTTCAGCCATCGGTCCTGAAGGCAGGATTCTATGGATTCCTGGTTGCCTTCGCCTGCTCCCTGGTCCTTTTCCCGGGTTTTCGGTCGTGGAGCAGGATATACGGCGCTTTCGTCAACGCTGGCCGGATGGCCGCGAACATCGTTGTAATCGTGGCAGCAATCGGATTGATCGTCGGGCTGATTCAGGTCTCCGGCTTTTCCGGACGGCTGTCGCTGCTGCTGACGCAGCTGGCAAACGGGCCGCTGCCCGTTGCATTGGTCGTGGTTGCTTTGGGCGCCATCGTGCTGGGAATGGGACTCCCGCCGGGCGCCACCTATTTCATCATCGTGATCGCTCTTTCGTCCGGGATTGACGCTGTTGGGCTGGCCCCGCTTACGCTGCATCTCTTTGTTGTGTTTTTCGCCGTCATCTCAACGGTGACGCCTCCTGTGGCACTGGCGGCTTTTGCCGCGGCGCCTATAGCCGGGGCAGATCCCATACGTACCGGATTCCAGGCTGCCAGGCTCTCATTGGCAGGTTTCATCATTCCATTTGTGTTCGTTTACCATCCTGCGGTCCTTTACAAACTGCAGGAGCTCTTTGTCTGGTTCGGCGGCGAGCTGCCAAGGTCCAGAGCTATGATCGACGTCACGACGGTATCATGGGGCGATCTGGCATGGATCGTTTTTGCTTTCACCGTGTCCATGTGGCTGCTGACCTCTTCGCTGGCAGGGCACGAAAGGAACCGGCTGAACATCGCGGAACGGGCTGCCCGCGCCATTACCGGCCTTGCCATCCTGATCCCGAACATGGCCATCGCCCTTCCGGCGCTGGCCGCGGCGCTTGCCTTGATATTGGGACACAGGTTTCATTTCGGACTGCTGTCGCGTATCGAACGGAACGAACAGGAATTCGCACAGACCAATGGAGGAGAACATGCGCGACATTACCTTGGCGGCCTTGGCCGCCGTTTCCCTTGGCTCCGCGGCCGCGGCCGAAGACCAGACCCTGAGAATGGCGACAATCGCTCCTAGCCTAGGCCAGGCTATCACCATGGCAACATTCGCGAATGTCGTAACGGACAACCTTGATGGTGTGGCAATCGAAGTGTCCGGAGGCGGCGCCGCAACCCTTCACATGATGGAAGTGGCCCGCGGCAATCTTGAGCTTTCGATGACCAGCCCGGTTGTCTACAACCTGATGGCAGGCGGCAAAGCAATGTACAGCAAAGAGCCGGAAGCTCCCGAACTCGCCAAAAACCTCCAGCTCCTGATGTGGTTCCCATACGGCCAGTATCACTTTGCCGTCCGCGCTGACAGCGACATTGAGATTCTTGACGACCTTGAGGGCACGACAGTGTTCCTCGGCCCGCAGGGCGGCGGCGCTTACAACGCAGCCAAAGGCTGGGTGGAAGCAACGACAGGGCTGGTCGCCGGAGAGGACTACGACGCGATCAAGGCGAATTGGCAGACTGGTTTTCAGGCTTTTCTGGACGGAAAGATCGACGTTTACGTAAACGGCTGCCTCGATCCGTGCGGGCAGTTCATCCAGTTCACAGAAACAGAGGAACTGCGCTTTCTCGGGCCGGAAAGCCATGAAGGCGACAGTGTGGACAAATACCTTGGGAAATGGCGTTACCGCGCTGAGGTTCCTTCAGGCATGTATGAAGGTCAGGCCAACGAGGGACCGGTCATGTCGTTCGATACAGCCGTTGGCATCGCGGTTCGGGCGGATCTTGACGCCGACACTGTATATGCAGTGACCAAGACGTTCTGGGACAATCTCGAACAGATCACGTCCGAAGCTCCCTGGGCCAAAGCGCTGGATGTCGGCTTCGCAGCCTCGAAGCGGGGGCTTATGGAACTCCATCCCGGCGCCGCTAAATTCTACCGCGAGGCAGGCGTGATTGAATAGGCGCATCGGCAATGGGGAATTGCTTCAACAGGCTCCAAATGAACGTGGTGTCGAGAACAGCGGATTCCCCAAAAAGCCCCGGTGTTTGCCCGGAAGTCCGGTTTAGGCGGGTGTAGGGCAGGCGGTGGCAGGGTAACTGTTTGTGCCAGCCTGAACCTGCGCCTGCATCCTCGCTCCTGGCCTTCAAGCGCTTCATCCGCCCGGCATCCGCGCATGCCGCGTTCAGATTATCCGTGAATGCCGCAGCGAATCTCCCGGCACCCGGAACGGGACGATACAGCGACGCGCAGGACAGTTGCGCAGGTGCCACACCGTCAGTGGACCCGGACTCATCGGCCGCCCGTGACGCCAGGGAAGTGCGACGGTCCTCTGTCGAGAGCATCGAGGCTTCCGGAACCGAAACCTGCCGGATCAGCTGCGCAGTTTAGAATGATTCCAGAATTTCTTGACACTGCTGAGACCAGCGAGCATACCATAGGTCAGATGAAGGATCCCCAAGATGTTTATCCAAACTGAATCCACCCCGAATCCCGCCACGCTGAAATTCCTGCCTGGCCAGTCCGTCCTTGACGTCGGTACGGCTGATTTCCCCTCTGAGGAAACTGCGGACGACTCGCCGTTGGCAAAGCGGGTCTTTTCCGTAAGCGGAGTGACAGGCGTCTTTCTCGGCACCGACTTCGTGACCGTAACCAAGGCAGAGAGCATTGCCTGGGAGCATCTCAAACCCGCTGTACTCGGCGCGATCATGGAACACTACCAGTCGGGTCTTCCTGCAATGACCGGCGAATCCGTCTCGGGCCATGCCGCACATGACGGACCTGATTCCGAAATCGTGGGCCAGATAAAGGAACTTCTCGATACAAGAGTGCGTCCGGCAGTCGCACAGGACGGTGGCGACATCACCTTCCACGGCTTTGAGCGCGGAGTTGTGTATCTGCATATGCAGGGTGCCTGCGCAGGCTGCCCTTCGTCGACGCTGACCCTCAAGATGGGCATCGAGAACCTCCTTCGGCACTACATTCCGGAGGTCACCGAGGTCCGCCCGGTTGCGTGATCCGCTTGTTCTTGGATTCGACACATCGGCCTCGCATTGCGGGGCCGCTTTGCTTCTGGGCGGACAGTGTCTCGCGAGGCGCCATGAGAACATGGACAGAGGCCAGGCGGAACGCCTCATTCCCATGCTTACCGAGATTCTTGACGAGGCGGGCATGGACTGGCGCGATCTGGACGCTGTCGGCGTTGGGGTCGGACCAGGCAATTTCACCGGAATCAGGATTTCGGTATCCGCGGCCCGTGGACTGGCGCTGGGACTTGGTGTTCCGGCATTCGGAGTCACCCTTCTGGAGGCTGTGGCCCATAGCATCGACCGCCCGACCCTTTCCTGCATCGATGGGCATCGGGGAATGGGTTACTTCCAGAGACATGGGTTCGGAGACCCCGCGCCGTTTATGGCGTTGCCCGCTGATCTGGACGGGATTTCCGAACCGAACCTTCGATGTGTCGGGAGCCTTGCCGAAAGGACAGCCGGTCATCTAGGCGCAACGTGGTGCCCGGCACCGCAGTTTGACCCCGCCTGCACGATCGCCCGCATTGCCTTCGAACGCCAATGTGCGGGTTGGCCTGCGAAACGTCCGGTCCCGCTCTATCTTCGCGCGCCGGACGCAGCGCCGCCAGCCCGGAAACCTCCGAAGATTCTGTCGTAACGGAAGGGAACCTGATTCGCGGCAGGTGAGGCGATCTTAAAGCCGAACGCCGGACATACGGATACCGATGCCCAAGCCGCTATCCAGACGACAGACAGTTTCGACCGATCATCTGAACAGATCCGTGCATCAGCCGCCCGGACAGTTTCACCCCGCGACTGGATGCAATGAAGAATTTTTCTCACCGAATCGCGAATGGATCAGGCCGCTGGCTACCATCCCATGATGCGAATAATCCGCGCTTCCTGAAAAAAACCTGTTGACCATCCCGCTCACCTAAGTCCTAAATCATCCATCTTCGAGCCATCCGCTCAAAAATACGGGTGCTGCCGGTCCATCCGGCCACCCACACCAAACCGGGAGAGTTCCATGACCCTGAAAAACACACTTGCTGGCGCCTCGGCAGCACTGGCCATGTCCGCGGCGGCCGCTCTGGCCGAGCCGGGGTTGATCATCGACCTTGGCGGCAAGTTCGACAAATCCTTCAACGAAGCCGCATATAACGGTGCGCAGCGCTGGGTCGCCGAGACCGGCGGCACCTATATCGAAACCGAGCTTCAGTCAGAAGCGCAGCGCGAGCAGAACATGCGCAAGATGGCCGAGCGCGGCGCGAATCCGATCGTGGTTCTGGGCTTCGCCAACGCATCCACCCTGGAAAAAGTCGCACCTGACTATCCTGACACCAGGTTCGCGATCGTCGACATGGTCGTCGACGCTCCAAACGTGAAGTCCATCATCTATGCCGAACATGAAGGCAGCTATCTTGTCGGCATGCTTGCGGCGCTTGCGTCAGAGACAGGCACCGTGGGATTCGTCGGCGGTATGGACATCCCCCTTATCCGTAAGTTCGCGTGTGGCTACGTGCAGGGCGTGAAGGCGGTGAACCCCGATGCGACCGTTATCCAGAACATGACGGGTACCACTCCTGCGGCCTGGAACGACCCCGTAAAAGGAGGCGAACTGACCCGCACCCAGATCAGCCAGGGCGCTGACGTCGTGTACGCGGCGGCGGGCGGCACGGGAGTGGGCGTCCTGCAGGCCGCAGCTGACGCTGGCATCCTCTCAGTCGGAGTGGACAGCAACCAAAACTATATGCACCCCGGCAGCGTTCTAACGTCGATGATCAAACGGGTGGACAACGCGACTTACGAGACGTTCTCCAACGGCGTCGAGGGATTCGAACCGGGCGTCAGCCTGATGAACCTGGCCGCCGAAGGCGTTGGATACGCACTCGATGAGCACAATGAATCGCTTGTCACCGAGGAAATGATGGCACAGGTAGACGCAGCCAAGGCCATGATCATCTCGGGCGAGCTGGCTGTGCACAACTACATGTCGGACGACAGCTGTCCGGTCGAGTGATCCGACAGCCCTGCGCCATCGAACAAACAAGGAGACCACGATGACTGATGCAATCAACCGGTTCTTTGCGGCGTGGGGCGACAGTGACAGGGACAGCCGGGCGGATCTGGTCCGCTCGGCTGCCAGCGACAGTTTCCGTTACGCCGACCCGCATGCGCCCGAGCCGATCGCTTCGGTTGACGGAATGCTGCAGTTCCTTGAGCAGTTCCCGCCAGGGGCGAGTGCCAAGGTGATCGAACCGATGGACAGCCATCACGGCCATGTCCGCGCGAATGTCACGTTCGATTTCGGGGGCGGAAATTCGATGGTCGGCCAGTATTTTGCCGACCTCGACGATGACGGAAAGATCGTCCGTATCGTCGGATTTCCGGGCAAGGGGGCCGAATGACGGCTCCGGCCATCGAGCTGACGGGAATTTCAAAGGCGTTTGGCTCCGTCCAGGCGAACCGGAACATCCACATCAAGGTGATGCCCGGAACCATCCATGGCATCATCGGAGAAAACGGTGCAGGCAAGTCGACGCTGATGTCGATCCTGTACGGCTTCTACCAAGCGGATTCCGGCGAAATATCAATCAACGGAGAACGAACCGACATCCGGGAGCCGCAGCAGGCCATCGCTGCGGGAATCGGGATGGTCTTCCAGCACTTCAAGCTGGTGCAGAATTTCACGGTTCTGGAAAACATCATCCTCGGCGCCGAGGACGGCGCCATGCTGCGGCCCTCCAAGGCAAAGGCGCGGGAAGAGCTGAAGCGGCTGGCCGCGGAATATGAACTCAACGTCGTTCCCGACGCCTTGATCGAGGAAATCGGCGTCGGAATGCAGCAGCGGGTCGAGATTCTCAAGGCGCTTTACCGGCAAGCGGACATTCTCATTCTTGACGAGCCAACCGGCGTGCTGACGCCCGCTGAGGCCGATCACCTGTTCCGCATTCTTGAGGGCCTGAGGGACCAGGGCAAAACAATCATACTCATCACCCACAAGCTCCGCGAGATCATGGAGATCACCGATACCGTCAGTGTCATGCGGCGCGGTGAGATGGTGGCGACCTTGCCGACGGCGGAAACCAGCCCTGAGCAGCTGGCGGAACTGATGGTTGGACGGAAAGTCCTGCTGCGCATCGACAAAAAACCGGCCAAGCCCGGCAGCGCCGTGCTGGAGGTTGAAAGCCTCAGCGTCGTCGACGCAGACGGCGTCCAGAGACTGAGCGACGTTTCACTGAAGGTCTGTGCCGGGGAGATTCTTGGAATTGCCGGTGTCGCCGGAAACGGACAGTCCGAGCTTCTCCAGGTGCTGGGCGGAGTCACGTCCGCGTCCGGAAGCGTCAGGATCAACGGCGCCGGAATCGACCTGACCGGCCGGCATTCAGACGGGCAGTCAAGGCGCATGCATGGCATCGCGCACGTTCCCGAGGACCGCCAGCATCTTGGCCTGATCATGGATTATTTCGCCTGGGAGAACATGGTGTTCGGCTATCATCATGATCCAGCCTATCAAAGAAACCGGCTTCTGATGGACAATGCGGCGATTCGCAGGGATTCCGAGCGCAAGATGAAAGAGTTCGATGTCCGTCCGCCGGTCCCGGGACTCCTGGCCAAAAGTTTCTCAGGCGGCAACCAGCAGAAACTCGTGCTCGCCCGCGAGATGACGCGTGGACCCGACCTGCTTCTTGTCGGGCAGCCAACGCGGGGAGTGGACATCGGTGCGATCGAGTTCATCCATCAGCACATCGTCGACCTGCGCGACGACGGCGCCGCCGTCCTGCTGGTCAGCGTGGAACTCGATGAAATCATGTCCCTTTCGGACAGGATCGCGGTGATGTTCGACGGCCGCATTATGGGAGAACGCCTGCCAGGCGAGACCGACGAGCGTGAACTGGGTCTTTTGATGGCTGGCGTCAGCGCGAGAGCGGCATAATGGACGGATTACCCAAATGGGTCGATGTGGCGCTGATTCCGCTGATCAACCTGTTCCTCGCGCTCGTCGTTTCGGGACTGGTCGTGCTTTACATCGGCGAGGATCCCATCCGCTCGATGTCAATCTTGGTGAAGGGCGCCGTGGGATCACCCTACGGCTGGGGTTACACGCTTTACTACGCCACCAACTTCATTTTCACCGGTCTGGCGGTTGCGGTCGCCTTCCAGGCAAAGCTCTTCAACATCGGCGGCGAGGGGCAGGCAGCCATTGGTGGACTGGGCGTGGCGCTTGTCTGCCTTGCAGTTCCCTGGCCGCACTGGACGTTGGCGCTGCCGTTCGCGATTCTCGGCGGCGCGGCATTCGGCGCGGCATGGGGGGCCGTTCCGGCATTCCTGCAGGCAACCCGCGGCAGCCATATTGTCATCACAACCATCATGTTCAACTTCATCGCCTCTGCGCTGATGATCTACCTGCTGGTAAACGTCCTTAAGAAGCCGGGATCGATGGCACCGGAAACAGCACGGTTTCCGGAGGGTGCCTTCCTGCCCAACGCCTATGACATGACCAGCGTCATCGGGCTGGGATTTTCGCGGTCGGCGCCCGCGAACGTGACGTTCTTTGTGGCCCTACTCTGCTGTGTCCTGGTCTATATCCTTCTCTGGCACACACGGCTTGGCTACCAGATACGAGCCTTCGGTCATTCGGAGCCAGCAGCGGTCTATGCAGGCATTCCGCCGGTTCGGATCACAATGATCACGATGCTGATTTCCGGCGGACTCGCGGGCCTGATGGGCATCAACGCGGTGATGGGAGAAGCGGAACGGCTGGTTACTGATCCTGTTCAGGGAGCGGGATTTGTCGGCATTGCCGTAGCGCTGATGGGACGGTCGCATCCACTCGGAGTGCTTCTGGCCGGACTGCTCTTCGGGATGCTCTATCAAGGTGGCGGAGAGCTCGAGTTCGAGATCCCGGCTATCAGCCGTGAGATGATTCTGGTGATTCAGGCTCTCGTGATCCTGTTCACAGGTGCGCTGGACAACATGATCCGCCTGCCTCTGCAGCGGCTCTTCCTGCGGTTCAGGAAAAGGGCAGTCTGATGGACCTGATGACTGTCCTGCAGATTCTCGACTCAGCGCTGCGACTCGCTACGCCGCTTCTGTTTGCCTGCCTTGCAGGACTGTTCTGCGAACGCGCGGGTATTTTCGACATTGGCCTGGAGGGAAAGATTCTGGCATCGGCATTCACGGCGGCCTCGGTCTCGGCGCTGATGATGGCCTATGTCGACACGCCGATGCCTGTATGCGTTCCGTTCACAGGCGCCTGCATCGAGCTGGCGGGCGGCGTTCCGATCGCACCCATCGTGTTCGGGGTGCTTGCGGGCATGGGGGCATCCACCGCCCTTGCGCTCCTTCACGGCGTCGCCTCGATCACGTTTCGCGGCAACCAGCTGATTTCAGGCGTTGCAATCAATTTCCTCGCTTCCGGCATTACGGTGATCATTGGAGAAAACTGGTTCAGTCTTGGCGGCCGGACCCCCCAGCTCGAAGGTTCCGCGCGTTTCCAGGAAATCACCCTTCCGTTCGCCGAACAGCTCAAGGACGTGCCCCTGTTCGGACCGGTCTATCACGAACTGCTTTCGGGCCATACCCTGCTGGTCTACGTCGGACTGCTGGCGGTGCTTCTTACATGGTGGGTACTGTTTCGAACCCGTTTCGGCCTTCGGCTCCGAGCCGTCGGCGAGAATCCTGAATCGGTGGACACGGCAGGTGTATCGGTAATCAGGCTGCGCTACACCGCTGTTCTGATCTGTGGCCTGCTCTGCGGGCTTTCCGGCACTTACCTTGCCACCGGTCTGGCCGCAGGATTTGTGAAAGAGATGAGCGCCGGCCGCGGTTTCATCGCGCTTGCAGCCCTGATCTTCGCGAAGTGGCGTCCTGGCTACGCCTTGATGGCCTGTCTTCTGTTTGGGCTCCTGGAGGCGATCGGCAACCGGTTTCAGAACATCGACATTTTCGGCATTCAGATTCCCGTGCAGTTCATGCAGGCACTTCCCTATATTCTGACAGTGGTGATTCTGGCAGGATTTGTCGGCAAAGCGATTCCGCCACGCGCTGGAGGGGAGCCCTATGTCAAGGAACGCTGACGAGCTGGCCGGTCTGATCCGCAACCGTGCAGGAGATGAACCACCGGCGCTCGGCCTGATCCTCGGATCCGGACTTGGGAATCTGGCAAACGAGATTGATGGCGTGTCCGTCGAGTATTCCGACCTTCCGGGGTTTCCGCATGCAGGCGTCAGCGGACATAGCCCGAAACTTGTGATTGGCATGCTGGAAGGTACCCGTGTCGCGGCGCTGGGCGGACGGGCGCATTATTACGAATCCGGCCGGGCGGATGCCATGCGGCTTCCGCTGGAAGTGCTGAAGGCTCTCGGAGCTGACCGGATTTTCCTGACCAATGCGGCCGGATCCATGCGCCCGGACATTCCTCCGGGCGACCTGATGCTCCTGACCGACCACATCGATTTCTCGGGCCGCAATCCGCTGATCGGGGAGCCGTCGGATGCGCGTTTCGTTCCCTTGGCAGACGCTTATGACCCGGGAATGCGAACAGATCTCCTTGCAGCGGCGGCCGAGGAGGGGATCAAGCTGGGACAGGGCGTCTATGCCTGGTTTTCCGGCCCTTCGTTCGAGACGCCAGCGGAGATCCGAGCGGCTCGCACGCTTGGCGCGGACGCGGTTGGCATGTCGACTGTTCCGGAAGCAATCCTTTCACGGTTCCTTGGGCTTAAGGTCGCGGCGGTTTCGGTCATAACCAACATGGCTGCGGGGCTTTCCGACGAAGCGATCAGTCACGAGCACACAAAAGCCATGGCACCGCTTGGCGCCGCAAAACTGGAGCGAATCCTGCGCAGGTATCTTTCCAGCAGCTGATCCCGAAACGCGAACCAGGATTGTGAGCGTCGCGCTGTCCGGACCCGTCCCGGCAGCAACGCGACGAGTGCGGGGAAAGGCGACAGCGACCGACTGCAGCGGTCGGTCTCCCGCTTCCTTGCGAGATACACCGAAGTTCCAGACATGGTTCGCTATGAGATTCCACCACCCCATCACCGATGTGCCGGTCAACGCGTTTCTTCTTGTGGGTCTGGGTTCTCATCGGAGTCCTGAAGACGCCCTTGCTGTTCCTAATGGGCGTTCCGCCAGTTGCTGGAATCCCGACGGGAACCAGCCAGATGGAGTCTCTCCCTTCTCAGGCGCATTGGCTCATAGCAAGCGAAGAACGAAGAACAATGGACCTCGGGGTCGGCCCGGCGCTTCTGAGGACCGGGATATTTGGGCCGCGGTCGGGATGCGGATCTTCGCAATGCTTCGTTCCGCCGGACAGATCCACCTGCTCGCCCGGCGTTGCCATGTGGTGTTTCAAGGGGTCATCGGAACGCTGACGCCTGTCGGGAGACTCAATGCGACGTGCAGAAGGAACAGCTGAACCCAGTCTGGATTCCATCTTCGCTTCCGGTTGAACGTCGAACTGGCTCTCGACGTCATGGTCACCACCTAACCGATCGACCTTCGCGTCTCTACGATGCGGTAGTCGACACCTGTGTTGAGAAAGCCGCTGTCATTGCTTGCCGACCTTCATCAGCTAGGCCATGAATGCTGGAACAGTCATACAGCCGGAGTCACCAATGTCGCTCAGAGTCGCTTTCCAGATGGATCCGATGGAAACGGTAGATATTGACGCGGACAGCACCTTCCGCATCGCATTGGAGGCCCAGGACCGCGGGCATCGGCTGTTCTACTATACACCGGAACAGCTTGCGTATGCGGGAGGTCGCGTTACGGCGCGAGGACATGAAATGGACCTGCGACGGGTCAAGGGAGACCATGTTGACCTAGGGCCTGAAACAGAAATCGATCTGAAGGATTGGGACGTTGTCTGGCTGCGTCAGGATCCGCCGTTTGACATGGGATATATTACCACGACCCACCTTCTGGATCTCCTGAAATCATCCTCCCTCGTTGTGAACGACCCCTTTTGGGTGCGGAACTACCCGGAAAAACTGCTGGTGCTGCGGTTTCCGGATCTTATCCCGCCGACCACGATCGCACGCACTCTCCCATACTTGAGGGAATTCAAGGACGCTCATGGCGACATCATCGTCAAGCCGCTCTACGGCAACGGCGGGGCCGGCGTCTTCCGGCTTGGTCCGCATGACCAGAACCTTACGTCCCTGCACGAGTTCTTCGTCAGCGTCAGCCGCGAACCGCTGATCGCGCAGAAGTTCCTTCCTTCAGTAGTGGACGGCGACAAGCGAATCATTCTGGTTGACGGAGAACCGGTGGGCGCCATAAACCGCCTGCCGCAATCAGGCGAAGTCCGGTCAAACATGCATGTCGGCGGGCAGGCCACGAAGGCGACCCTGACCGACAGAGAGAAGGAAATCTGCTCGGCGATCGGCCCGACACTGAGCAGGAACGGCCAGATATTTGTGGGGATCGACGTGATCGGAGGTTACCTTACGGAAATTAACGTGACCTCGCCCACTGGCATCCAGGAACTGGAGAGATTCGACGGAACCAACGCCGCAGCTCTGATATGGGACGCAATCGAGGAGAGACTTGCCTGACAGTCCAATACGGCCGCGCCAACGGCCGGAACTCCACCAGTCCATCTGCCATTCAGGGAAGGTGATTGACCGTTCCGACCGTCCATGAACCGTTCCAGTCGATTCGGGTCACGGACAGGTTCTCTATGCGCCTGGAACATGCTTCGCTGGCGGAAACTCCAAGCGCGCGCTGGATCTGGGTTAGGATCGCACCGAAGTGCGAAACCGCAATGATGTCACCGCTGGGGCACTCGGCGGCAAGTCGGTCGACGGAGCGCGAAACCCTGGCAGCCGCCTCATTCCAGGACTCACCGCCCGGAGGGCGGGTATCTCCGGGAGAGTCCAGATAGTCTGACAGGCGCTTGGGATATTCCGCTGCGATCTGGGAGTGCAGATTCAGTTCCCAGTCACCGAAGTTGAACTCGCGTAGACCTTTGTCGTTGAGGAGACGGGTTCGGCCTCCCGCAATTGCATCGGCAGTCGCGGATGCACGAACCAGATCAGACGAAACAATCACTGCTCGATCTGGCAGGAAGTCGGAAAGCCGAGCGATCCGGGCCGCATCGGAAAGATCAGCGGGCACGTCTGACCAGCCGATCATCGCTTTGGAATGTGTCGGTGCGTGACGCACCCACCAGAACCGGATCATGAGACACTTCCCGGCAGCGCGCCTTTAAGCACCAGCGGGAGACCGGCGGTTACAAGCACGACCAGGCCACATTGCGCAGCGAATCTCTGGTTCAGCCGTCCCTGTTCGTC
This sequence comes from Rhodobacter sp., assembly GCA_022824145.1. Lineage (GTDB taxonomy): Bacteria > Pseudomonadota > Alphaproteobacteria > Rhodobacterales > Rhodobacteraceae > JAPOUP01. The sequence goes on along the minus strand of JAJEAY010000245.1, from coordinate 5,459 downwards.
ACGAAACCGTCGGGCCAGCGGATTTTCAGGGACTATACCTTGGCCAACTTCGTTCGAAACCGCCACGACTGACCCACGGCATTCATCCAGCGCGAGCAAAAGCCGGTCGACCTCTTCCTGGACTTTGGCGTCGGCAAGCATTTGGTTCGACAGCCAAACCGTCAAACAGTCGAGCAGCGCCACCTCTCCTTCCCTCAGGTCATTGAGAATGGATGTGATGTCCAACGGCGCTTCGACCGTGCGCCAGTCTGGTCCACGCCGTTGCCTGTGATCCCTGATCCGGCCTTTCATTTCGCTGTCAGATGCCTGTGCTGTCGCAATGAAAGTCTTGGGATGGCCGAATGAATCCACCAAGCGCTCGGCGAACTCTGATTTCCCCGACCGTGCGCCTCCGAGCACGAGTGTCCGGCGTGACGGAACTGTCTGCATCCATTGATCCATTCTTTGCCGGTGATCGTATCAGCTATGGCATGATCCAGTAAGGGGTTGCGTCGAGCGCCTGCCAGAAAAGGGGGGTAGTGGAATGCCACCGAACGGATTGGGCGGTCGCTCGCTTTCGCGGGCCGCCGCCCAAGCGGAACTGTTGGATGCAGAGACGGAACTGCGGCTTGCACGGGCGTGGCGCGACGGCCGTGATGAAAAGTCGCTCCACAGACTGATCACGGCCTATTTGCGGCTCGCAATATCACAAGCGGCCAAGTTCAGACGTTACGGCATATCAATGAACGACCTGATCCAAGAAGCATCTCTTGGCCTCATGATCGCTGCCGACAAGTTCGATCCAGATCGTGGCGTTCGCTTCTCGACCTATGCGGTTTGGTGGATCAGGGCATCGATCCAGGACCATATCCTTCGCAGCTGGTCGATCGTGCGCACAGGCTCAACCGGCAGCCAGAAGTCACTGTTCTTCAACATGCGACGGGTTCAGGCCCGGCTGGAGCGCGAAGTGGCTGCGAGCGGACAGCCGCTCGACCGACACCAGCTGCGCCGGCAAATCGCAGGCGAACTGGGCGTTCCGCTTCGGGACGTCGAAATGATGGAGGGACGGCTCTCGGGATCCGATTACTCCCTCAATGCCTCTCAGTCCGGCGACCATGACGGCCGCGAATGGATCGAAACACTTGAGGACACAAATCCGCCCCAGTGGCGGGAAGTTGAGCGCATAAAGGACAACGATGCGCTGCGCGAATGGCTGCAGGATGCAATGGCAGTTCTTAACGAGCGTGAAAGATTCATCGTTTTTGAGCGCATACTCAGCGACAGGCCGCGGACATTGCTAAGCCTCGGCGAGGAACTCCGCCTGTCAAAGGAAAGGGTTCGCCAACTTGAAGCAACGGCATTCGCGAAGATGCGGAGAAAACTGGGCACACGGGCGGAAGACGTTCACGCATTCCTCACCTGAACGCAAAGCCGGAGCCGCCCGTGACCCGCATACTGCCATAAGTTCGCACCGGACTTGCAAGCGATTGAGTCAGCTGGAGCGAAAGACGGTTGTCAACGATTTCTGCCATGACTGACAGCCGTTTCCCTGACATCAACGGAGTCTGGATTCCAGCCCCGGAGTGAAGGCGGCACTCGACTGCATCATCCTCTCCTGTTCGGCCCAGGGATCGAGTCAGCCGAACGGTTCGCTTGCGCAACTGCACATCTCTGTATGTATGGGCTACGGAAAGCGGTTGCCGCTACCGATGGCAGTGACGATAGAACATCTCTCAAGATGCCCGCGCGGATACCAGTCCCCGAGTATTCCGAGCAAAGTCATCCCGCCTTCCTGCGGACAGTCGCTTCCCCGGAATCATTGACAGATGCAGACGGACCGGTTTCCTTTTCACGGACTCCGGTTGTTCGTAACCGAGTTGTTTCCCGTTCGTCTCGACCCTAGAACAGACTTGGCGAGGTGAGTTCCATGCTGGAAGGAAAGCGTGTTCTTCTGATCATCGGCGGCGGGATCGCAGCCTTTAAGTCACTTGAGCTGATCAGGCGACTTAGGGAGCGTGGCTGTGCGGTCACTCCCGTACTGACTGCATCCGCTGAAGAGTTCGTGACGCCGCTGTCGGTCTCGGCGCTAGCCGCTGAAAAGGTCCATCGCGATCTTTTTGACCTGACCGAAGAATCCGAAATGGGACATATCGAACTGAGCCGTTCCGCCGACCTGGTCGTGGTCGCTCCCTGTACAGCCAACCTCATGGCGAAGATGGCAGGAGGTCATGCCGATGACCTGGCCTCCACTTTGCTGATGGCGACCGACAAGCCCGTTCTGATCGCTCCAGCGATGAACGTACGGATGTGGCAGCACCCCGCGACCCAACGCAACCTCTCCACGCTCAGACAGGACAGCGTGCTGGCCGTGGGGCCGGACGAGGGAGAGATGGCCTGTGGTGAGTTTGGACCTGGCCGCATGTCGGAACCACCGGACATCATCTCGGCGGTGGCTGCCGTGCTCAGTGACGGCCCGCTGAATGGTCGGCATATTCTTGTTACCTCCGGGCCCACCATTGAGCCAATTGATCCGGTGCGTTACATAGCAAACCGGTCTTCTGGAGCCCAAGGGGCTGCAATTGCCCAAGCGCTCGCATCGCTGGGCGCACGTGTGACCTTCGTGACCGGCCCTTCGTCCATTCCTACGCCAATCGGCGTCAAAGCGGTTCCTGTCGAGTCGGCAATGCAGATGCTTGAAGCGGTTGAGGCAGCGCTTCCGGCAGACGCCGCTGTTTTCGCGGCGGCAGTCGCCGACTGGAGAGTGGCAAGGAAGTCGACCCAAAAGATCAAGAAGGACGGATCGGGCAAGCCGCCAGCGATCGAATTCACTGAAAATCCTGACATCCTTTCGGCGGTCGCTCGGAAACGAGAAGATCGGCCAGCACTTGTGGTGGGATTCGCGGCCGAGACAGGCGATGTGGTCAATCACGCGACCGCAAAACGCGAACGTAAAGCCTGTGACTGGATCGTAGCCAACGACGTGTCACCGGAGACCGGAATCATGGGCGGCGCCGAAAATGAAGTCATACTGATTACTGATGACGGCGCGGAAAAATGGCCACGGATGGACAAGACTCAGGTGGCGGTTCGGCTGGCCACCCGCATTGCCGAGACACTGGCATGACGACTCCTGTCGTTCGGCTCGCTTGGGATGTGGGAGCGGACCACTCAATCCCTCTGCCGCAGTACGCAACGGAAGGGGCAGCTGGCGCCGACATCCGCGCAAACCTGCCGCCCGAATCCCGCGACGACGGGCTGACGCTGGACCCGTTGGAACGGCTGGTTGTGCCAACAGGACTGCGTATGGAAATACCCGCCGGATTTGAGGTTCAGCTGCGCCCGCGGTCGGGGCTGGCGCTGGACTATGGAGTTACGATCTGCAACTCGCCCGGAACGATTGACGCTGACTTCCGTGGTCAGGTTGGCGTACTTCTGGTCAATCTCAGCGCCAATCGATTTACGGTTAGGCACGGGGATCGAATCGCCCAGATGGTCGTTTCGCCAGTGGCTGGGGCAGAATTTTCAGTTTCGGAAATTCTGGACTCGACAGCAAGAGACGCGGCAGGGTTCGGCTCGACCGGTCTCCGCTGATGGGCTGGTTCCTTGCCATCGCAGCGGGCATCTGGGGGATCGGCCAATTCGCGGGATCAAGTGCCCGTGTGCGGCTGGTCTTGATCGCCATTCTTTACTGCATTGCACTGATCGCGGTGACGGTATTGCCGGAAAATCATCCGGTGCTGGCTGTTCTGGGAGAGTCGCGGGGCGCATGGCTGCTCCTTGGCGGGCTGGCATTGCTGGCCTTCCTTTATGTTACAGGACTGCGGTGGCTAAGAGCGAAGGCGCAGCCCTCACCATCTGAAGACACCCCTCAGGGAGCGTTCGGGAGTTCGGAGATTTCGCGATACGCGCGGCATATCATGCTTCGCGAGATCGGCGGGCCGGGCCAACGGAAGCTGAAGGAAGCAAAGGTGCTGGTTATCGGCGCAGGCGGGCTTGGCTCGCCAGCGCTCATGTATCTTGCGGCAGCGGGCGTCGGAACCATTGGCGTGATAGACGACGACGCGGTCGAGGTCACAAATCTGCAGCGGCAGATCGCGCATACGGATCCGCGAATTGGCATGCCGAAAGTGTTTTCGGCTGAAAGAACCATGAAGGATCTGAATCCGTTCGCGAACATCCGACCGTATCACCGTCGGCTGACCGAAGACGTCGCGACCGAGCTTGTGGCTGACTATGACATTGTCTTGGACGGCACCGACAATTTTGACACGCGATACCTGACCAACCGAGTCTGCGTGGCTGCGGGAAAGCCTTTGGTCTCTGCAGCGCTGACCCAGTGGGAAGGACAGATCAGTGTCTTTGATCCTTCTCAAGGAACTCCCTGCTATCAGTGCATTTTTCCCGAGCCGCCTGCGTCGGGACTGGCGCCAAGCTGCGCCGAAGCCGGCGTGCTAGGTCCGCTGCCGGGAGTGTTGGGGGCGATGATGGCTGTCGAGGCGGTCAAGCTGATCACCCAAGCTGGTGAACCAATGCAAGGGCGAATGATGATTTACGATGCTCTTTATGGCGAGACCCGAACGATCGGATTGACACGTCGCGAGGACTGCGAAACGTGCGGAAGCCACACCTGATGTGCTGTAACGAAGGATCCGCAGTTGAATTCTAACCGGATCGTTCGGTGTCGGCGGCGGATTAACGATGACGCCACTTCTTTCCCCATCGGCATTCCGTCCGCCGTCGAGGTGACGGCCGATGCCGACGAGATCGTTGCTTCCTCCCCCTTAGGCGCTCTCCTGCGTCCAAAACAACCGACGGTATTTCCCGAGATGAGTGGCGGGACGGGACCTCATCCTCAAGAAGGGAATGATCTAAAGTCCGGGCTAAGACCAAGTGGATTTCACGGATCCGCTGTTTGACGATTTCCTGCACCGCAGAAGTCTGGCGACCTGACAGGACGGAGTGCCGATTCCCTTGGGGCGTGCCGAAACGAACGAGCCTGTCATTCGCGCTTCACACCAAAGTTCGCAAACGCGTCACATCGATCGTCGGCATGAATCCGAAAACATGGGGAATCCGAATCCGTTTACGGACATCTGCCCAAATTTTCGCCGCCCCGTGGCGGTTCTGATGGCTGGGGTGGCTGATTTTTCCGATTTGAGCCGTGCCCGGAGCCGCGAACGGCGGAGAGAGCATCTATTGGTTGGATTTCCAGGATGAAGCCGTCCGTATCCGGCCTCAGCGAGACCCCAGTCCCGCTGCCGTTTCCGGCGGAACCGTTCTTTGTGTCCAGCCGAAATTCCCATGCCGTTTCCAAGCGTCAGGAATCTCCTGCCCGAACAGGCTGAACGCCTTTTCCAGCCTGTCAGCAGGCACCATGTCCCATTCAATGTCATCCGGATCCGCCCGCCAATGGCCGCTGGTCCAGCAGTCCGCCAGAGCGAAAGCCGGGGCAAGCGCCGGAACCGGACCCGGCCGCAGGA
>JAJEAY010000103.1 GCA_022824145.1 Rhodobacter sp. | reverse complement strand
GAGTCAGGCATTGGAGACACGAATTTCCACGATAACCGCACGGGCAACTTCCCTGGTTGTCGCGGCTCCACCGAACATCGGGCGTCGGCACCCCCGCTGCGCAGACCGTCTCGAGTGCTGCCATCAGCCTGTTAGACGCGGTGACCTCGGGCTATGCGCTGCTGCACAACAGTGTCGAACAGGAGATTGCGTCTGGGAGGAGCTACGCTTATCGTATACAGGACCGGTTGCGACAGCCGAATGGAGAAGATTTGGAATTCAGGAAAGAAGAGATTGGTCATTGGACGAGTGGTGCGGCACCCGAGGTGACCGACGCAGGTTCGTCACGATGCGGGCCTGACGCTTTTGGGCGCCCAGTTCGTAGGGCTCCCACTGGACCGGTGCGGCAGTGGTCGCAGGCCATGGTCCGATGACTGATTTACCGTTGTCGAACGACGCGCTTGACCGACTTCGATCTGTCTCAAAACGGGTGAGGAATCCCGGTGCGCATTGGCTGGAAAAGCCGGGGCGGCACAAGCAGCGGAATTTCAACGCCGAAACGGTAGACGGAGCGCTCTACCGGATCTACCAGCGACAGAATCTGGATGACGAACTGGACTTTTCGTGTGGCTTGGCGCTGGTGCGGCGCGGGGCAAAGCCGCTAAGCCTGATCCGCTATAACGGTGCCAGCCATATACACGGGGAAATCCGCTACGCCTGTCACATCCATCGTGCCACGGCCGAGGCACTTACGACAGGGAGGAAAGTCGACAGCCACGCCGAAGGAACGGATCGTTACAGGAGCGCGGAAGGAGCGCTCGCGTGCCTGATAGATGACTGCGGTGTCCAAGGCCTTTCCGCGGATCATGACGAACGGGACTTCTTCGATGGCCCTTGATCAAGTGCAGATAGAGAAGCTGCTGTGCGAGCGCCTGTGCGCAGACGTCAGGATTCACCGGCGCAAGGACGATGTGCTGATGATGGATTCCCCTTTCACGTTTCCGGATGGCGATCACTTCCCGATCTACCTGTCCGAAGCGGCGGGTGGAGGCGTGAAGCTCAGTGATCGTGGCCACACTCTGATGCACATAAGCTACGAGCATGACGTGGATTTGCTCTACGAGGGCGCGCGTGCCTCTCTGCGCGAGCAGATCGTGCGAGAGTTCGGCATTGAGGAAAATCAGGGCATCTTCTCTATAGAGACGCCGCCGGACCAGGTGGCGGGCGGCCTGTTCAAGCTCGGTCAGGCGTTGACAAAAATCTACGACCTGACGTTCCTGAGCCGGGAGAGGGTCGCCTCGACTTTCTACGAGGATCTGCGTGGGCTGGTCTTCACCATCCTTGACGAGGAAGCGGTCGAGACCGACTGCATTCTGCCTGAGGTTCCGGATGCCAGCCACTATCCGGTCGACTACCGTTTCGAGGGGACGGACGGGAGGCCAGTGTTTCTGTACGGAATTCCGGGTCGAGACAAAGCGCGGCTGACGACAATCATGCTGTCACACTTTCTGCTTCACCACGTATCCTTCGATTCGGTTATTGTCTTCGCCAACCAACAGGAAATGCCGCGGCTGGATCTCGCGCGGCTGACCAATGTTGCCGGAACCGCCGTTGCCTCGCTCGAGGCGGAGGAAGATCTGCGCCGAAAGATTGAGCGTCTTGCCGCGTGAACGCGTGCCGGTGCAGGTGGGCGCCAGCTACGTTGTGATGCAAACGGACTCTGAGTGAAATCTTCGATAAGGCTTCTGCCTGCAGAACCACACGCAGTTAGTTGCGGGCAAGTTTCTCCGAAGCAGCACCCAAGTATGATGTGCATTTAATTTGACCTGCATCGGCACAAAGTCACAGCGAGTCAGGCATTGGAAACACGAATTTCCTCGATAACCGCACGGGTGACGTCCCGGGTTGTCGCGGTTCCGCCGACATCCGGTGTCAGCACCCCTGCTGCGCAGACCGTCTCAAGTGCCGCCATCAGCCGGGTGGATGCGGCTACCTCGCCTAAATGTTCCAGCATCTGGCAAGCGGTCCAAAACGTCGCAACAGGATTGGCAATGCCTTTGCCTGTAATGTCGAAGGCAGAACCGTGGATTGGCTCAAACATCGAAGGAAAACGCCGTTCCGGATCAATATTCGCGGTTGGTGCGACGCCAAGGCTTCCGGACAATGCACCCGCCAAATCAGACAGGATGTCAGCATGCAAATTGGTGGCGACGATCGTATCCAGGCTTTCCGGCCTAAGGGCCATCCGGACGGTCATCGCATCGACAAGCATTCTGTCCCAGGAGACGTCTGGATACTCCTCAGCGACTTCGGCGGCGATCTCGTCCCACATCACCATTCCGAACCGCTGTGCGTTGGATTTAGTAACTACGGTCAGGTGCCGACGCGGGCGCGACTGTGCCAGTGAAAACGCGTAACGCATAATCCTTGCGACCCCCGCCCGCGTAAAGACCGCGACTTCGGTGGCAACTTCCTCCGGCATGCTCTTATGGGAACGTCCGCCATGTCCTGAATATTCCCCTTCCGAATTTTCGCGTATGATCACCCAGTCGAGGTCACCGGGCCCCCTATCACGCAACGGAGACGAGACTCCGGGAAGTATCCTTGTCGGACGGACGTTCGCGTATTGATCAAATCCCTGGCAAATTGGCAGACGCAGTCCCCAAAGCGTGATGTGATCGGGTATGTCCGGCGCACCGACGGCACCAAAGAAAATTGCGTCATGGGACTTCAGCCGCTCCAAGCCGTCGGCCGGCATCATGGAACCATGTTTCCGATAGTAGTCCGACCCCCAGTCAAACCGACTTACCACGAAACTGAAATCCGTCTCCCGGCGGCTCAACGCCTCAAGCACTTCAAGGCCGGCGTCAATAGTCTCCGGCCCGATTCCATCAGCTGGAATCGCGGCAATCCTATAGTTTCCCATGTCAATGTCCCGAGAATTGCGATTCAGCCTTCCTGAACCGTAGGAGCAATCGAAATCAAGGGAAATTCAGTTCCCGCACGATGGCTGACTTGATCTCGGCCAGCACCGAGACCCAGGATTCCGAGAAGGCGGGTAATCTGAGACCTACTGCTTGTGCTGCGAAACCAATAACATAAGAGTGCCCGAACGAATGCCGAACCGGTGCGGTTCCGCGAGAAGCGCAAGCGCTCGCAGCGCAGCAACTGCCAATCAATTACATGCCCGGAATTGAAGCCTGTGTCTCTGGCCCGACAACGAATCCCGCGCGTATTGGACGGGCCTGGATGACCTGCGCGGTTGATCGGCCAACGGAGTGAAGCCAGAGGTTCCATAGAAGATGTCGCCGAGCAGCGGTCTCGGGATCAACGCATCCAAATCCATTACATCAAGCGGGACCGCGCAGCTTGCGATGCCACAAGGTAACGAAATCGCCAAACTTTCAGCACCCTTGGCATTGCAGACCTGAGTCGGTCTCAAAGATCGACCAGCGTCAAACCGGGCCTACACAAAATCCGGTGCCGGGATCCGCAGAACTCAACGGGACCGCCGGAGCGTCTGCGAAACTGTCATTGTACGTCAAGTCCGAACGGGCGACGCAGAAACAGCTGCCATGCGGAAACCGGGTCTGGTGTTCCTGCAGCGTGAGCTAAGGAGTTAGCTGATCCACCAGACCGGAAAGGTCATCAAGCCAGCCCGCGGCGACATCACGAAGCCCAATCAATTCGGCGAACGCTCTGCACACTGCGTGCGTATCATCTGATTGTGTCGCCAAATCATGAAGATAAACGGCGTTTGGATCCTGAAGCCCCCTGCCCTCACGGACGGCATACCGGACAAAGGCGATCCAGGCGGCGACTGCTTCGGTGGCTTGCGGGGTCTCGCTCGAAGCGAGAATCACGGGAACCAGCCGTTCACGCAGTTTAAGGCTGCCATCCATCGCGATCTGGGCCAATGAGTGCCTCATTTCCGCCACCGCAAAACGATCCGCGAGTGCAGCACGATACGCGGGAGTTGTGGGCCGAACAATCGCTGGCAGGCTGTCTGCCGCTTCATCCCAAAGGCGGTCCACTCCTGCACGAATTGCCGGATCGGCCATGGCCTGATGCACGAATGAGTGACCCGCAAGCTGCCCGGCATATGCCATATAGGAGTGCGCTGCATTCAGCAGCCTCAGCTTGCGCCATTCATAAGGCGCGACATCCGGCACAATCTCTGCGCCAGCCCGTTCCCATTCAGGGCGCGGACCTGCGAAGTGATCCTCGATAACCCATTCGGAAAACGCTTCGGTCATGACAGGAGCGCGATCCGGCCGACCGGACACTCGGTCAATTTCCGCAGCGAGATTCTCGGTTGTCGCAGGTGTGATTCGATCGACCATCGAATTTGGGAAACAATTGTTAGGATCAATAGTCAGACCCGCGGCGTCGGAAAAGGCCACCACCGCATCTGCGAGCCTGCGTCCGTTGCCGGATATGTTGTCACAGCTGATGACTGTGAGCGGCGGAAGCCCCGACGCGGCGCGGCGGCCCAAACCATGCGCGAGCAGTCCAATGGCGCTGTTCGGATTTCCTTCCAAGTCTTTCCTTATGGCCTGGTTCGAGAGGTCAAGGGCGCTTCCGGTTGATGACAGGCAATAACCCTTCTCTGTAACTGTCAGCGTTACAACATAAAGCTCTGGATCCGTGAATGCATCGACGACCGAATCAGAATTAGTGGAAGCAAGGATCAGACGGTCATGCACCTTGATCCATTCGGCAGCCAGACCGTCGGTCCTACGAACGCCGAGTGTATAGCCTCCCTGCGCACCAATGGCATCGTGTACATCAACATTGGACATGGAAACCCCGGTGATTCGCCAGTCTCCATCCGAATTGGCCGTGTACCAAGCTTGGTGGGCACGATGAAAATTTCCCAATCCTATGTGAAGGATACGCGGCAAAGTTCAGTCCGGTCCGAGTCGGTAGGAATCAATCGCCAGATCATGCGCGAGAACCGGACCCAGCCTTATGGCGTCCGTTTGCGCCATCACTCCCCTGTCAACCTGGTCTGCCAGATGCAGCGCGACTCCGCGCCGCCACAGATCGTGCCGGGCCGGAATCGACAGAAAGGCACGGGTATCGTCGTTGAAGCCAGCAAGGTTTCGGTAGCCAGCTGTTTCCACAACCTGATCAAAATACCTCCGGATTCCGTTTTCGCTGTCATGGAACCACCAGGGAGGACCAATCCGCAGGCAGGGCCAATGCCCCGCCATCGGCGCGAGTTCCCGAGAATAAGTGCTTTCATCAAGGGTGAATAGAATCACCCGCAGCCTCGGGTCGTTTCCTGTCCGGTTGAGAAGAGCGTCAAGGCCTCTGACCCAATCGACCGCAATCGGGATATCGGCACCCATATCGGGTCCAAGCGTTCTGAATACTTCGTGGTTGGTATTTCGCCGGCTTCCCGCATGGAACTGCATCACCATTCCGTCATCAGCAGCCATCTGGGCCATCTCAACCAGCATGTGGCCGTAGTACGCGCGCGCCTCCTCATGTGTCAGTGTGCCCGCGAGCGCTCCGGCATGCAGCGCTTCCATATGATCGCGGGACAGCCAATGTGTCATAAGCTCGGGCACGTCATGATCGGTTGCCGTGGCACCTGCCGTACGGAAGGCGGAGCGCCTGTCGCGCAGCGCCTCGAGGAAATCGGCATACTGAGAGACATCCCGATCTGTCATCCAAGCAAGGTCAGACAAGGCCTCCCTGTGAAGCGGGTGCTCAGGATTCAACGCACCATCGGGGCGAAAAGTGGGAATGATTCGGCCAGTCCAGCCCGAATTCCGGATGGCTGAGTGATGGTCCAGAGGGTCGGTTGCGGCGTCGGTAGTCGCAAGCACCTCGATTCCGAAGCGGTCAAAAAGAGCTCGGGGCCGGTAGGACGGCATGGCCAGCCGTTCGGCGATCCGGTCATAAACTGCATCAGCAGTGTCAGGAGACAGTTCGAGCTCGATCTCAAGCGTGTTGGAAAACGTGTGCTCCAGCCATGATCGTGTTGGCGTGCCGAGGAACAGGTGCCAATTACGGGCAAACAGGCGGAAGACCTCACGAGGGTCACGAGTTGCTCCATCGGGGCCGATTCCGAGTTCGGCCAGTGCGATTCCCTGTGAGTGAAGCATCCTGAACACGTAGTGATCGGGCTTGATCAGCAGTGCCGCCGGATCCGGAAACGCCGCGTCCTCAGCCCACCACGCGGGGTCACAATGGCCATGGGGCGAGACAATTGGCAGGTCAGAGATGGATTCATAGACTGATACGGCTACCGACGGAAAGTTCGGAGGAAGCGGTGCCTTTGGCGTTTCACCCATTCCAGCCACCTGCATGGCAACGGCATGAGGACGATGCCTGGCGAGCCCGGTGTCCCAGCTGCGTGGAGGCGGGAGAATCGCCAAAATTCAACGGCATTCCCGCTGTGGCGCCACGGGCAGGAAGGCGGAATGGTGGATGCGGCCGTGTGTTCGAGACATGCAAATGGTCTGTCTTGAGTAACTCTTCACTCATGTCCCGTCTCAATGGATCGCTCGCTAAACATCCATTATATGGCTTGCGAAAATTTGCAATCCGATACACGTGAACTCACAGACCAATCCAAATGCGTTGACCGGAAAGGACCGGCATTGCCGAATACAGAACGTACCAAGCCGAAGGTCGCCGTTCTCGTGGGTGCCGGGATGGTTGCCAGGACACATGTCGCAGCATGTGCCGGTGCGGCTGACAAAGTTCACCTGAAGGCGATTCTCTCACGCGGTGCTGCCCGTGCGGAGGCCTTGGCAAGCGATGCTGCCCGTGAGCTTGGGCACGGTCTCAAGGTGCTGACAGATCTTGAAGCGGTGACCTCGGATCCCGATGTGGACTTCGCGGTCATCGTGACTCCGCCCGATGTTCGCACCAAGCTCATTCGTCCACTGGCGGCGGCAGGCAAACACATCCTTCTGGAAAAACCGATGGGCCGGACCGCCGCCGAAGCGCGTGAAGTGCTGGAGATCTGCCGAAGTGCGAAGGTGTCCTTAGGCGTGGTGTTCCAGCACCGGATGCGTGCATCCTCACGCCGTGCGGCGCGCCTGATTGCTTCAGGCGATCTTGGTGCACTCGGTCTGGCTGAAATCAACGTTCCATGGTGGCGCGAGCAAAGTTACTATGATGAGCCCGGCCGGGGCACCTATGCCCGGGATGGCGGCGGAGTGCTGATTTCGCAGGCGATCCACACGATCGATCTAGCATTGAGCCTTGCCGGACCCGTCGCCTCCGTCCGTGCGATGGCCTCAACCACAGGATTCCACAATATGGAGGCTGAGGATTTCGCCGTCGCCGGGCTCAGATTCGCCAACGGTGCAATCGGATCGATGGTAGCCAGCACCGCGAGTTTCCCCGGAGGCGCGGAGTCCATCAGCCTGCACTTCGACAACGCCAGTCTGCATCTTGCCTCAGGACAGCTGTCTGTCAGATGGCGGAACGGCAGCGAAGAGGTGTTCGGAGAGGAGAGCGGCACAGGCGGCGGGGCCGACCCAATGGCTTTCACCCACGAGTGGCATCAGGGCATACTTGAGGATTTCGTGGATTCGCTGGTATCAGGCTGTTCGCCCGCGGTTCCAGGCGAAGCCGCCATGTGTGCCCATGAACTGGTTGACGCAGTGATTCGGTCCGCGCGCAGCGGACAGGAGGAGGCGCTTGCAGAATGACTCGTCCGCTGCGTTTCGCCGCTATCGGTATTGACCATCGCCATATATTCGGCATGGCGGCAAACCTGATCTCGGCCGGCGCCGAGTTCGCAGGTTGGTGGACTGAGGGGCAGCCGAACACTCAGGCAGGATTCCTCAGGCGCTTTCCCGACATTCCTCGTTCCTGCGATGCCAGCGTTCTGCTGAACGACCCAAGCGTGGACCTGATCCTTCTGTCAGGCATTCCGCGTGACCGGGCTGGCTGGGCAATCCGCGCGATGGACGCCGGCAATGACGTGATGAGCGACAAACCTGGCTGCACGACTTTCGAACAGCTAGACCGCATCAAGCGAACCGTTGCCGCCACAGGACGCATCTGGTCCATTGACTTTTCGGAACGGTTCGAGGTGCCAGCGGCAACACGAGCCACGGAATTGGTCAAGGAGGGCGCGATCGGCCGGGTTGTGCAGACCCTCGGAATCGGGCCGCACCGGCTGAATCTGGATTCGCGTCCGGAATGGTTCTTTGACCGCGAAGCCTACGGCGGTATTCTGGTCGATATCGCAAGCCATCAGATCGACCAGTTCCTTTTCTTCACTGGATCCAAAGACGCCGAAGTGACGCTGGCCTCGGTTGCGAATTACGCGAATCCCGGCAGTCCGGGCCTGCAGGACTTCGGTGAGATCGCGCTGCGCAGCGAACAAGGCCATGGCTACATACGCGTCGACTGGTATACGCCCGACGCCCTTCCGACCTGGGGCGACGGCCGTCTCACAATCCTTGGCACCGATGGCTACATCGAGCTTCGAAAATATGTCGATGTAGGCAACGAAGGAACCGATCACCTGATTCTCGTTAACGGTGACCGATGCGACCGTATCGACGCCTCCAACGCGGAGCTTCCTTATTTTGAGAGGCTGATCGCCGACATCCGGAACCGGACTGAAACAGCGATGAGCCAATCCCATGTCTTCAAGGTCTGCGAACTTGCGCTTAGGGCGCAGGAATTTGCGGAGAAGGCGACCGCATGATCCGCGTGGCGATCATCGGAGCAGGTGTCGGAGCAAATCATCTGGCAGGCTACCGTGAGCTGCCCGACCGCTTTCGGGTAACGACGCTCTGCGACCTTGACCTGAACAGGGCACGCCTCGCGACTGACGGTGCTCAGGACATCGTCATCACATCCAGCATCGACAGCGTCCTGGCTGAGCCAGACATTGATCTGATCGACGTATGCCTTCCGCCACACCTGCATTTTCCGGTCTCGACCAGAGCACTCGAGGCGGGCAAGCATGTCATCTGCGAAAAACCAATTGTGCGTTCTCTCGAAGAGGCCGACCTTCTGGAGGCGGCTTCAGAAGCGCATGACAGAATTGTGTTTCCCGTATTCCAGTATCGTTACGGGCGAGGCATGGATCAGGTGAGAGCCCTTCAGAACGCAGGAATTGCCGGAAAAGCCTATGTCGCAAGCATAGAAACTCACTGGAACCGCAGCGCGGAATACTATGCCGTGCCATGGCGGGGAACAGCGGCTGGTGAATCGGGCGGTGCCCTGCTTGTCCACGCGATCCATGCCCACGACCTGCTTGCCCATGTAATGGGACCGATCGCCGAAGTCTTTGCAATGGTCGACACACGGGTTAATGACATCGAAACCGAAGACTGTGCCGCTGTTACGTTCAGAATGGCAAACGGGGCGCTTGCGACCAGTTCAGTCACGCTCGGCGCCAGCGATGACACCTCGCGGTTAAGGTTCTGCTTCGAGGGATTCACTGCGGAAAGCGGATCGGCTCCCTATGCGCCAGCTGAGGACCGTTGGCGTTTTCTCGCCCGCGCGCCGACTGCACAATCCCGGATCGACGAGGTCATCAACGCAGTTCAGCCAAGACATGCGGGTTATACAGGCTACTTCCGGGCGGTTGCGGATGCTGTCGAGGGAAAAGGCGGAGCGGAAGTCTCATTGGCCGACGGACGTCACTCGATAACGCTCGCGGCGTCAATCTATGAGTCGGTGCGCAAAGGCACCTCTGTGCGCCTGCCATCGCCGAATGTCATGGAGTGAAACCGGGCCTGCAGCGGAACATGAACTAAAAACCTAAACGGATTCGGGTTCTGTTTCGCCCCGAACCGAACTCCGGTCGGCGGGTTCACTTCTCTATCCGGGCACTCCGTTCGCGACCGCAACGCCATCCACCCCAAAAAGGTGGAGCCGCGACCTGTCAATCCTAAGATGGAGTGTGTCGCCCTTCTGTACCGTCAGCTGGCCGAGCTGATGAACGGTCAGGTTTTCCAGACCGTCACCCGAACAGTAAAGATAGGTTTCGCCGCCCAACTGCTCGGAAAGACCGACTGTCACGGAAAGGTCGGCGGCATCGTCGCTGACTATCTCAATGTGTTCGGGCCGGATTCCGCAGGTGATCCGATCTCCTGACTGCAGCTGCGCGACGGAAGGCAGTTCCACGCGGTTCCCTCCGACGGCGAGGCGGACGCCCCCGTTCTCGCCAACTGCTTCGACCTGTGCCGGCAAAAGGTTCATCCGAGGCGACCCGATGAAACCTGCGACAAAAACATTGACGGGATTGTTGTAAAGATCGAGCGGCCTGCCTGTCTGCTCCACATTCCCTGACTGCAGGACCACAATCCGGTCCGCAAGCGTCATGGCTTCCGTTTGATCATGCGTCACGTAGATCATCGTTCCGCCAATGTTTGCGTGAAGTGCAGCAAGCTCCTTGCGCATTGCAACACGCAGCTCGGCGTCGAGGTTGGAAAGCGGTTCATCGAACAGGAACGCTTTTGGATTCCTTACTATGGCGCGCCCGATCGCGACGCGCTGCCGCTGGCCGCCCGAAAGCGCTTTCGGCTTGCGGCCAAGCAGCTCGACAATCTGCAGAAGTCCGGCCGCCTCCCGAACCCGCCGGTCAATCTCGGTTCTTGGGAACTTGGCGTTTTCCAGCCCGAACGCCATGTTCTGGTAAACGCTCATATGCGGGTAAAGGGCATAGGACTGGAACACCATCGCAAGCCCGCGGGCCGAAGCGGAAATATGGTTGACGGTCTGCCCGTCGATTTCCACCGTGCCAGAGGTGATCTCCTCAAGCCCTGCGATTATGCGCAGCAGCGTGGACTTGCCGCAGCCGGACGGTCCGACAAAAACGACAAACTCGCCGCTCTCTATGGACAGATCGACGCCATGGATGACTTCCGTCCCTTCAAACGCCTTGCGCACTTCATTGAGCCTGATTGAGGTCATTTGACTCCATCCCCTATCTGCTGCGCATCATTGGAGACAGGCGGGGGTCCGCCCTCTGCATTCTAAGGGGCGGCAGGCCGCGCAGAATCTGGCCGATATCATCCAGCAGCATTTCCCGAATCAAGGAATAGGAGGCCTCCATGCCTCCGGCCAGATGGGAAGAAAACAGCACGTTCGGAGTGTTCCGAACCGGATCACCAACGGCCACCGGCTCTTCCGGATAGACGTCAACCGCCGCGCGGAAGCGGCCATCAGCCGCGAGTTTCAGAAACGCGCCGAAATCGACAATCTCCGCCCGACTGGCAAGAATCACGGTTGCGTCCCTGCGAATCAGGCTCAGCCGCGCACGGTCGAGGCCGCCTTCGTTCTCGGTCGTCACGCCAGCCAGCAGAAAGAGGAACCGCGAAGATGACAGCGCGGTATCAAGACTGGCGGGCTCCACCCCTTCCGAACGAAGAAACCCGTCCGAAACCCATGGATCGTATACTGAAATCCGGCAGTTGAACGGACGCAGAAGCGGCACAAGCGCCCGGCCCAGATTGCCATAACCCAATATGGAGACGTCAGATCCGTAAAGGCTGTATGCTGCGGAATTACCAGCGATTCCGTAAGC
Source organism: Rhodobacter sp. (assembly GCA_022824145.1). Taxonomy (GTDB): domain Bacteria; phylum Pseudomonadota; class Alphaproteobacteria; order Rhodobacterales; family Rhodobacteraceae; genus JAPOUP01. Next base: position 107,584 of record JAJEAY010000103.1, on the reverse strand, counting down.
CTCCCTGCCCGACCTGAACAAAGCGTCCGCCTGGTTCAGGCCGCGCGCCAGCGCGATCGCCTGCCCGAGACAGTATTCCGCAACCGCTGGCGCCATCGCCGGCGCTGCGGAGAGAACATGGACTCCCCGCGCCTGCGCCGCCGCGTAATCCACATTCGGTTCCCAGTTGCCTTTAACATTCAGTACGGCACGAAGGTTCGGCGCCCGGTTCAGACGCTCTTTCGGCATCGCGGTCTGACCCACGATCACCGTCACTTCCGGAAGAAGCGGCTCAATAAAGGTGTCGGGAGCCCTGGAACCGAAATGCATTACGACACGCCCCATCCCCGCGAGTCCGGCAGCCACATCCCCGGTATAGACCATCGATTCCGTTCGCGGATATGGATCAAGCAAAATGAGAGATTCAGATGATGCTGTCATTTCATGCCCGAGCTTGCGATTCCGGTGGTGATGAATTTCTGAAGAAACGCGAACACCAGGACGACCGGAAGCAGGGTAACGACGGTCATCGCGAGAATGTAATGCCATTGCACGTTGAGCTCGCCCTGAAACGCGTTCAGCCCGACCTGAAGCGTATAGACCTCGGAGCGGTTCAGGACGATGAGCGGCCAAAGGAATTCGTTCCAGCGCCACATGATCGAGAATATCGCAAGCACCGCCAGAGCAGGCACGGCCAATGGCATAACCACCCGCCAGTAGATCCGCCATTCACTCGCATTGTCCATGCGCGCCGCCTCGATCAGTTCCCTCGGAATCGTGAGCATATACTGCCGAAGCAGGAACACTCCGGTCGGTGTCGCGGCGCCGGGAAGGATAACTGCCCAAAGCGAATTGACCATGCCCAGCGAAGTCACGACCAGATAGACCGGTACGAGAATGACGGTGATGGGAATCATCAACGTTCCGATCACGAACAGCATAATCGCGTTTCGTCCCCGGAATTCGTAAATCGACAGGCCATAGGCCGCCATCGAGTTGATCAGAAGCGTCACAAGAGTCGCGGCGACCGTGACAACCACAGAGTTCCAGAGGTACCTCGTGAACTGAAAGCGCTTTAGCGGATCGGTGTAGTTTTCCCATGCAAGCCGGAATTCGCGGATCGGCTCGATTCGATCGATCGGAACCTTCAGTTTGGTGTCCGGTGACGTAGGATCGACCATTTGGCTGACGATTCCAATTCTTCGGATCTGCGCCATCTCGCGCACAGCGCCGTCATCCAGTGTTGCCGCGAAAAGCGGCAAGGGATCCTCGAATCCCTCAACCTGAACGGACACCTGTCCCAAGGGAAGGAAAGTCGGAGGAAACTCCAACAGGCCAGCCGCCGTTTTGAAGGAGGAGAGAACGAGCCAGACTACCGGAGCGAACATCAGCACGACCCCGAATCCCAGATATACGAAGGTGAAGACGTCGGTCCAATGCAGCCTCTGCCGACCGCGACGCATCGTAAGGAATTCCCCCAGGGAGCGATGTCCGGAAACCATGTCAGGCATCATCCTTCCTGCGCGTCACTGCAATCTGCGCAACTGTCAGCACGAAAAGAACCGTGCCGAGCACCACCGATGCGGCGGAGGCAAGACCGAAATTCTGGATCTGGTTGGCGAAGCCTGTCATGTAGATGTACTGAACAATGAACAGGGTTGCGGTTCCTGGTCCGCCGCCGGTCAGAACGAAAACCTCATCGAATATCTGCACGCCCTTGATCAGCGCCAGAACTATGACCACAAGCATGTTCGGCCAAAGCAAAGGCAGAGTGATGCGCCAGAAGACACGTTCCTTCGACGTTCCATCCATCTCGGCGGCTTCGTAGAGGTCTGGCGGAATCGCCTGAAGGCCAGCCAGCAGAATCAGCGTATAAAAACCCATTTGGGACCAGACGGACACAAAGATCGCCCAGAACATTGCCCAGTCCGGGCTTACGAAAAACAGTATCCGTTCAAATCCTAAGGTGACGAGAAACGCATTCAGAATACCGTCGCGCAGCAGGATCCACTTCCAGATCAGCGCAACGACCACCGGAGACAGGAGGACCGGGAAAAAGAAAACGGCGCGGAAAAAGCCCCGTGCCCGAATGCGGCGGTTCAGGATCAGTGCCGTGACCAAGGAGAGGATGACCATGGAACCAACCTGCAGGAACACGAATATTCCGGTGTTGACGATGGCTTTCCAGAACCGGTCCTCCCGGCAGGTCGTCGGATCCAGGTAGTTCCGGCAATCGAACAGAAAGGAGTATTGCTCCGTTCCGGTGTAGACGCGCTCCGAAAGGAAAATGTCCGTTCCGCCGGTGAAGGAAAACGCAAAATTAATGAACAGCGGGATCAGGACGAACAGGCCGAAAAACGCGAGGTTCGGCGCCAGAAAAGCATAAGGCATAGCCTTGATGCCTCCCAGCCTCTGAACAAGCCGGAACGGGGCCTCAAGCAGCCGAAAAAACAGCGATGCCGGCGCGGAAGCTACCGCTGCCAAGCGCTCCGCACGGGATGCATTAGCACCTTCGGCATCCATTGTTCAGGCCATGCCAGAATGAGCGGGAGCTCCGGCCCAGCGAAGGGCCGGAGTACAGGCGGCTTCAGTTACCGCGCGCTTTCTCCGCGAGCTGCTGCTCTACATCCTGCGTCATCCGTTCAAACGCCTGATCAAGATCCAGCTCACCTACGATCGCTTCTCCGAGCCGCGAGATCAGTGCATTGAACATGATCCGGTTGTTTGGATAGCCCTGAAGATCGAACGCGATCGGCGAAATCGTGGGAACGGCTCCTGCGAAGGTCTCAAGCGCATGGCGCGCACGGGGATCGTCGGTTGCGAACTCGACACCACCCCCGGCCAGTCCGAGATGCCCTGGAATAAACAGTGTCTGGCCGTAGAATTCCGCAAGCGATGCTTCGCTCGACAGAAAATCCATCAGCATGCCAACCTGTTCCGGATGTTCGGTGTCGGCCATAGCGACCAGCGCCGCGCCGCCGGGCATTCCCGTGCAGGCGCTCGGTCCGCACGGAGCGGGAACCGCCCACCAGTCGAAAGCGTCACCGATCGTCGAAGCGAACTGCGGGATCTGCCAGGAACCGGACATGTACATCACGACCTGCGCGTTGGCGAAATCCTCGTTCGCCCCAAGATAGGTCGATCCGGAAACGGAGCCCCAAAGCTCCTTGCTCATCGTACCGTCCTGATGCCAGTCGTAGAGCAGGGACGCCATCGCCTTGAGTCCGTCGTCCACCAAGGCCGGATTGCCATCGGCATCGAACATTTTTGCGCCCATTGCGATTGCCGGGCCCGATACACGGTGACCGGAGCGGTCCCATGCCATCGGAATCGGGATGTCCAAAGCAGCCGCGACCTCATTCGCGGCCGATGCCCAATCGCTCCAGGTCGCCCCATCGCCAGGCAGTTCCACACCCGCCTGCTCAAACAGCGTCCTGTTAACATAGGGGCCCGTAACGGTGAGCTGGGTCATGAATCCTGAAATCGAGCTGTCGCTGCCCGCAGGGCGCAGCCAGTTTAGGAAAGGACCAAAGCTGGCTTCCCAGTAGGCCGGGTCGGAAATATAGGGTGTGAGGTCAAGATAGTGTTCCGCCAGTCCCCCCAGATCGGTAACTCGCGCAATGTCAGGACCTTGACCCGCCGCCAGCTGGACTGGCAGGCTTTCGAGAATCGCTTTGTAGGGCACTACATCAAGCGTAACCGTGATGTCCGGGTTCTCTGCCTCGAAGCGATCGAGAAGCCCGCGCATCACTTCGCCTTCATGGCCGTCGTTATACCACATCATGCGAAGTTCGGTTTGGGCGAATGCCGCTGCGCTGCACCATGAGACGGCCAAAGCTCCGGCAGCAATTGCGGATGTAACTCTTTTCATGTGTTCCTCCATTCTGGACGCACTTGGCGTTGCTGCGTCCCAGGTTTCCCGTTGTCCCCGATCCTTGCATCCCGGATGAGGCATTGGGATACATATCCTGTACACCATACTGAAGCAAGGGATACGCGGTGCCTGCCCGATACCGACACGGCCAGGCGTTACCGCCAGACCATTGCATGAAACACGGGCAATCCGATTGAACGTATTGCAGAACCGAACCTGATGCCATTGAACCAGAGTTGTGAGAGTGGGTGGGCAGAACCGGAGCCAGTCCGGTTTTTTTCGGAAAATGCGCTGTGTTTCGGAGTGAAAATTCTCCGGCTGGGCCTGGCTCGGAATTTGGAGAACGTTTAGAATGCCCGGATGAGTGGCAAGCCTTGGACAGATTGGGAAAACGACCTGATAGTCGCAGACTATTTTGCAATGCTGGAGGCGGAACTGGCAAACCGGCCATACCGAAAAATCGAGCACAACCGGAAACTTCAGGACCGAATTGACCGGAACAAGGGTTCAATCGAATTCAAGCACCAGAACATCAGCTTTGTCCTGCAAAGCCTCGGCCAAGTATGGATTGAAGGATACAAGCCTCGATCAAACATCCAGAACGCTTTGGTAGATGCTGTCGCGAAGTGGCTGGCGCAAAGTCCAAATTGGTTTGAGCATCGGTTCGAATGCAGCCTCACCGAAAATCCGTCCGATACCGTGATCGAATTCAGTGCGCCACCGACACTCAGCAACCAGCCTCCGCCCAAGGAAGCGGATCGCATGCAGGCACTAGCGCTGAAATTCAATGCTGCGGAGCGGGACGAGCGCAACCGAAAGCTTGGAAGAGCCGGGGAAAAGCGGGCGCTGGCTCATGAAAGGGCCGTGCTCGCAGGTGCCGGACGGCATGATCTGGCGCGACAGATAAGGTGGGTTTCAAACGATGAAGGTGACGGGGCCGGGTATGACATTGCGAGCTTCGACCCCGACGGGAAACCGCGGCTGATTGAGGTGAAGACCACGAACGGATGGGAACGGACTCCCTTTCACATCTCCCGAAACGAACTCAGAGTCGCCGAAGAGCGGAAAAGCGAATGGCACCTTCTGCGCATCTGGAACTTTTTCCGCGCCCCAAAGGCGTTTGAGCTGCAGCCGCCACTCGAACGGCATGTTTCGCTTGCGCCGACCAGTTTTCGCGCGAGTTTCCGGTGAAGTGAATCGATCGAAAGCATGATCTACCAGTTGAAGGGTCGAGGGACCCTACGGCAGCTTCCATCGCGCACCGAGGGAACGTGAAAATGCGGTTTCCGGATCCTCGCGCGAAACCAAAGCGAAACTTCTGGGCTAAAGGCAAGGAGACTGGTCCGCCCCTCCGTCGATCAATAAGGATCTCAGACTTGAAAGACTCGGCGATCGGTTCGGCTCCGCCGTTCGATTGCAGGTATTGCGGGCATTGGGCGCTCGGCGTTCATGTGGTGTAGTGCCACCACTTCATGTGTCTTCTTCCTTCCCGCATTTCCCTGCATCCGAGGTCACTTCCCCCCTGCGGCATTGCCCGGCTTCCAGGTACCGCTTGCCTCTCGTCCACCAAACCGGCCGTGCCTGCCTCCAAAGGGTTCCGGGCATCGCGGCAAACGGGACGCCTGCAGAGCCGAACCGGAAAAGAAAGATTCCAAAGCGGCGGCCGTGGGATGCGGCAAAAGATCCTCATCAACCTCTTGTGTTATGATATAATATAACATTATATCCCATCGGATATCCACGGAGGCATCCCATGGGCAAGCAGGGCAGAAAAATGCAGGCGGAAGTGCTGGCGGTTTTGCGTCGAAGCGGTGGCCCGCTGTCCGCATACGATGTCCTCGGAGAGTTGCGTGAGGCCAATCCGAAAATCGCGCCGCCTACGATATATCGGGCGCTCGCAGCGTTGACGGAGCGCGGGAGCGTGCATCGCCTCGAATCTCTCAACGCCTTCATGGCGTGCAAGTGCGACCAGCATGCAAACGCTTCCATCCTGTCGATTTGCGACGACTGCGGTTCGGTCGAGGAGAGCATAGCACCGGATCTGCTGGAAAAGGTTTCCATCATCGCCGGCAAATCCGGTTTTCAGCCCGTGCGCCATGTGATCGAGGTCCACGGTGTCTGCGCATCCTGCGGCACCGGGTTGGTGCCCGCATGATGGATGGGCGTCCAATGCTTCGTCTGCTCCTTCTCGGAGCAGGATCACGTCTGGTCGGCGCGGCAGTGATTGTGGTGCTGCTCTGGATCGGCTTCTTCTGGGCCACCTCGACGCCGGGGGCATTATGACCGCAGCGCTCACCTTCCAGAATCTGACGCTTGGCTACGGTCGCCATCCGGCGGTCCATCACCTCGAGACGGAAATTTCCGAAGGAAGCCTCACAGCCGTCGTTGGCCCCAACGGCGCGGGCAAGTCGACGCTGCTGAAGGGCGTGACAAGGGTGCTCGCACCGCTGGAAGGCCAGGTGTCCTTGGGAACGATCAAACGCGACGACATTGCCTATCTTCCCCAGCAATCGGACATCGACCGATCGTTCCCGATCACGGTAGTTGACATGGTCGCCATGGGTCTCTGGCGTGAGATTGGTCCTCTCGGACGCATGAACCAGCACCATCGCAGCCGCATCGCGGCGGCGATTTCAGCTGTCGGTCTCGAAGGGTTTGAGGACCGCCCCATCGGGTCTCTGTCGGGTGGCCAAATGCAGCGCGCGCTCTTCGCTCGGCTCCTGCTGCAGGATGCGAGGCTTGTGCTGCTCGACGAGCCGTTCACCGCGATCGACGTCCGCACCACAGCCGATCTTCTAGGCGTGGTCCGGCGCTGGCACGGCGAGGGACGCACGGTCGTCGCCGTGCTGCACGACTTCGAGACAGTGCGCGCGCACTTCCCCCGGACGCTGATGCTCGCTCGCGAGCTGGTGGCCCATGGGCCGACGGATCAGGTGCTCACGGCCGAGAACCAGTTTCGAGCACGCCAGATGTGCGAAGCTTGTGCGGGACCGCCCCATGTCTGCGGTCGGGTCGCCGCATGATTTGGGACACTCTCATCCAGCCCTTCGCCGATTTCGGTTTCATGCGCCGCGCGCTGCTGGGATGCATCGCGATCTCCATCGGCGCGACGCCAGTGGGCGTATTCCTTATGCTGCGCAGGATGAGCCTGACAGGCGATGCAATGGCGCATGCCATCCTGCCCGGCGCGGCCGTCGGCTACCTCGTGGCGGGCCTTTCGATCGGCGCCATGACCGTGGGCGGCATGGTCGCAGGTATGGCGGTAGCGCTTCTCTCAGGCTTCGTTACGCGCGTAACTGCGCTCAGAGAAGATGCCAGCCTTGCGGCATTCTATTTGATTTCGCTCGCGGTCGGTGTGCTGATCGTCTCAACGCGTGGTAGCAATGTGGACCTGATGCATGTGCTCTTCGGCACGGTGCTGGCCCTTAATGACGCGGCGCTGATCCTTCTGTGCAGCCTAGCGAGTCTATCAGTCTTCACGCTTGCGCTTCTCTTTCGGCCGCTGGTTCTGGAATGCGCCGATCCGCAGTTCCTGCGCTCGGTAAGTGGGCTGAGCGCGACAACGCATTTTACGTTTCTCGCGCTGGTTGTCATCAGTCTCGTGGGCAGCTTCCAGGCTTTGGGAACGCTCATGGCAGTCGGCATCATGATCCTTCCTGCCGCTGCCTCACGCTTCTGGGCCACCAGTATCGGCGGGTTGGTCGTTGCCGCGGTCGTGGTCGCCATGCTCTCGAGCCTAACCGGCCTTCTGCTCTCCTATTATTTCAGCCTGCCCTCCGGGCCAGCGATAATTCTCTTGGCTGGAATCGCCTACGGAATATCCCTGGTATTCGGACCGACGGGCAGTCTCGTTGCGCGGATACCACCGCGCCGCCACCTTGAATTCTGAAAGGAAATCCCATGGCATACCGCAGAGCCCTTCTGAAATCCGCAACAGTATTTGTGGCCCTGTCGCTGACTGCACCTGCCGTCGCGCAGTCGAACGAACCCATCCCTGTCGTCGCCACCTTCTCGATTCTCGGCGACATGGTGGAGCGCATCGGCGGCGAACATGTCGCGGTGACGACGCTCGTCGGTCCAGACGGCGACACCCATGTCTACCAGCCCACCCCGCGGGAGGCACGGATGGTCAGCGAGGCCGACATCCTGTTCGTGAACGGATTGGAGTTCGAAGGATGGCTCGAGCGGCTGATAGAGGCCTCCGATTTCGACGGCCTGCGGGTTGTTGCCACCGAGGGCATCGACCCGATCGCCTTTGACGACCACCACGATGACCATCATGAAGAGCATGCCGAGGCTGACCACGACCACGAAGACGAGCACGAAGAGCACGCCGACGCCGGACACGACCACGAAGACGAGCACGAAGAGCACGCCGACGCCGGACACGACCACGAAGACGAGCACGAAGAGCACGCCGACGCCGGACACGACCACCATGATCACGGGGCGTTCGACCCGCATACCTGGCAAAGCCTCGGAAACGCGGTAACCTATGCCAATAACATCGCTGCCGCCTTGGCCCAAACCGATCCCGATAACGCGACAGCTTTTTTCCGGAACCGTGCGGAATACGTTGCCGAGATCGAGGCGCTCGACGCCGAGATCCACGAGATCGTCACGAGCCTTCCCGCCGACCGCCGTACCGTCGTCACTTCACACGACGCCTTCCAGTATTTCGGTCGCGACTACGGGCTGACCTTCCTGGCACCCCAGGGGCTTAGCACCGAATCGGAAGCTTCCGCGCAGGACGTCGCCCACCTCATCGAGCAGATGCGGGAAGAGGGTATCGCAGCCGTGTTCATCGAGAACATCTCCGATAGCCGCCTTCTGGAGCAGATCGCAAACGAGACCGGCGCCACCATCGGCGGCACGCTGTATCCCGGCGCTCTTTCCGGTCCGGACGGCCCTGCGCCCACCTACCTCGACATGATGCGACACAACGCGACGACCCTTGCTCAGGCATTAAGTCCATGAGGCGAACGACATTCGCGTTTCCGCCAAATTTCTGCCGATTTCCCGACGCCGCGACAAGAACACTGCTTAAGCGGTTCTGCCAAGTGCGCCGTCCGGACGAATCGCTGTCCTCGTCAACGGTCTTGGCGAGACAGGGATCGACTATGAAATGATCGTGCAGGTTTGCAAATTGATCGTGTTGATGTAGTCCGGCTGCCTGTGCTGCTCGCGGCGCGCAATCGAGAAGTGCACGGTGACTGGGTCGCTTCAGGCCGTTACGAGGATCCGTGGAAAGCATCCCGAGCCTCCGCTACAGACGTGTCGCACGATGTCCCTTGACGCGCGCCCTTCAGCCTTGGCAGAACCGCCGTGGGCGCACCTTTGCCCTAGCTTCGGGCGAGAGGTTCCTTCCCCACGCCCTGTCTATACCGCATGAAACTGTTACCCGATGTTCCCGGAACCGTAGATCTGTCGCCTCAGCTTGCCATTGGCAGGGCCGGTTGGCGCACGCGCAATCTTATCGGATTCCCGCGCCGCCTCTTTCCTCATCTTACATGCCTGCCAGAGCTACTGCGCTGGAGGAAACGGACTGGTGCCCGTTCCGCCCGTTTTTTAGCCCGCCGCCGGTCTTCCCATTTATTCAGGGGACTCCGTTTCCGTGCCACCTGTTCCGGTGCCTGACCGACGTTCACGCGTGTTCCGGCCAGCATGGTCACTGAACTCGTTCCCGGAGCCTTTCTGTGCAGAATGCCCAGACCATGTCGTTGCCTTCATGATCCTCCCCCGCTTTCGGTCGCAGCGATAGTCGTGGGGGAGGTTCGCGCCCGCCTCGGCGCACGGAGAAATCCAGGCTAGGCTGAGAAGTCAAAAAAACCCTGATCGTTCAAGACACTCTCCGGTAGGGTCGTCGCTTCGTCGCAGAAAACCACGACGTTCTCCGCATCCGACCTTGCCAATGAACGGTCAACCCATCGAAATCCAAAAAATGGGCGAGTTCAGCGATCGTTCTCAGCATTTGGGTATAGTTCTCGGAATGGGGCAAAACAAGGAAGGGACAGTTTGATGTGATCGAGTGACACCGAAACCCAGAATCTCCTAAACTCCCACCCCGGCGCCGGTCGAACTTTGGTCTGACCCGGCATCTGTTTCACATCACTGGCGTTTTGTCGGCGCGATGGTTGGAGCGGCGTGACACACCAGTACACATCAGGGTCGGCCAACGGCAAAGCTCCTCCAATTTTCTGAAACCGCATCAGGCCGATCAAGCATTGAACAGAACATGCAGGATGTCCCCGTCCTTGACCTCGTATCCTTTCCCCTCGACACGCATCCGGCCAGCGTCCTTGCACGCCTGCTCCCCCCCTAGCTCCACATAGTCCTTATAGGAAATCGTCTCCGCCCGGATGAACCCGCGCTCGAAATCACCGTGTATCACGCCTGCAGCCTTTGCAGCCAACGTGCCGGTTCGGATCGTCCACGCCCGCGCCTCCTTGGGGCCCGCCGTAAAAAACGTCTGTAGATTCAGGAGTCGGTATCCGGCCCGGATCAACCGATCGAGACCCGCCTCATTGAGGCCGAGCTCTTTGAGGAATGCCGCTGCCTCCTCATGCTCAAGCTGCGCGATTTCCTCTTCGATCTTTGCGGAAATCGTCACGGTCTGCGCTCCCACGGAACGGGCCATCTCCTCTACTGCCTGCGAGTAGCTATTTCCCGTCCCAGCATGCTCTTCCGCGACGTTGCAGACATACAGAACCGGCTTTGCCGTAAGTAGATGCAAGCTCTTCCAAGCACCTTGATCTTCCTCGGCGATCTCGACGAAGCGGGCCGGCCTTCCTTCCTCCAGAATCGAAACCGCGGCTTTCAGGAGCCGTTCCTGCTGCAAGGCCTCCTTTTCGCCTCCCCGAACTCTTCTGACGATGTTCTGAAGCTGTTTCTCGGCAGTGGCGATATCAGCAAGCATGAGCTCAGTTTCGATCGTTTCAGCATCGTCAACCGGGTCGATGCGGCCTTCTATATGAGTGACGCCTCCTTCATCGAAACAGCGCAGCACATGGGCGACCGCGTCGACCTCGCGAATGTTGGCCAGAAACTTGTTTCCAAGCCCCTCGCCCCGGCTGGCCCCTTTTACCAGCCCTGCGATGTCGACAAACGTCATCCGTGCAGGAACTGTCCGCTTTGAGCCTGCTATGGATGCGATCCGGTCAAGGCGCGGATCCGGCACCGCCACTTCACCGACATTCGGATCAATCGTGCAGAACGGAAAGTTCGCAGCCTGAGCCGCGGCCGTCCGCGTAAGCGCGTTGAACAGCGTCGACTTGCCGACGTTGGGAAGGCCGACAATTCCGGTTCGAAATCCCATGAACTCTTTCTCTGGACTGACTTGGCGCGTGGCCACTATCGCGGCGATCGCCCCTTCGCAAGCCGCGAAGATCCCTTTAGTCTGTGAGCGAGGAGGACAGCATCATGGACATGAACCCCTATCTTACGTTTCAGGGCAACTGCGAAGAGGCAATGAATTTCTATGCCGAGGTATTCGGCGGGCATATCGAGACCATGGAAAGAACCAAAGACAGCCAAATGGCCGGTAAAATGGGCGAGGAGAACGAAGAAAAAATTCTGCATGCCCGCTTGCGGATAGGCGAAAGGACACTGATGGCGTCCGATGCCATGGGAATGCCATATGAACAGCCACGCGGATTCTCGGTGCAGACCTCGTTTGAGGATCTGGAAAAGGCTCGGCGCGTGTTCCTTCGGCTTGCCAAGAACGGCGAGACCGTCATGGATTTCACGCCGACTTTCTGGTCACCCGGATTCGGGATGTGCCGTGACCGATATGGCATTCCATGGATGGTGAACTGCGAGACACCGCCTGAAAACTGACGTCAGAAAGCGGTCCCTGTTTCGGCATTTCCCGATAGAAGGTTCCCCCGAGCCATACCGCAGTTATCCAGACCAGGCGTCAATTCCCAAGGCAATTCTACCGGCGGACGTCAACGGAAGCGCTCCCGCTTCAATCGCTAAGGCCGCCTCGAGGGGCACTGCAGGTCGCCGACAGCACCGCGCCATCAATAATACTGCCCCAATGCACCACTGATTCCTCTTGTGATTCCCCTTGGGGCATGCGGGAGTTTCCAATCGCCGCGGCACTTCAAACTTCCATCAGAACGGCATGCCCAAAAACGTCCCGCATGAATGAACCTGCCGACTTCTCAGACTCGAACGGTGCGGCAAGGAAACCGTACGGCGGCAACTCCAAGCATTAGTGCCAAAGATTCTCAATCAGCCACCGAAGGTGATCGGAATTCGTCTCAGGCAATGCGCATCTTCCTGACCATCTCCACGTTGGCACGACCCTTAATAAGAGCTATCCGCACAGCGCCGCATGAATTCCGGTCCATGACGTATCATGCCGTAGCTGCCGCAACCGAGGAATTTTGCGTGATCGGTGTAAGGATCGTCGAATGGCGCGAATTCCTCCTGGTATCCTGTAATTTTTCGGTCAGTTTAAGGAGAACGGAGGAAGCATCATCTTCGGGTGAAGGCATTCGTCACATAAGCCGTCCAAATTGCCGGATTGATCTTGCCTCAGTTCCATTGCAGATCAGGCGAGCCGAAATTAAAGGGCTGTCCATGACCCGAATCGATTCCAAATTCGCGTCACTGCGCGAGTCGGAGAAAAAAGCCTTCGTTGCATATGTGATGGCAGGTGATCCCGACTACGAAACTTCGTTGGAAATTGTGCAGGGACTGCCAAACGCCGGCGTTGACATCATTGAGCTTGGAATACCGTTTACCGATCCGATGGCCGATGGTCCGACTATCCAGCTTGCAGGCCAGCGGGCGCTCGAAGGAGGGCAGACCCTTCAGATGACGCTCGATCTCGCGGCGGAATTCCGGAGGAATGACGACACAACGCCGATCGTGATGATGGGCTACTACAATCCGATCTACAGCCATGGCGTCGAACGGTTCCTCGATGATGCGGTAAAGGCCGGAGTCGACGGCTTGATCATTGTGGACCTGCCCCCCGAGGAGGACGATGAACTCTGCATTCCGGCTCAGAACGCGGGTCTGAATTTCATCCGGCTTGCCACCCCTACGACCGATGACAGACGTCTGCCCGCAGTGCTCAGGAACACGTCAGGGTTTGTCTACTACGTATCGATCACCGGAATTACCGGGGCGGCGGAGGCCGTGACGGGAGATGTCGAACCTGAAGTCTCTCGAATCAAGGCCATGACCGACCTGCCCGTCGTCGTTGGATTTGGCATCAAGACACCCGGTGCCGCCAGAGCGATCGCCAGCGTTTCCGACGGTGCCGTCGTCGGCTCGGCCATCGTCTCCAAAGTCGGGGACGGAGAGTCGCCGACGGATGTTCTGGCGTTTGTCAAGAGCCTGGCCGACGGCGCACATGCGGCCTAAAGCATGGTCAAAAAGGAAGGCATAGATCGCTTCGCGCTGTCATTGCTTGAGGCTTACGACACCGGCATCCAGATATCTCCCATATCCGAGTCATTTCCTGATTTGGACAGTGCCGTCGCCTACAGGATTGCACACCGAATTACCACGCTGCGCCAGGACCGCGGCGAACGGATGGTGGGCTGCAAGATTGGATTTACCAACAGGACAATCTGGCCGATCTATGGGGTCACGGGACCGATGTGGGGTCCTGTATGGAACACAACCCTGCATGAGTTATCGGACGGGTCAGTTACGCTGCCGAATCTTCCTCAGCCCCGGCTTGAGCCAGAGATCATTTTTGGCCTCAAGTCCACGTTACGGGCCGGAATGCCGCTGAAGCGGATAGCCGAGTGTATCGAGTGGGTATCGCATGGCTTCGAGGTCGTGTTTTCTCCGTTCCCTGACTGGCGATTCACAGGGGCTGATACCGCTGCTGCCTTCGGCTTGCACGGCGCGCTCTACGTTGGAGACAAACATGAGCTTGCTCCTGATCTGGCCGATTCACTGTCCGATTTGAGAATCGAACTCTCAGGTTCTGGAGACAGGCGCCTGAAGGGCTCAGGATCTGATGTTCTGGGCGGTCCGATTCAGGCGTTGAGCTTTCTGCTGGACACCTTTGCCAAAGATCCCGAAGCCCCGTCGCTCTCGCCTGGAACGGTTGTTACCACCGGCACGCTTACGGACGCGGTCCCGATCGCTCCCGGCGAAAGCTGGAAAACCCGGATTGATGGCGTTGGCCTGCCGGGCGCCGAAATCACCTTTCGTCAATCAGGCTGAATGCAACCACTTGCAGCCGGAGCTGACACTGGATCAAGTGCAAGGTCCAGTTAAATTAAGTGAGTTGGCGCGAATTGGTGCGGTGTTGTCTAGGTTGCCTCGGTTCTTTAAAGCGGTTCTGCCATCCAATCGCTCAGAAAACGGACGCTCTCCATGGCCGTAATCACAGAGATCAATGACCTAAAGCGCATTTACCGGCGTCGGGTACCGAAAATGTTCTTCGACTACACAGAGTCAGGTTCGTGGACGGAGCAGACATTCAGGGACAATTCCGGCGACTTCAGTGAAATCCGGCTGCGGCAACGCGTGGCTGTGGATATGACGGGCCGGTCTACAGCCAGCAGCATGGTCGGCCAGGACGTCGCCATGCCCGTAGCGTTGGCGCCGGTCGGACTGACTGGGATGCAAAGCGCGGACGGTGAAATCAAGGCCGCGCGGGCGGCGGAATCCTTTGGCGTGCCCTACACTCTTTCCACTATGTCAATCTGTTCGATCGAAGATGTCGCCCAGCACACAACCAAACCATTCTGGTTCCAGCTCTACACGATGAAGGATACCGACTACACCAGCCGACTGATTGAGCGGGCCAAAGCGGCCAAGTGTTCGGCCCTCGTGATTACCCTCGATCTGCAGATTCTCGGGCAGCGGCACAAGGATCTGAAAAACGGTCTTTCCGCCCCTCCAAAACTGACCATTCCCACGCTTCTGAACCTCTCCACAAAGTGGGGGTGGGGCCTGGAGATGCTTGGTACGAAGCGGCGTAATTTCGGGAATGTGGTCGGTCACGTCAAGGATGTGTCCGATGCCTCTTCTTTAGGCTCGTGGACCAATGAACAGTTCGATCCCTCACTCGACTGGAGCAAGGTCGGGAAGTTGATGGAGCAATGGGACGGAAAGGTGATCCTCAAAGGAATCATGGATGTCGAGGACGCGAAAAAAGCTCGGGATCTTGGCGCCGACGCGATTATCGTATCGAACCACGGCGGTCGCCAGCTTGACGGCGCTCTCAGCGCAATCCGCGTCCTTCCTTCGATCGTGGAAGCGGTCGGCGACCAGGTAGAGGTTCATATCGATGGTGGCATACGCTCGGGACAGGATGTCCTCAAAGCGATGGCAATGGGTGCAAAGGGTACCTACATCGGCCGTGCTTACGTATACGGGTTGGGAGCCCTTGGTCAGGAAGGAGTGACCAAGGCATTGAATGTTATCCACAAGGAACTCGATGTATCCATGGCGCTGTGTGGCCGTCGGAGCATCGACGAGCTTGACCGGGAAATCCTTTACATCCCGGTGGACTTTGAGGGACGCTGGCAGCGGCGCTGACTTCAGGAATCCGCAGGAGATCGTAGCGGCAGATTCTCGCCCTACGCAAGTCAGCTCCATCAACGCAACACCAGACCGCCGGGGTGGTTCCCAGCCTGGACTCTCTGCACACCTTTTCGTTCAGCGCTTTACGTACTGACCGGAGGACGCTTTACGGCCGTTCGACGGTCCAAAAGCCAGATTGCTGGCAGAATCAGTGCCAGGAACGCAGCAACCATGACGAAGGACACGCGCAGGCCGAAATACTGAGCGACTCCGCCCATCATCGCCGGCCCGAAAAAGAAGCCCAGTATTCCCAACATCCAGGCACGGGACAGCGCATGCGCCCTCTGGCCGTCGGTCACACGAGCTCCAAGAACAGTGTTCGCCGATGGGACGATAACTGCCAGCCCAAGCGCGCCTAACGCCAGGCCGAAGATCGCAGTGACGGGGTTCGGCGCAGCCGCCACCGCCAAGGCCCCGGCCACAGCCAGCAGAGCGGAGCCGACCATCAGTGCCGTATGCCCCAAGCGCTTTGCAAGCACCTGTCCGAACAGCCTTCCGGTTCCCATCACTAAACCCAGGATAGTCGGCCCCAGACTTCCCTCTCCGGGCGGCGCTCCAAGAGTACGTTCAAGATACAGCGCCGACCACGCCTCTGTGGCGTTCTCGCCAATGAAGCTGACGCACAGAATCAGGCCCGTCAAAGCGATCGCCAACCAAGGGACTCGGTGCGGTTCCCTAGTCTGGATGGCTGCTGGACGGCGATCCAAGGGTTCCCGCATCAGCGGCAGCAGAACCAAACATGCAAGTGCGGCAAACGGAAGGATTCCAGAGGCATTCCATCCCGCGATTCGCGCCAGACCGCTGCAATAGGCGGCTGCGGCAAAGGAAAACGAGAAAATCGCATGGTTCACATTCATCAGATGGAGGCCCGTGCGGGCCTCACGGGCGCTGATCTCCACATTGGCGGTGATGTCGAGCAACGCAACACTTGCGCCAAGCGCAAGCATCGCACAGCCAAGGGTCAGCACATTGAACGCGAATGCCGGGAAGAGAGTCGCGGTCGCTAGCACGATTCCCGCCACAGGCAGCGCCATCTGCCCCAATGCCATTACCGTCCGCGGGGCCGCCCACATCGCCAGGATTCCCCCGACCGCCGACATCAGCAATGCGCCGCCGAATTCTGCATCGGACGCACCTACGGACGTTTTTATGTCCGGCGCCAAGGCAGCAAAGCATCCCCATAGAACGCCCACCGCGGCCAAGGCGGCGGCAGGCGACTGGGAATGGCGAAATGCGATCAATATCCCCATCAGACTGGCTCCTGATCCAACGCTGGCCGCAAAGGCGTACCCTGAACGAAGTTCCCCGCCAATAGCATGTTCAATTTCGCTTTCATTCCGGATCCACCTGCCCTATACGCGGCGTTTCATCAGGGCATACACCCTTGGAGGATGCCCGTCAGACAAGGAGAAACACCAATGGCTGCCGAGATTCCGGATCTTGTAGCCACGGCGAGAACGGGGACAGGCAAGGGGGCCGCCCGTCAAGCACGCCGTGACAATCAAGTGCCGGGGATTGTTTACGGCGGCGGCGTCGACCCGCTGCCGATCAACATCCCGTTCAACCAACTGACCAAAAAACTGAAGCAGGGAAGGTTTCTGTCAACGCTCTTCAACCTCAAGGTTGAAGGCCATGACGACGTACGCGTGATCTGCCGCGACGTCCAGCGCCACGTTGTCAAAGGGCTGCCCATACATTTCGATCTAATGCGCCTTCGCAGATCGACCCAGGTGAAACTGTTCATTCCCGTCAGCTTCTCCGGTGAGAACGATTCGCCCGGCCTGAAACGCGGCGGCGTCCTCACTGTGGTGCGCCCGGAAGTCGAACTGTGGGTCGTCGCCGGAGAAATTCCGGAAAGCGTCACAGTCGATGTCTCGGAGCTTGACATCAACGACGTGGTCACAATCAGCCAGGCCGCGCTTCCCAGCGGCACCCGGCCCACCGTTGACCGCGACTTCGTGATCGCAAATGTCTCGGCGCCTTCCAGCCTGCGTTCGGAAGATGAAGACGAAACCGAAGAAGGCATTGCCGCCGACGAGGTTCCAACCACTGCGGCAGCGACTCCCGACGAGCCATCCGAAGACGAGTAGAGGCATTCCGGCGGATCCGCCAGCTTCGGTTCCGCCGGGCCGGAACGCGCGGCGTCAGCGAGCGCTCGCTTCCTGCGTTGAACTGGCGCGCTGCGAATCCTTGACGGATACCCAAAGGAACCTGGAGCGCGTTCGATGCAGTTATTTGTCGGTCTAGGCAATCCCGGCGCGAAATACTCCGGGCACCGTCACAACTTCGGGTTCATGGCAGTTGATCGAATCGCGGCCGACCATGGTTTCAGCGCCTGGCGGTCCAAGTTTCATGGCCGGATCAGCGAAGGAATTCTGGATTCCGAAAAGATCGTACTCCTGAAACCCGAAACCTACATGAACCGCTCCGGTCAGTCGGTTGCGGCCGCCACACGGTTTTTCCGATTGCAGCCCGCTGAGGTCATCGTTTTCCATGACGAGATCGACCTCGCGCCTAGGAAGTGCCGTTACAAGGAAGGCGGTGGGCACGCAGGGCACAACGGACTCAGGTCGCTGCATTCACATATCGGCGGCGATTACCGCCGTGTGCGGCTTGGCGTCGGTCACCCAGGGCACAAGGACCGCGTTTCGGCCTATCTCCTGCATGACTTCGCGAAGGCGGACGCCGACTGGCTTGAGTCCGTTCTGCAGGGAATATCGGACGGAGTGGAGGCTCTTGCAGCTGGCGATTCAGGGCGGTTCATGAATGCGGTTGCATCGCGCACCTCACCGCCCCGCCCTTCCAGGAAGCAGGCGCCGAAAGAGAAACCGGGTCCGATCGAACACACCACCTCGGACTCCCCGGCGTCGGATACACGAGGCGCCCTACGGAAACTGATGGACCGGTTCCGGTAGCGTCCGGATTCAGGCGAACCGGTCGGCGCAAATTCCGCGCAAGGGAATTCCTATGGCCCTGATTGCGGCACCGACGCCCATATCGATCGTTCTCAGTTCAGGTCGGGTCGTTGCCAGTGCCCAGCGGGTCGGGACCGAAGCGGTTGGTTCCATCGGTACCGCGCATGCAGGTGAAAACCAGAATGATGATTGACCCGATAATCGGGATAACGAGAATCAAACACCACCAGCCGGTACGGTCAAGGTCATGCAGGCGGCGCGCCGTCGCGGAGAGCGCTGGCAAGAAGACGGCGAGGCCGGCAAAGATCTGGATCGGGCCATCGCCTTCGATGCCGGACGTCAGGCCCAGCAGAATGTCCAGGATCAAGGCGACCACGGAAATCAGCACGGTGAACAGCACGAACCACCAATATTCAGAGCGCTGGGCACGGCCGGAAAAGGTGACGTAGTTGGACAGGCATTTCTGCACGGCAACTGCAAAGGTCATCTGCATGGGTTTGCTCCATGAGCTAGGGCAAAAGGTTTCGCTTCAGTGCCGCGAAGTCAAGCCCTTATATGCGAAACGAATGCGTGGACGAAACGCTCCGCTATCTGTGACCCGCATCCCGACAACAGGCTGGTCGATCAGGTGAATTCGGAACATCCGACGACCTGTCTAGAAGGAAGAGCGGGGACAGCCCCCGCGTCCTAAACACTACTGATCGACCGACCACCAAGTTGACGGGCATCGCAGAACTGTTGAAAAGAAAATTGAACAGTGCTTTGATTTTGAAATGATTTATTGTATCAAGTCTACCATTCGATTCACAAAAGTATGTCAAAATGGACCATTTGGCTGAAAAATTTACGGCAGATCTCGAAGCTGCACGAGAGAAGCCCGGGACCAGCCAGCGTGCGCTGAGCGCGCGAGGCGGTGTTTCCAGGGACTCAAGCGTATCGGTCCCGGTGAATTTCAATAGGTTGAAGCCGTTAACCTCAGTGAGTCCGACATTCTTCCGCGCACCCCATGCTTCGGCGCTTGCGACTGCCCTGAAACCCGATTCAGGAAATCAGGCATATGGCAGTCCATGATGCTGCCCTTTGAAGACACATGCACCCCCGTTTTCGCTTTTGCTCCCAACGGGTTGCCCAAATGTAGGCTGTTCCCTTTCCACAGGCGAACTTCAACACAAAGAGCATGATCCGATGGCCCGCGGCCGATTGCGGTGGCGGAATATTCATGCGCTGCTTGTTTCATTCCGCCAATGAAGTTTCAGAACGGATGGCCTTGCACGGTTCCGTTTTCCGCACCGTCAATCACCTTCTTAAGGATATCCGGGGACTTCCGTTCCGCGCACGGGACTCGACATCCACTCAATCCAGCGGTATGCGCTAAAAATGGCTTTGCGTATGGATCCTTCAACCAATGTACTGGGTGACCCGCTTCAGCCCTGTTCGCATGAACCTCTGACCGGGTTTTTCCGAAACGGAGCCTGCGACACCTGCGACGAAGACCGCGGCAGCCATACGGTTTGTGCTGTTATGACGGCCGAATTCCTTGCGTACTCAAAGTACGTCGGAAACGATCTGTCGACTCCGATGCCGGAATACGGATTTCAGGGACTTAAGCCCGGCGACAGGTGGTGCCTCTGCGCAGGCCGGTTTCTTCAGGCCCACGACGAAGGATGCGCTCCCCGTTTGAGTCTCGCCTCCACCCATCTGCGCGCGCTTGAAATCGTTCCGCTTGAAGTCCTTCGAAAATACGCAATGGACCAGCACTGAGCGTATCAGGCAGAATCTATCGAACACCTGCGCATGCAGCCGGAACCGCCTCGGAAGGAGCCGTGCGTCAGGATTCCAGCATCTCCATGCCAAGCGCTTTCGCGACCGTAAAGATGTCTTTGTCTCCCCGTCCGCACATGTTCATGCAGATTATGTGGCTGGCCGGAAGTGATGGCGCAATCTTGGTCACATGCGCAAGCGCATGGCTTGGCTCAAGTGCCGGAATGATGCCTTCTGTCTCACAGCACAGCTGAAATGCATCAAGCGCTTCGGAATCGGTAACGGCGACATACTCCGCGCGTCCTGTCTCATGAAGCCAGGAATGTTCCGGGCCGATTCCGGGATAGTCCAAGCCAGCCGAAATCGAGAAACCCTCAAGTATCTGCCCGTCCGTATTCTGCAGAAGATAGGTGCGGTTACCATGCAGAACACCGGGCCTCCCTCCCGTCAGGGAAGCGCAATGCTCCATGTCGCGATTTACGCCTTTGCCACCGGCTTCGACTCCGATGATGCGGACGTCCCGGTCGTCAAGGAACGGAAAAAACAGTCCCATTGCATTCGAGCCGCCTCCGATAGCGGCGATGACTGTATCGGGAAGCCGGCCCTCCGCCTCCAGCATCTGCTCCTTTGTCTCCTTGCCAATAATCGACTGAAAGTCGCGAACCATGGCAGGGTAAGGATGGGGGCCAGCTACAGTGCCTATGCAGTAAAACGTGTCGCGGACATTGGTTACCCAGTCGCGGAGCGCATCGTTCATGGCATCTTTCAGAGTGCCGCGGCCAGATGTCACGGGCACAACTTCAGCACCCAGCAAACGCATCCTGAAGACGTTCGGCGCCTGGCGCTCAACATCGTGGGATCCCATATACACAACGCACTTCAGGCCAAACTTCGCGCAGACTGTGGCGGTGGCGACGCCATGCTGGCCAGCTCCTGTCTCGGCAATTATTCGGGTCTTGCCCATGCGGCGGGCAAGGATGATCTGGCCAAGCACATTGTTGATTTTGTGAGCTCCGGTGTGGTTGAGCTCGTCCCGCTTCATGTAGATCTTTGCGCCACCGAGACGCTCGGTCAGGCGCTCGGCGTGGTAAAGCGGCGAAGGCCGGCCAACATAGTGCTTCCACAGAAAGTCCATTTCGTCCCAGAAACTCTGGTCGGACTTTGCATGTTCATACCGCTCCTCCAGGTCAAGAATCAGCGGCATCAGCGTCTCGCTGACAAATCTTCCGCCAAACTGGCCGAATCGGCCGTTTTCGTCGGGACCTGACGTGAAGCTGTTAATCAGGTCGTCAGCCATGGCAACACCTCTTTAAGGAGCCTAAGGAACCAATCCGCATTTAGAGCCTATGTCCGCAGGGGTAAAGCGGGCATTGCGTGCCAGTGCATCCAGCCGAACTCGGAATCGGCTCGCCAACCGCTACGAGACCGCATCGAATTTCAGGACGATCCAATTTCCGGCTGCCGTTTCAAATTCAGTGAGAGTCCTCTCCGGCCACCCAATACCTTCAACGAGCCTGTTTCGAGGATTGCCGCCGTATACGCTTAGCAAACCGAGTGCGCCGTGGAGACAAATGTCCTGATCAGTTCAGCATCCTTGATGCCGGGCGCCGACTCAACGCCGCTGGAAACGTCGATCTGCTCAGCTCCGGTAAGATGAATGGCGTCCGCGACATTCCCAGCCGTAATCCCTCCAGCCAGCATCCAGGGCACGGGCCAGTCACGTCCCTGGATCAGACGCCAGTCGAAGCCGAGTCCGTTGCCGCCGGGCAGTTCCATCCCCTTCGGTGGTTTCGCATCGACAAGGATCTGGTCAGCCACCTGCTCGTATCCAGCGAGAGCATCCAGATCGCTCTCATTTGCAACACCCACGGCCTTCATCACCGGCAGTCCGAACGCATCACGGATGTTCGCCACCCGATCCGGGCTTTCACCGCCGTGAAGCTGAAACATGTCTACAGGTACCTTCCCCCGGATCCCGTCCAAAACAGCGTCCGCCGCGTCGACGGTAACGGCAACCCTGCAGATTCCCGGAGGAACAGCGCTTGCGAGGTCCGCCGCAAGAGCGAGTTCGGCATTCCTCGGTGACTTCGGGAAAAAGACAAATCCTACATACGAGGCGCCAGCCTCAACCGCCGCAGCGACGCATTCCGCCGACTTAAGTCCACAGATCTTTACTCTCAAGCGCTCCATCACCGCCACCTAACGGGAAGTGCCGGAATCTTCCAGCAGCGCAAGCACTTCGTCATCCTCAGCCTGCTCAGTCCGCATTCTCGCCACTTCTCGGTTCAAACGTTGATTCTCGCGCCTTTGACTGGCCGCTTCGGCACGGTGCTTGTGCTCACGCAGCCACTCCCAAACGAATCCCAGCAGCACCCCCGCCATGATGCCGGCGAAGATCACAATGAACAGCGGCACGCGTACTGAGTTCAGCCCGGCGGGAACGCCAGCAAGTTCCGCGAGTTCCGCAGGCAAAAGGCTCAGCGTCACCAGTTCTCGATTGGCCAACGCTACCACAATCAGACAAACGGAAATGCATGTCAGTATAGAGTAGCGGACGTAGGCCACTGCCCGCTCCGGTCAGTCGCTGTTCAGACGGTTCCTCAGCAGCTTGCCAGCCTTGAAGAACGGCACGTTCTTTTCTCCCACCGGCACATGGTCGCCGGTGCGGGGATTGCGGCCGTCACGCGGCCCCCTTTTCTTGACCGAAAACGCGCCGAAGCCGCGCAGTTCCACCCTGCCGCCGGATTCCAGCCTCTGCGTGATCTCTTCAAAGATCGTGTTTACGGTTCGCTCGGCTTCCCTTAGCGAGAGATAGGGGCTTTCGTCGGCAATCTTCTGGATCAGTTCCGAGCGGATCATAGTCGAACCTCGCTGTCATTCTTCGCGAACGCATTGCTCATCCAAGTCTCTCAATACGGAAAATTTGGCGAATGTCCCACCGAAAAACCGGAATAGCGGTAAATTTGCCTCCATATTCTTCGATATCAGGCCGAATTCCAGCCCAAACGGACGCCAATTGTGCGGCATATCGGATCAATCAACGAAAAAGACCCAGGACGAGCGCTGGTCCATCCGTGCCGATTCGGAAATAGCGAACCGGCCCCGATAAGGAGCCGGTCGTTGCCCAGTCCAATTCACGGCTAGGATTTGTCTTCGCCTTTTCCAAGCGCGGCGCCAAGGATATCTCCCAATGACGCACCGGAATCCGAAGAACCGTACTGCTCTACAGCCTCCCGCTCTTCAGCGATCTCACGCGCCTTGATCGACAGGCCCAGCCGTCTCGCCTTCGCATCGATACCTGTGACGCGCACGTCCACTTTGTCGCCAACCTGAAAGCGCTCGGGTCGTTGTTCGGCCCGGTCTCTGGAAAGATCGGCACGCCGGATGAAGGACTTCATATCCCCGAACTTTACCTGAATGCCGCCGTCCTCGATTCCGGTCACCGTAACCGTGACCACGGCTCCGCGCCTTACGCCTTCGGTGGCCTCGACGAAAGGATCTCCGATCGCTTTCACCGAGAGCGAGATACGCTCTTTCTCGGTATCGACCTCGGAGACGACTGCCTGCACGACATCGCCCTTCCGGTAGTTCTGGATCGCTTCCTCGCCACGCTGGTCCCAGGACAGATCTGACAGATGGACCATGCCGTCGATATCGTTGTCCAGGCCAATGAACAGCCCGAACTCGGTGATGTTCTTTACGATTCCCTCGATCCTGGACCCCGGAGGATGGGTTTCGGAGAAGACCTCCCAAGGATTGCGCATCGTCTGCTTGAGGCCAAGCGACACGCGGCGTTTCACCTGATCAATCTCCAGCACCATGACCTGGACTTCCTGGCTCGTGGAAACGATCTTTCCAGGATGCACGTTCTTTTTTGTCCAGGACATTTCCGAAACATGCACGAGTCCCTCGACTCCCGGCTCCAGTTCGACAAACGCTCCATAGTCCGTAATGTTGGTCACCAGACCGGCGTGAACGGACTCCAGCGGGAACTTGTCAGACACCGTATCCCAGGGATCTTCCAGCAGCTGCTTCATTCCGAGGCTGATCCGCTGGGTTTCCCTGTTGATCTTTATGACCTGGACCTTGACCGTCTCACCGATGGAGAGAATCTCGCTGGGATGGTTCACTCGGCGCCAGGCCATATCCGTCACGTGAAGAAGACCGTCAACGCCACCGAGATCGACAAAAGCTCCGTACTCGGTGATATTCTTGACGACCCCGTCCACCGCCTGGCCGTCGGTCAGGTTGTTGATGACTTCAGCGCGCTGCTCCGCGCGCGACTCTTCCAGAATGGCGCGGCGGCTGACAACAATGTTACCGCGGCGGCGGTCCATCTTGAGAATCTGGAAAGGCTGTTTCAGTCCCATGAGCGGACCGGCGTCGCGTACCGGGCGCACGTCAACCTGAGAACCCGGGAGAAACGCCACCGCACCACCTAGATCAACCGTGAATCCGCCTTTAACCCGCCCGAAAATCGCGCCCTCTACGCGGTTGTCGCCCGCGTAGGCTTCCTCAATCCGGTTCCACGCCTCTTCACGGCGTGCCTTTTCGCGTGAAACCGAAGCTTCACCGCGTACGTTCTCGACCCGTTCAAGGAAGACTTCAACCTCATCGCCGACGCTGATGTCAGGTGACTCGCCTGGACTGGCGAATTCCTTGAGCTCGACACGGCCTTCCATCTTGTATCCAACGTCGATGATGGCCTGTCCCGCCTCGATGGCGATGACTTTTCCTTTGACGACACTTCCCTCCTTGGGTGTGTCGACTTCGAAGCTTTCGTTCAGGAGGGCTTCGAATTCCTCCATCGTTGCATTTGCCAAGTGTTTCGGTTCCTCTTTAGGATTTCTGGCCGAGCGGTTGCCTCCGCCGGTCTTTCACAGGTCTTGCCAACCAGGAAACCGCAAAGCAAAGAGGGCCGGTTCTCCCGACCCTGCCCGTTCTCGATGCCTTGCGGCGGTTTCCGCCTTGTTGACGGTTTGTCCATAGACGCGATTCGCGCGCAATGCAATACCGCCGTCGACAGCATCTGACATTCCCGCAAGGTGCACTACAGCGGCTAGCGCCGTTTCAGAGCAGTTGGAAAGGAACGAAGGCCGCTTGGCAAGGAAACGGAATACCGGGATCAGTGGACATGCAGATGAAAGCGTGATGCGCGGATTGCCCCAGACGGTGCGGTCTGGACGAAAGACATGACAGGGGCAGAAGCTCAGAGGAACCTGGTCGGAAGAACCGGTTTCAGCCTCAGGGCTTCGGGCCCGCCCAGGCGTTCCGGATCCGATCCGCGAACACGATATGGGCCCGGGACGCATGAATGCTGCGTCTCAGAAGCCGGATATTCGACAGCACCTTGGCCGCCTGCCAGATTTTGTCCAACTTCCAGCTTGCACCGCAGGGGGCGTTCACATATGGCTAATGTACGGCGTTCCGCACTGGTGTCCGGGAACGGCTTGGGTATTCGGCAGCGAAATTCCAAAGTAAGGAAATGGCCGCTGGAAGCTCTGGAAATTCCTGCGGAACGTCCTTAGTCTGCGGGCAGCGGAATGCGGAGAGCACCGATGGGCGAAGCGGCTTTCGACACTATAGCGTAAATGCAGAGACTGCGCAGTGCGGGCTTCGCGCAGGAGCAGACGGAGGCGATCACGCGCTCGATCCATTCCGGCGTCACCGGCGGCGTCGCTACCAGAACCGATCTCGAGAGGGTCGAGGGCGACCTGACCGCGAAGATCGAGACGGTGCATAGCAATCTGACCGCAAAGATCGAGAGGGTCGAGGGCGCGCTGAGGGAAGAGATCTCGGTGATCAGGACCGACCTGCGGTGGATCAAACTGATCGGCGGAGGCATTCTGGCTGTTCTTGTGCTGCCGTGGCTTTCGAAACTCGCCGAAGCTGTTCTGAACTGACAGCAGGACACATATTCAGGACAATGCGGCCTGCCGCCGACCGGACATGACTGCGTGACGGGTCCGGAACGGTTTCGCGGCATCCGCACACCGCAGGCGCATATGCGGCATACCGGGCCTTTCAGCCGGACACCGTTGAAAGACGCCGCGCTCCTCGCTGGCTTCATACCGTCGAAGCGCCCGCCCATGCCTGACACCAGCAAGCTCCGGGACGGACAAGTGATCCTGTCACTCTTCGTTCAGCATCTTCAGACAGCGCGCGACTGAGCCAACTTCGAGTCAACGGTGTACCATTGAGCGGGCCGGAGTGACTGAGGCACCCTGCCCCGGCTGAAGCCTTCATGAACAACGGTTCACCATGCGCATTTGGGTCGTTCCCGCACCACGCAAGACTTCCGTACCAGGTCATTCCACGGGCGCAGCAGACCGGCGATGGCACACTCATCGTGCCGCTGGGACAGCAACCGCGGCCTCGAATTCCCACGGACCCGCGAAAGGCCAGAATTCGGAACATGGAAGCCGGGCGTCTATGGCCGAACTCCCCACGTAAAGAACGGCCGTCGACCTGGATCGTACTCCACTACGTCTGCGTGAGGCTGTCCGTGAGGCACGGACGCGCGAAACATTTCAGCAATAGCGCTCAGGCCCAATCCATTGCCCGGATGAATACCGGTCTCCATGGCACCAGCCAACCGGAAGCACGGACTCGATTGCCGCGAGATCCTCAGAAGTAAGATCAAGCCGTGCCGCATCAAGAAGCTCGGCGAAATGCCGAACGGAACGCGTGCCCGGTATCGCAATGACATTTTCGCTCTGAGCCAGCACCCAGGCAATCGCAAGGCCAGCGGCCGAGGTGCCCATTTCAGCCGCAAGCTCCCGAAAGCCGGAAGTGGCCGCAATATTCGCGGAAAGGTTTGGTTCCATAAACCTGGGATTGGAACTCAGGAACCCGATTTCAGAGATCGCCTCCCGCGACAGTGGCGTGTCGGTCAGCAAAGACCGGCCGACCGGAGAAAACGCCACCAGTGCCACACCTAGTTTGGCGCAGGTCTGCACAAGCCCCAGTTCAGGCAGGCGGGTCTGGAGAGAATACTCCGACTGAACGGCGGTGACAGGGTGTACAGCGTGAGCCCGCCGGAGACTGGACGGCGCAATTTCCGAAAAGCCAATTCCTATGGCCTTTCCCTTCCGGACGAGGCCAGCAAGCGATTCTGTCACTTCCTCTATCGGAATCTCGGGGTCGCGCCGATGCACATAGAAAAGATCAACGGCTTCAATACCCATCCGGGCGAGACTTCCGTCAAGTTCAGCCTCAAGATGCGCAGCTGTGTTGTTAAACACGCGCGCGCCGTCCGCATCGCGCGAAATCGATGCCTTGGTCGCGATGCTGAACTTTCCGCGCCTGCCCGGATGAGCCTTGAAATAGCTTCCGATCGCGCTTTCCGATTTGCCCATCCCGTAGACGTTGGCGGTGTCGATATGGTTGATGCCCGCTTCGACGGCCGCATCGAGAATCGCGTGGCTGTTCGCATCGGTGGTCGGCCCGTAGAAGTCGGTAAAGCTCATGGCCCCAATGCCGATCGGGTGGACCAACGGACCTCCCCGCCCTAGCGCTCTGTTCTTCATCTCCGTTCCTCTCGAAAAATTTTGGTTGCCGGAAACTCTGTGAATTCGGTTCTATCCGCAACCTGTTTCCACCCAGCGGCACAGCTTGGGCTTCAGCTTCGGGACGGCACACCGATCATCTGCGACAGCGTGGCCTACGAATTCCCTGATTGACGGGAACGGTTTCTGGCGATTGCTCCATCCACCAGTTCCACCGCCCGCCCCGATGCCTCTTCGACTGTCAAATGGCTGGTATCAAGCAGCACTGCGTCCGGGGCCGGTCGCAACGGCGCCACGGCACGCCTGCTGTCGCGGGCGTCGCGGTCGCGAAGGTCGTAAAGAACCGTTTCAAATTCGGTTGAAGGATCCTTTTCCACCAGTTCCAGGTAGCGGCGCTTTGCACGCACTTCATCGGATGCGACCACGAATATCTTGCAGTCAGCATCCGGGCAGATTACCGTTCCGATGTCTCGCCCGTCGAGTACCGCTCCGCCATCTGAATGCGCGAACTCCCGCTGGAAAACGACAAGAGCCGCGCGAACGCACTCATCGGCTGCCACCCGCGACGCCATTCTGGATACCTCGACCGATCGGAGGTCACTCCGTTCCAGATCGCCAGCTTTCAGAGTCCGTGCGGCCGCAACCGGATCCTCCCCGTCGATGGCACGCCGCGCTACGGCTCGATAGAGCAGTCCCGTGTCAAGATGCGAAAATCCAAATCGCGCCGCGATGGCCCTCGAGATTGTGCCTTTGCCAGAGGCGGCAGGCCCGTCAACTGCAATGATGACGTTCATTTCAGGCATCCCAACCGCCCGGCCGGCAGCTGGACCCGACTCGATCCGCGACCACACGGCGCGTGGACAGATGAATCAAGGCAAACGTCACGGATGGACAGGCAACGAGCCGAAACGAAACCAATACTGTGTGTTCCCAAAGGATGGACGGACGGTGCTTCACATAGCGCAGCGGACCCTCCGTGACCGATGCCTGAAGTTTGAATCATGACACGGCTGTCAACTGGCGGTCTCCTGCATCGGCTCGTGGAATTCCGACCGGCTCCAAGACCGCAGCGTCCATGCATCGGGTTAGCCATCGCGTTCCTGGCCATGCTCTCCGTCACACTCTCCGGAACGTCCGTGCAAACCGGACTGAAGCCGCGCTCGGACATTCACACAAATGCCAGCCACCGCCGCAGCGACGGAACCGAACAGTTGTTTTGCCGGGCTGCAGTAAAGTCCATTGTCCTATCCCTTCTGGGCGCTCCACAAAGAACTCCAGTCATTCCCGGAGGTTCACGAGTGATGCGCCCAGTCCGGTCATCAGCAGCTCAAAGGACGGAAACGAGGTCACGATTGGCCTGGCATCGTCGACCGATACCGGTTTCTTCGCGGCCATTCCCGCAACCAGAAACGACATGGCAATTCTGTGGTCTAGCCGCGTCTCGGCACGCGCACCACCTGGCAGACCACCGGCTCCGCGCCCGTGCACGGTCAAAGTGTCCCTTTCTTCCTCAACATCGACTCCATTCGCCTCAAGGCCCTTCGCCATGGCATCAATTCGGTCACTTTCCTTGACCCGAAGCTCTCCCACGCCGCGCATTACTGTACGGCCCTCGGCAAATGCCGCCACGACGGCGAGAATAGGGTATTCGTCGATCATGGAGGCTGCCCGCTCAGGAGGCACCTCGACACCCTTAAGGCCTGGCGAAAACCGGGCGCGAAGGTCAGCTACAGGCTCGCCGCCCTCATCGCTTTCATTTTCGAATTCCAGATTGGCGCCCATCTCGGCAAGGGTGACATAGAGTCCCGTGCGCGTGGGATTCATCCCAACGGCAGGCACCAGAATTTCCGATCCCTCGGAAATCAGCGCGGCGCAGACCGGGAACGCAGCCGAGGACGGGTCACGCGGAACTGCAATGTTCCGGGGACTAAGTTCGGGATATCCGGTCAGCGTGATGGTTCGGCCTGTCTCGGTCTGTTCGACGGTCACCTCGGCGCCGAATCCGCGTAGCATGCGTTCTGTATGGTCGCGCGTCGCTTCCTTTTCGATCACAACGGTCTGGCCCATCGCGTTCAGCCCGGCCAGCAATACCGCAGATTTCACCTGGGCCGAAGCGACAGGAAGCGTGTACCTCACGGGCACTGGGTCCGCGGCGCCGACCAAGGTCATCGGCAGCCGTCCACCGGTTCGGCCAACGGCCCGGGCACCGAACAAAACCAAGGGATCGGTGATTCGCCCCATTGGGCGGCCACGGAGCGATGAATCGCCGGTGAAAGTCGCTGTAATGGATGTGGTCGCCATCGCCCCCATCAACAACCGCGCCCCAGTTCCGGAATTGCCGCAGTCAATGACGTCTTCCGGCTCCGCAAATCCGCCCACGCCCACGCCATGGACAGACCATTCGCCGTCGCCGTGGCGTGTCACTTCGGCCCCAAAGGCGCGCATTGCAGAAGCCGTTGCGAGCACGTCCTCTCCTTCCAGCAGTCCCAAGATCCGTGTCTCACCGACCGCTAGGGCGCCGAGAATCAGCGAACGGTGGCTGATTGATTTGTCTCCCGGCACCTGCGCCTGTCCGCTCAGCCGTCCGGCCCGGTGCGCGGCCATCGGAATAGGTTCAGCAATTGAGGACATATGTGCTCCACCACATCCTTGAACGGGCATTGGTGCCGCACCGGTGCAGGTTCAAAGGCGCATTGTCAATCAAATGAAGTCTTCGAATTGAGCCGGTTCGAGCCAAATACGCTGTCAGGCAGCCCTTGAATGACACGCACTGAGGTCCAGCAACCCATCCCGGCAAACGTTATCCATGCAGAGCCTGACCTCAGGGAATACGCAGGTTTCCACGGCATTCCACCAACCGGCGGCGCCTGTTAAGCTCCTTCCGACGGCCTGCCTGCGCGCGCGTTCCTTGGCCCGCCGGTGGCGCATGCTGCCAGGCTGCTCAGCTAACCGCCGGTTAACGATGCCTTCCGATGTTCAGGACGCAACCATAGTCCTTCGGCCCGGATTTGCGAGACGGTGAGCCGAAACAGTCATTGACACGCCGAACCGCTCGCAGTCGAGCGTGGGTGAGTTCAAGTGCGGAAGTCGCGGAAAGACTTCTCACCTTATGCGCGTTTCCGTGCGTTTGTCGAAAACCTGCAGTCGCCGCATTTCGTAGGAAATGCCGACCTGATCGCCGGCACTTGAACGCGTATCGCCGCGTTCCTCGACAATCATCTTTTCTCCCGTCGCGCTGCTGGTAAGGTAGGCATAGCTGACTCCTCCGAGCGCTTCGGTCAGCTCGACAGTGTGCGTGCTTCCATCCGGGTCAAGATCGACATGCTCCGGGCGCAGACCAACTGTCACCTCCGTGCCGTCACCTGGCAGGTTGACCGCCGTCGAAACGCTTTCCCGAAACGCTGGCACCTCAACGACCCCTACCTTGGACACGCCATCAAGAAAGTTCATTGACGGCGATCCAATGAATCCCGCCACAAATCGGTTGTCCGGGTCGCGGTAGAGGTCGAGCGGAGCGCCAACCTGTTCTATATTGCCCGCGCGAAGGACAACGATTTTGTCGGCGAGGGTCATCGCTTCAACCTGGTCGTGCGTGACATAGATCATCGTCGCGCCGATTTCCTTGTGCAGCCGCGCGATTTCGACCCGCATTTCGACCCGAAGTTCCGCATCGAGGTTGGAAAGCGGCTCGTCAAAAAGAAACACCTCCGGTCCTCTGACGATCGCCCGGCCGATTGCGACTCTCTGGCGTTGACCGCCCGAAAGCGCAGCCGGTTTGCGCCCTAGATATTCATCAAGCTTCAGTATTCGGGACGCCTCCGCTACCTTGGCCTTGATCTCGGACGCCGGATGGCCGTTCATCTTGAGGCCGAAGCCCATGTTGTCCCTAACCGTCATATGCGGGTACAGCGCGTAGGTCTGAAACACCATTGCAACTCCCCGCTCCGCCGGGTCAAGCCGTGTCACGTTACGCGTTCCAATGCTGATTCGACCCTCAGTAGTCTCTTCCAGCCCGGCGACCATCCGCAGCAGCGTGGATTTACCGCAGCCCGAGGGCCCTACGAAGACGCAGAATTCGCCGTCCTCGATATCGAGGTCAACTCCATGAATGACCTGTTCGTCGCCGTAGCGCTTGATGACCTGTTTCAGGGTTACTCCCGACATAATTCGCTTCCCGCTGTTTTATTCTTTTCTATGTCGAAGCCTTTTGAAAAACTCTTCAGTTGTGCGGGTTTTCCCCGAATCCAGGCTGCACTCGGAGGCCGACCTGAACCTGTAGCCAGCCATACGGTATGCCAAATTCGCCTTTGCCACAACATGATGAAAAGACGGCCCCATGTCCTAGTTGGCTTCGTATCAGACACCTGAAAGCGTTATCAAGGGGAGCCGTTCCATTTTCTCACCGAGAAAGCCAGCTTCTCCTGCGGAAGGCACAGAATGTGAACGCAATTCAATTTTGCGGCGGATGCGTTGGCTGTACGAGCGCTCGACTCCGAATGCAGCGTCATCAAGCCCAAGAGGCGCTTCAGGTTAACTTCGATCGTTGGCGGCAGTCTTCTACTGTCAATCCGCCATGGAACCTGATTTGCCGGAAAGGCTGCAGACATGATTGGGGATCCTCAAGCCACGCCACAAGTCGAAATAGGTAACCGGGCATACGGAGGCTTTGATGCTCCCGGTCTGCGACAGGTTCGGACGCGCCTGCGCTTGCGGGCTACTTTCCCCCAAATCGCAGGTCCGCTCATACAGCGCAGGACTCAGTTTTGCCTGCTCCACAGTTAGAAAACCGCAGCGGGGGTCGAGTTGGTTACTGTATGGGGAAGAATGACGTCATCCAACGTTCAGGCGGTCATGTGGCGCATCGCCGAGCTTGGGCTGGATTATGTCCGACACGATGTCGGTCACCGGTTCGGTGGTCTTGATACAAGTGACTTTCACCTGCTGAACCCCAACCGTACGGTTCCGGTGATTCAGGACGCCGAGGGCCCTGCAATCTGGGAATCCGGAGCGATATTGAGGTATATGGCCAGCAAGTACGGAAACGCGGCGTCTGGCCAACCGGCATCAAGGAACACACAGCAGTTGACCAGTGGGCGGAATGGTCAAAAGTCAATGTTGCGCTTCAGTTTACCGGCCCTGTTTTCTGGCGGGCTGTGAAAAGCGAAACTCCGGACCGGGCTGCGATTGCCGACGCCGTCCGATCACTTGAAGAAAAGCTGGCCATCGCAGACAGCAGGCTGGCGGCCCACGCATTCCTCGCTGGCAATGACTTTACGCTCGCCGACATCCAGTTCGGGCACGCCCTGTTCCGCTATTACGATATCGAAATCGAACGGGCGCACCTTCCGAATCTGC
The DNA here is from genome assembly GCA_022824145.1 of Rhodobacter sp. Lineage (GTDB taxonomy): Bacteria > Pseudomonadota > Alphaproteobacteria > Rhodobacterales > Rhodobacteraceae > JAPOUP01. Next base: position 74,630 of record JAJEAY010000103.1, on the reverse strand, counting down.
AGGCCTACTACCGCCGTCTGACGGAGAGGCCGGCGTTCCGGACTCACGTAATGGTGTCTTACAAAGAGCTTCGCACAGAGTCCCCTGACATAACCTAACCTCCCCTTCCGGTTGCCCGTGAATCTTCTTGACTAATAAAGTTGCGGTTGCCATTCTCGGTATATAAAACGATTGTGCCGATATACGGAACAAATAGGGAGTTTGCACATGACCACGAAACGCAAATGGATTGCGGCGGCAGTTGCTGCTGTTGGCCTGTCAGGGATCGGAACGGTGGCGTTCGCGGAAAGCGAAACGCTAAAGACCGTGCAGGAGCGGGGTACGCTGCTGTGTTCCGGCCATAACGGCAGTTACTTCGGATTTGTCGAAGTGAACGACAAAAACGAGTGGAAGGGTCTCGACATAGACCTTTGCCGTGCACTGACCGTGGCAATCCTCGGTGACCCGGACAAGAACCAGATTGTGCCGCTCAGTTGGGCGCAGCGGTTCCCGGCGCTTCAGTCGGGCGATGTAGATGTTGTCATCAAGGCCACAGGCTGGACAATGGGCCGTGACACCGAGCTTGGCCTTCAGTTCTCGCTCCCCTACTTCTTCGGTGGCGCTCAGCTGATGGTTCGCAAAGAGCTAGGAATCAGCACCGCGAGCGAACTTGGCGGTGGAACTGTATGTGTGGCCGCAGGAACTACGATCGAGCGCATAGTCGCTGACCACCTCAAGGCCGAGAATGTCGAGCACACGATGGTCAGCTTCGAGAAAACCGCTGAGGTGATCGGCGCGTACAAAGCCGGACGCTGCGACGCCTACGCGGCCTGGGGTCCATCCATCGCCGTTTTACTGGCAAATCAGTTCGAAGACGCCGATTCACATGTCATTCTGAACGACAAGCTGTCGGCTGAACCCATCGCGGCCGCGATGCGCCAGGGCGACGAAGACTGGGTCGACATCGTAAACTGGATGCTGGCAGCCCTTATCAAGGCGGAAGAGCTTGGCGTGACGTCGTCGAATGTCGAGGAAATGACCGCCAATCCGCCGAACCCGACCGTGGCCCGCCTGCTGGGCGTCGATTCCGGCATGGGTGAGCGTCTCGGTCTGCGTGACACCTGGGCACGCGAAATGATCGCCGCAATGGGCAACTTCGGCGAGATCTATGACCGGAACCTTGGCGAAGGATCTCCTTACAAGCTTGAGCGAGGTCTGAATAACCTCTGGAGCAACGGCGGCGTGCTCTACACGCCGATCCTGGACTGACCCGGACCAGTTGCTTGCAGGCCGTCCCCGTTCCGAGGACGGCCTCACCCATTAGGGGCAATCCATGTTGAGTTGGGGAGATTTCCGCCGCATGACCGCGTCGGAAATCGCAGTCCAGGTCGGGCTGGTTGCAGTCGTTCTGGTCGTTGCGCTCGGCGCCATCCGCAGCGCGCAGGTCAATCTTGCCGCGCTCGGCATTACCTCGGGATTTTCGTTCCTCGACAGGTCAACAGGGTGGAGCTACAGCTTCTCGCTGCTTGAACGGACCATCGACGACCCTTACGCGCGAACGCTGCTGATCGGTTTCCTGAACACAGTTTTCGTCGGCCTGACCTCAATTGTCTTCGCAACCATCCTCGGATTCATCATTGGCACCATGCGGGACAGCAAGAATCTCGGCCTGCAGGTGGCTTCAAGCATTTACGTCCAGGTATTCAGAAACATTCCGCTCATTCTTCAGGTCGTATTCCTCTACGCTCTGCTCATCCACTTCCCGGGACCGCGGCAGGCATATTCGATCTCCGATGCAGTCTTCATGTCGAACCGAGGGATCATGGTGCCCGTCCTCTCATTGCCGCTCAGCGTTGTCGCTGGCCTGGTTCTGGGATCGGTTCTTCTCGGTATCGGGGCGCTGCGCTATTCCGGTTCCACGACGCGGGCGCTGGCCATCTGGCTGGCCGGATCCATTGCCATCATTGTGGCTGCGGCACTTCTGCTGACACCCGACGGCCAGAACCTGGTATCCTACCCCGAACTCAAAGGGCTTCGTTTCGTGGGCGGGCTAACTCTGTCGGTCGAGGTGGTCGCGATGATCGTGGGCATCGTTCTTTACGGCGCCGCCTATATTGGTGAAGTCGTGCGCGGGGGTCTTGCGGAAGTTCCGAGGGGACTGCGTGAGGCAGGCGTGAGCCTTGGCATGAGGCCCTTCGCGGTATGGTGGACCATCCGGATGCCAATGGCTCTGCGCTCGATCATCCCACCGCTCGGCAACCAATGGATATTCATCATGAAGGCCACCACCGTCGGCGTGGCCATCGGATTCTCCGATCTGTTTTACATTGTGTCGACCTCGATCACGCAATCCGGCCAGACGCTTGAGCTGATTGCAATTCTCATGGGGTCGTTCCTTTTGGTGAACTTTGCGCTGGCCCAGGCCATTAACTGGCTGAACGCACGGCTGGCTCTGAAGGGATACGGGGCATGAGCTCCGCTCCGCCGACCATAGGCGGCGCCATCGAGCGGCTGAGGCGCCGTGCGTTCCGCAAGCCGCTTGACGGTCTCGTTACCCTTTGCATCGCCGCATTCCTCGCGTTGCTGGCTTGGCAGGCGATTGACTGGGGAATTCTGCGCGCCGTCTGGCGCGCCGAAGACGCGGCGCTATGCAGAGATGCGGACGCGGGCGCGTGCTGGTCAATTATCGATGCCCGGCATCGCCTTATCCTGTTCGGCCTTTATCCCTACGAAGAACACTGGCGCTCGACGTCGGCGGCCGTAGCCATAATCGCCACTGTCATCCTGTCCTGTATCCCGTGGTTCTGGTCGGCGCGGCGACTCATTACGCTCTGGTTGGCGGGATTCGCGACATATTACCTTCTGATGGAAGGAAGTCCCATTGGACTGGAACAGGTGACCACCGACAAGTGGGGCGGCCTGTCGCTTGTTCTGTTTCTTTTTTCGTCCGTCGTTCTGCTTGGCATGCCAATGGGGCTCGGGCTGGCGTTGATGCGGCGCTCGCGCCTGCCGGTGCTGCGGCTTGTGGCATCTCTTCTGATTGACTTCATCCGCTCGCTGCCGCTTCTAACGACGCTCTTCACTGCGGCCGTCGTCGTTCCGATCCTGCTTCCGGACTGGCTTCAGGGCGATAAAATATGGCGGATCATCATCGCGTTCTCGCTGTTCTTTGCCTGTTATCAGGCCGAGGTGTTCCGCGGGGGTTTCCAGGCGATCCCGAACGGTCAGTACGAAGCGGGCGAAGCCCTGGGCTTCGGGAAGTGGCAGTCGCTCGGGCTGATTATTCTTCCACAGGTGTTCCGGCACGCCCTGCCAGCGACGATCAATATGGTCGTCGTGACCTTCAAGGAAACAGCCGTCGTCATCATCATCGGCCTCTTCGACCTTCTCGCCTCCGCTCAGGCTGCATTCGGGACGGGTGACTGGGTGGCCTACTATATGGAAACCTACATCTTCGTGGCGCTGATTTACTGGGCATTCATTACGTCACTCGGACGCTATGGTGAATTCCTGAAGGATCGCATGAAGCAGGACGAACACTGACTGGCCGCCGGTCGTCGGAGCAGCGAGCCCCGCTATACCGCGCATCTCCAAAGGCCTGACCGAAGATACCATATATTGTATTCGATGGCGATTCTGGGCTTTAGTTCCGCCGCGCATGCGTGTCCGCCGTCGGCTTCGACGCCGAGACCCCGGCCTGACAGCGACTGCAATTACTGGGGCCGCGCTGTTTACCTGTTCAGATACCCCAAGCAGGCTGTTGCTTCCGCCACAGACTTAATGATCCGAATCGTCACCACATCCATCGGATCGGTTTTTTGTTCTTGCTGCTGTTCAATACCGCAAGCGCCAAAATCTGAAGACAAATTGCAGATGCGGCAGATCAGGATTGCTTACTGTAACGGCAGTGTCTATGACTAGAAACTCATCGCGAAGCGCCACAACACGATGCCCGGCGACTCCGCAAACCGGTTTAAGAAGAACGGAATAACAAAGCTCAAGGCATTAGAATCCTGTGGCGGATTAGGTTCCTGGACGGGCGTCACAGAATCTTCAATCTCCAGTGCTACCATGTCAGTTCAATCTGGGCGTTGACGGGCCTGCGTATCCATATCCAGCGAAATTGAGGCAAACCGCGAATGTCATCCTCCGACCTGGCGCTAAACGCCTTCCTGCTTGTCCTCGGTCTTGCCGCAGTCAGTTTTCTGCTGCGCCCGAGCATGTTTCGCAGCGCACTCTGGCGGGCAACGCTCACGCCGCTGTCCTCGATCATGGGAAGCGGGTTTTTAATTATGGCTCCCCTGCTCGCCAGCGTGGTGGGTGCATTGTCGCCTCTGGCAGTGCTGGGAATCGTGCTGCTCGCCTACTCAATCGGCCATGTCATTCGGTTCAATATCACCCATATCGAGCCGAAACTCGCCAATGGTGGCCTTGCGGGCCATACCCGCGAGATCGAATATCTGTCGAACGTGGTCCTGGTCGGCGCCTATGTCATCGCGGTCGCCTTCTACCTGTCCCTGCTCTCGAACTTCGTCCTGAGCTGTCTGGGCTTGTCCGACCCGGTCGCGGAACGTCTTTTGACGACGGGAATCATCGCATTCATCGCCGTCGTCGGCTATTTTAAAGGCCTGACAGGCCTCGAAAGGCTCGAAGGTGTGTCGGCGGCAATTCAGCTTTCGGTGGTGCTGGCGCTGATTGCCGGTCTGGCCATCTTCGCCGTTGGTTTCCTTGACGGCGGGAAACTGGCCTTCGATCATCCGGACAGGGATGTCTGGACCCAGTTCCGCATTCTCGCCGGCGCACTTCTGGTGGTGCAGGGCTTTGAGACCTCGCGCTTTCTCGGAGAGAAGTACTCCCCGGATGTCCGGATCCGGAGCATGCGGATCGCCCAACTCGTGTCCGGCATCCTCTATGTCGTCTCGGTGTTGCTGCTCATGCCCGTGGTACAACGCATGGATCTCATGGACGTTGAATTGGCGGCAATCATCGACGTCATGCTGCCGGTGGCACTGGTGCTGCCAGTGATGCTGATGGTGGCGGCAGTGACGAGCCAGTTCAGCGCAGCCGTGGCAGACCTCGGCGGCGGCGGCGGCCTGCTGCGGGAAAACAGCCAAGGACGCCTGTCTTCCCAACTCGGATACCTTGCGGTTGCGGTCTGTGCAATTTTGCTGGTCTGGATGGTCGACCTGTTCGAAATCATCGCATTGGCATCGCGGGCTTTTGCGGCCTACTACTTCCTGCAGACCCTGCTGGCGATCATCTACAACTACAAGGACTGTCCGCACACAGAACGGTTGACGATATTCAACGAAATCCTTTTCGTGTTATTGGCGGTGATCCTGGCCTGCATTGCCGTGTTCTCGATCCCGGCGGGATGACGCTGTGCCGTACTCTCGCGAAGTCGCGCAGTCTTGTTCAGGATGTGAACCATCGTCAATTGCACAGCCGGGACTGCCTTGGGAGGCGGACCAATCCTTCACTTTCCTGCATTCGCAACGGAGATTCCTCTCTGCTTCGGGCAATGACGCCTGTATCCACCCAGCCTTGTCCGGACGACCAAGCTCTTTCGGTGAACAGGCCATCCAGAACCCCGGATTGGGAGTCTGGCGCACGGCTCGCCCTTCGCGTTCCGTCAGCCCTTGCGCTCGCAGAGCACACGCGCCCAAACAGTTCGGGTACCGTCTCTGGAATCAGTACACCTCTTCAGCCCGTCAACCGTCCTTATGCGATATTGTCGAAGGCCAGTCCTCATAACACAGTACGCAAAGTACGACGTTGATCGCATTGAGTTAACGGTGTGCGGCTAAAAAAGCCCGCATGCCGGGTATGCGAGGACGCCCCAAGCCCTGAAGGGGTGGGATGGACGGTTCGGCCATGGACCCTTCGGCATCCGTCACATCGGTTTCATGTCTCCCCATCGGTCGCTTACCCTGCTCCCGAGTGGCCCCGTTCCAAGCCATGTGGCACTCGCTGTTCGGTATGGTGCCTACTGAGAATCGCCTCAATTGGGACGACCACTCAGTTCTTAGGTCAGGCTTTATAGCCCTGTAACCAAGCTGCCTCAGGAAATCGGGAATTATTTCCGCAAGTCCGAGCATTGCGACTTGAGCATACCGGCGGAAAAGATTCCTGTCCAAGCCAACCAGAAAATACACCCGATGACAGGAAATGATCCCACTTGGACGCAGAATTTTGTAAGGGATTCTCTCATTGCTGCCGTTCGTCGTGCGCGGCCTCGAGCTTGTCCATCATACCAACACCGTGGATTATCCTGTCTTTGAGACTGATCAAAATTCTCAGCCATTGCACATTATGTTGTGATTTTGCCCCAACAGGATCGTCATCGAAGACAATATATGGTATTTTGGGCCAGGCCCTTCAGAATTCTATGGACGTAATGGCCTTCCACTCTCTCGGATCGTCCTCTTTCGGCGAGGATGCTGGAGTCCTGAAATCCACCGTATCTACGTCACTAAATTTTGGGAATGACAGGGCGATTCAATCGTGTCAGTTATTGAAATAGGCATTCCATATTTCGGAACAGAGAGCCTTGGCACCAGATCGTCCAACACTGACCTCTTCCCATTGGGGTATTGGCGTAGTCCAAACGAAAGACGGCCGGATCACGGAGGTCAATGGTCATCCCAGCGATCCTGACCCGTCTTTGCTCAACAAAAACATCCCCAGCGGACTCCATGGTCGCGCAAGGATTCTGGAACCCGCCGTGCGGTCGGGGTGGCTGGACGGCCGAAAAGGCGAACGAGGCAGCGACACATTCGTGAAAGTCTGCTGGGACGAGGCTCTTGACCTCATCGCCCATGAAATGACGCGGGTCAGAGAGGAGCATGGAAACAAGGCAATTTTCGGTGGATCCTACGGCTGGGCAAGCGCCGGGCGGTTTCACCACGCGCAGAGCCAGCTCAAGCGCTTCCTGAATACCATTGGCGGCTTTGTTCGCTCCGAAGGGAACTACAGTTACAACGCCGCACTCGTTGCGATGCCGCATTTCGTGGGTGGAGGCTTTCGCGAGCATGTCGTTGAGGCAACGCGCTGGCCGGTCATCGCCGAGCATTCAGATCTGGTCGTGCTCTTCGGCGGGCTGGCGATGCGAAACTCGCAGATCTGTGACGGCGGGGCCTCCAGACATCGGTTGGCGGACAATCTAAGGCTTTGTGCGGAAAAGCGCGTTCGTTTTGTCAATCTCAGCCCATTGCGCACCGATGTAGACGCGTCGCTTAAGGCCGAGTGGCTCGCCCCGAGACCGGGATCGGACACAGCTATCATGCTCGCGCTCGCGCATACCCTCGTGAAAGAGGGACTGCACGACCAGACATTCCTTGACCGCTATACTGTCGGGGCAGACCGTTTCATCCGCTATCTTCAGGGCACCGCTGACGACGCTCCCAAGTCGGCGGAATGGGCGGCCGAAATCAGCGGCCTCGAAGCTGGACGCATCCGCGCACTTGCCCGCGAGATGGCGGCAAAACGAACCATGATCGCCTGCGCCGCTGGACTGCAGCGCGCCGACTGGGGTGAGCAAACGCTCTGGGCCTGCGTTTCGCTCGCGGCCATCCTTGGGCAGATTGGACTGCCGGGTGGCGGCTATACTGTCGGCTACGCGGTCAACGCCCATGTGGGCAACATCGCGCGGCCCTTCCCTTGGGGTCGCCTTCCACAGGGCAGCAACCCGATTCCAGCGTTCATTCCTGTCGCCATGATCTCGGAAATGCTGCTGAATCCAGGCGCGACCTACAGATACAGCGGCAAAACACTGACTTTGCCTGACTGCCGCCTTATCTGGTGGGCCGGAGGCAATCCCTTCCACCACCATCAGGATCTCAATCGCCTGCGCAGGGCTTTCCAAAGACCCGAGACGGTAATCGTAAACGAAATCAACTGGACGTCCACGGCGCGGCACGCCGACATCGTCCTTCCCGTCGCCGCCCCGCAGGAACGCACGGACTTCGGCGGCGGCCAAACTGACAACATTCTCGTGCCTATGCCAAAGGCGATCGATCCGCCTGGATACGCACGCACCGAGTATGAAATCTACGCTGACCTCGCACGGCGGCTCGGTGTCGAACAGGACTTCACAGAAGGGCGGGACGAAGAGGCCTGGCTGCGCAGACTCTGGTTCGATACCCAGAAAACGGCCGACAGTTACGGAATTCCTTTGCCAGACTGGGACGCCTTCATTGCCGGAGACATCATTGAACTGCCGGACCCGTCGCCGGCGCAGGTGTTCCTGTCCGGTTTTCGCGCGAATCCGTCCGAAAACCCACGCCCGACACCCAGCGGCCGCATTGAGCTATTCTCGAAAACAGTTGCCAGCTTCAGACTTGACGAATGCGCGGGGCATGCAACATGGAACATCCCGCACGACCTGTCCTCGCCTGCTGCAAAGACATATCCGCTCGCCCTCGTCTCAGGTCAGCCTGGGACGCGGCTTCACAGCCAGTACGACAATGGCACACTTAGCATGGACGGAAAGATTCTCGACCGGGAACCTGTATTGATCAACCCAGCCGACGCTGCGGACCGACACGTCTCGGATGGAGATATCGTTGAAGTCTTCAACGACCGAGGAAGGTGCCTTGCCGGAGCGCGTGTCACATCAGAAATTGCGCAGGGCGCTGTCTTCCTGTGGACCGGGGCCTGGTACGATCCTGACTTTGACGAACCGGATCATTGCGACAGGCACGGCAATCCAAACGTCCTGACGCATGATCTGCGCACCTCGGAATTCAGTCAGAGCCCGGCCGCCCATTCCGCGCTTGTCGAGATCCGCCGACTCGACGGGACACCGCCCCGGGTCAGGGCACATGAGCCTCCGCAGTTCGGCGAACATCCAGACCGCAAAGGGCCGTTGGCATGAGCAGGGAAACCGAAAAGCGTGTCGACTCAACCCTGTCCAAAGGTCTGGCGATCCTTGAAAAACTGGCAGGCTTGAAGTCTGGAACGGGTGTTTCGGACCTCTCCCGCGAACTTGGGCTGACCAAGTCCAATACATTCCGGCTTCTGCAGACTCTGACCGCGCTCGGATACGTCCGCCGAGAGCCTGACAGAACCTACGCGGCCACGCTCAAAGCCTGGCAGATCGGGCGCTCGGTTGTAGAGAATCTGAACCTGCGTACAGCTGCGTCCCAGATGATGCTCTATCTGTCAGAAGAGACGAAGGAGACAGTCTACCTGGCGGTCCGCGACGGGTTGAACGTGGTCTACATTGACAAGATCGAAAGCACCAAGCCAATTCGGTCGTGGAATCCAGTCGGCGGAGCGGCACCGATCTACTGCGTCGGAACGGGCAAAGCGATTCTCGCGGAAGACTACCGTCTGTTGAGGGATCAAGTGGCAGCCACTCTTCAGCCCTTCACCGACCACACGATCACCGAACGTGAGGCACTCGACAGCGACATTGCCGCGACCAAGCTGCGCGGCTACGCGATCGATAAGGGCGAGTTTCGCCCGAATGTGTTTAGCTTTGGCGCGGCGATCCACCTGCCTGACGGCGAGACGGCCGGCGCCTTGGGCGTATCTGTGCCCGACATCAATTTGAGCGTGGGCGACAGCGACCGGATCGGTGCGCTCCTACGGCACGCGGCGCGCTCGGTTTCCGAAAATCTCGGCCGGCTCTAGTGTTCTGACATTACTGGGTTGACAGATGCAGTGGTTTCAGCTTCGTTCGGACGTCCTTGATCCGAACAATTGGCCGTCGCCGCGTGCGTTCTGGCGCCCGACAGCACGCAGATTTCGTTGCCCCGCATTGGCGAAGCCTGCACATACGGCCCAAATCGGAACGAACGGGGGAGTCGTCCTTGGCACAGACAGAATCCGCGTTCGCTTTCGGCGGAATGCACGGGCACTTTTTTGTCACGGTTTCCGACTGGTTTTTTTGCTGGAGCCTGACTCGCCGTCCGCCTCGAGACGCTGTCAACGGTCCCCACCGGCACCAGCTTCCTGCCGAGAAGCCTCAGGCTCCGTTCCGCATGGTCCGGCGGCGGCGCGCTTGGGAATCCTTGCCGCCGTTCAGCATTTCCTTCATATGCCCGCGTTCATCTTTCCCGATCCGGACCCCCTGGATTTCCTGCCTGCCGGATTCACTGCCTGCTTCCTCTGAAACTCTCCCAGGACCGGCGGCGCACCTGCCTCGGAAACACCGTTCGGGGCTGCCGCCCGCCTGCCCGGAAAGCCTGTTGCCCGTCGTTTTGCAGACGGCATACACGGCCCATGAGGCAGCAAAATCGCCTCAGGCCGCAATCGAAGCACCATGGATTCCATGCTGCCCGGATTCTAGTCCCGGGGCTCGGGTTTTTCGACTGGCCCGCCCTGCTCTGCCCAATTGGAAAAGCCTTCCTTTAGATGCGCCGCCTCGAAACCCATGTCCTGAAGCGTCGCAGCGGTCAGGGCCGAACGCCACCCGCTCGCGCAATGAAGGACGTAACGCTTCCCTTCCTGGCCGAAGACGTTCTTATGGTACGGACTTTCCGGATCGACCCAGAATTCGATCATGCCGCGGGGAGCGTGGAAGCTTCCAGGAATGAAACCGGTGCGCTGCCTTTCACGGATGTCCCGAATGTCGACAATCACGACGTCCGGGTCACCGACCATTTCGATCAGTTCAGGCGTCTCGATTTCCTCGATTCTCTCCCGTGCGGAAGCGACCATCTCGGCCACTGTTCTCTTTAGTTTGATCATGATGTCAATCGCCAAATGTGCTGATATCTGGAACGGTGTTTCATTATATTGACACGCATAATTTTAGACCGCAAGGTCGGTTCGCACCCGCAATCCACTCATTGGTGATCGCAATGTATCGCTCCGCCCCTATATCGCTTTGGGACGCTACATCCGAAGAGACTGAAATCGAATCCGTCGCCGTGCCGGACCAGACTGTTGACGTCGCCATCGTGGGTGGAGGCTTCACCGGCCTGTCCGCAGCGCTTCACTGCGCCGGCAAAGGACTGTTAGCACATGTACTTGAGGCGAAGCACATAGGATATGGAGGATCGGGCCGGAACGTCGGCCTCGTGAACGCCGCGCTCTGGCTGCCGCCCGCGAAAGTTCGTGAGAAACTCGGCCCTGAGTTCGGAGAGCGTTTTCTCCGCCGGTTCAGTGAAGGCCCGTCCGTAGTCTTCGATCTGATAGAAACGCATCAGATCCGCTGTGAAGTTACCAAGACCGGCACCATTCACGCGGCGCATGGTCCTTCGGGATCGGAAGATCTGAAAGACCGCCACGCAGAGTGGCGGCGCCTTGGCGAGCCGGTTGACCTGCTTGGTCCAGAACACGTCGCCGAAATGATTGGGACAACAGTTTACCACGGCGGACTCCTCGACCACCGCGCAGGAACGATCAATCCGATGGGCTACTGTCGCGGGCTTGCCCGCGCGGCTACGGGAGCGGGCGCAAAGATCAGTACCGGTGTCCGGGTCGAAAAGCTGGAACGCGAGAGCGGAACTTGGCATGTGCTTACCGATGCTGGGGACTTCCGCGCCGATGCCGTGGTCCTTGGCACGAATGCCTACACTGACGGGCTTTGGCCAGACCTGCGGAATGTCTTCACGATGATCCATTACCTTCAGTTCGCGACAGAACCGCTTGGATCAAGCGCGGGTCACATCCTGCCGGGACGGCAAGGTGTGTGGGATACGGGGCCGATTATGTTCAGTGTCCGGCGCGACGCCAATGACCGACTGCTCGTTGGCACAATGGGTCGCGTGATCGGTTCGAAGAACAAGGGACTAACGAGACGTTGGGCCAAAAAACGGATCGCCCGCATGTTCCCCGAACTGGGGCGCGTTTCCTTTGACGAGGCGTGGCATGGTCAGATCGCAATGACCCCGGATCATCTGCCTCGCATCCATCAGCTGGCGCCGAGACTTTGGACAGCAATCGGGTACAACGGCCGCGGCATCACGACAGGCACGCTCTTCGGAAGCGCGATCGCCGATCTTCTGACAGGAATGGACCCGACACACCTGCCATTGCCTGTAACCAACCCATCACAAGCGCCACGAGCCGCGATTACATCAAGGCTCTACGATCTGGCATTTACAGCGAACCAGCTTTGGAAAGGTCTGCGATGACCATTCGGGTCGTTAACCCATTTCGAGGAAGGATTGGCGGTGCAAACGGTTCAGCGGGATCGGCTGAACTTGCCTACGGCACCAAGCTCTGCAGCAAAAAGCAGCAACCTTCCGGAAACGAATCGCGTCTGAAGTTCGACCTCCCGGCGGGAGACAGCTACGGGACGCAGAAAGATCGGCATCCGACTCTTGCCGCGGCAGACCTGCGCGAAGTATTGGTCACAGCCAACCCAGCCAAAGAAGACTTTGGGATAGAAGGATGACGCCATGAAACCGAAACCGCTCGCACTGATCACCGGCGCCGCCCAGGGCATCGGATACGCCTGTGCGGAAGCTCTGGCCGAAGATGGCTTTGACGTCATCCTGTCAGACATAAACCCGGACGGTGTTGCGACCGCGGCAACACAACTGAATGCAGTTGCCGGGTTAACCTGCGACATGGGAGATGCGTCTCAGGTGAAGGCGATGTTCGGCCGGGTCGCAACGGATCACGGACCCGTGCACGCGCTTGTCAACAATGCGGGCGTGGCGATGCCCGGAGATTTTCTCAGCTATGAACAGGACGCATTCGATAGAGTGATCGACATTAATCTGAAAGGAGTGTTTCTCGCGATGCAGCTGGCGGCGCGGGTTATGGTGGAGAACAGGATCGAAGGCGCCATCGTGAATATGTCCTCAGTCAATGCTCAAGTCGCCATTCCAGCTATCCCTGCCTATTGCGCGTCCAAGGGTGGAGTTATGCAGCTTACCAAGGTGGCGGCTTTGGCTCTCGCGAAACACAACATCCGCGTCAATGCGGTAGGGCCCGGTTCGATTGATACTGCGATGATGGCAGGAGTGAACGCCAATCCCGAGGCGTTCAAGGTCGCGATGTCGCGCACCCCGCTGGGACGACCCGGCAGCGCTCGCGAGGTCGGCGATGTGGTGGCCTTTCTGTGCTCGAAGAAATCCAGCTACGTCACCGGGGAAACCATTTATGTTGATGGTGGCCGTCTCGGGCTGAACTACACCTGCTGAGCAAACCGCGCTCGTCGCAATGCGCTTGAATCTTTGCCGCCCGGCCAGCGGATCCCGATTGATTCAGGGCTGAGGCTGTATACCGGCCGCCTTTCGCACGGTATAGCAAGCGGATAGGGAGAGATCCTTGATCGCGAGGCATGAACCTTCGAAGTTCAGCACGGTTTTCCGGCTGGCGAGTATTCTGAAACGGCAACGAGCGAATTGGTGCGGGAACGGCTGCAGCGTTCAGTGACTGGCCCCCTGCGCTACACCGAAGGAGGCGTTCTCCACAGGGCATATCCTTGATCTGCCGCCATTATTGACCGAACGTGCAGTATGGACGTGCCTCCTATCAAAGCTCCAAGTCTGACGCGCTGCTCCGAAGAGCCTCTTCTGACGCCAGCGTCCCATTCCAAAATCGGCGAGAACCTGAATGGCCCCTGCGTGATTCGGTCTCCCTTCTGGGTGCCGAACCCACTTGGCCGGTTCTATATGTACTTCGCGCATCACACTGGTAATTTCATTCGGTTGGCCGTCGCTGACAGGATCGCTGGTCCATGGCAGGTACAGGACTGCCAGCCTCTGCACCTGAAGGACACGGGTTTCGCGCAGTTCGACGTTCAGTGGCGGAACGATGCCGACGAGTCCCTTCTTGAGCCACCGCACATCGCCTCGCCCGACGTTCATATCGATGCCAGACGACAGCAGGTCGTGATGTTCTATCACGGGCTTCGCGAAGACGGCCGACAGGTCACCGCTATCGCCAAGTCACACGACGGCGTCAATTTCGCTACGGAGGGCTGTAGTCGGGAGGTCACGCCGCCATATCTCCGGGTTTGTCAGATCAGGAGCCGCGTCATCGGAATCGCTTGGGGAGGAGAGGTGTACTCCGCGAATTCCTTGTGCGGCCCTTTCATTAAGGGGCCGCCTATTCTGGAGCGACCGAACGGCCCGAACCTGATCCCTCGTCACCCCGCGCTCGTGTGGCGAAAAGACGTGCTCCATTGTTTTTACTCCCTTATTGGAGACTGCCCTGAGCGGATCTGGCATCTCCCCATAACGCCGGCCGAGCATTGGAACGAATGGACACTCGGAACACCCAGCGCGGTGCTTGCGCCAGAACTAGATTGGGAAGGCGTGACACGTCCGAAAGTAGCCTCCCGAATCGGAGCTTCCGAAGGAATCGAACACGCCTTACGCGATCCATACGTTTTCGAGGATCACGTCTTTTACGCTGCAGGAGGCGAAAACTGCATCGCGGCTGCACGGGTCGAATGGACATGAAGTCCAGGTATCGTTTGGCGGGTAAATCGCGCAGGCAGTCTCATGTGGCTCAGTTTGTTGCTCGCGTGGAATTCAGTGACCGTAGCGACGATGAAACCGGCAGTAGCCGTCGCTCGGCGGATTTGGCAATGGTGAATGCCAGTTAACCTCATGAGTGGCTCCCTCGAATCTACCGGCCACGAATCAAGTCCTGTCTGTGACTGTTCCATTTCGAACAGGAATCGCAGACCCTAGCATCATTATTGCATTGGCCGGCTTTGACTCGTGAATCCCTGCCGCTTGAGCACATAGCAGGACGGAAGCCGCAATACCTCCGTGTTCGGAAACGAGTCCAATTTGACGTATGCCGCGCACCGCTCAAGCCACGGCGGCCCACACATTCGTTCAAGTTACTGCTCCCCCAATCGAACAGATCAGCGGTCAGCCGAAACGAAATACACAAAGTCAACTTCCGTAACTGGTTTCGAATTCGCGCCGAAGAAGCTCGGCCGAGACCTCTCCTGCCCGGACGAGCGGTCGCAACTTGGGCCACGCAACAAGGTATCGCTGGGTGATGTTAGGTTTGACAATCGAACAGGTGCGCAGAACCCCGACCTTTTCTTTCTCTGCTACGGAACACCTGGGCAGAATGCAGTTCGCCAAGCCGCTTTCGACGTAACTGCGTATCATCAGCAGCGAGTTCGACTCGGCGGCGACATTCAGCGAAACCCGGTGTTTCGCGGCAAGCTTTTCCAGTTCAATCCGCAAGGGATGCCCCTTCTCAACAGTGATCAACGGGCTTTCGACCGCTTTGCTGAAAGAGATCGGTGCCTGGGCATACGAAGTGCTGCCATCTGACGCAGAAACGAACACCATGGGTTCCGTCAGCAAATGGCGCGAATTGACGCTCTTTAGCTGGTCATGGTCTGGCAGCACACCCAAGTCGACGCGCGCGTGTTCGAGAGCGGACTGCACCGCCCCGCTGTCCTGCGCACTGACCCGCAATGCCACGTCCGGGAACTCTATCGACATCTGCTTCAGAAATCTGGGCAATATCAATTCTGCGACGGCGCTCGCAACCATCAGGGAAATTTCCCCGGTTATCGTGTCGCGCTGTTCCTGGACATCGCGCGCTGCGATGACGGCGCGTTCAAGAATTGCCTTTGCGTGCTCCAACATGACAGCTCCGCTTTTTGTAACGCGGGTGCCACGGGAAGTTCGGTGAAGGAGCTTTGCCTGAACACTGTCTTCCAGCGCCTTCAACTGCTGCGAGAGTGCCGGCTGCGCGACGCCCTCACGCCGCGAGGCCTGAAGCAAACTGCCTTCTTCCGCCACAGCGACGAGATATCTCAACTGCTGGAGTTTCACAGAATTGTCTACACAACCTCTCATTATCAAAAACACTTATAGCGCGTCAATCAATTTTGTCAATTCCATTCTGCACAGGCAGCGCGGATACTCGCTGCAGGGCGCAGGCAGCAAATTCAGGGGAGGTTTACCCATGACCCATTCAATTTACCGTCGTGGCGTGCTGAAGGGGGCGGCAGCATTGGGGCTTGCCGCGGCCGCAGTTCCGACCACAGCACTTGCGGCACGCAGCCTGCGCTGGGGATCGTCCAGCCTTGGCTCGTCTGGCTACACCATTCTGGAGGCGCTTTCCAACGTCACCAACAGGTACACCGATTTGAGGAGTGCCGTACAGGCCACCGCCGGGACGACGGAGAACTTCGTTCTGATGGATCGGGACGAACTCGACATCGCGCATACCACGTCGCTCGACTGGGTGAATGCGAAGGCTGGCAACAAACCGTTCCCAGGTGTAATCGAAGCAAACCAGCTATTGTCCTACGTGCAGTGGAAATGGCCGATTCTGGTCAAGGAAAGCTCGGACATCATGACCTGGGAAGACCTGCGCGGCCGCACATATTCGCCGTCCAAGCCCGGAAGCGGAGCGGCGTCGGCGTCAAAGGTTCTGTTCGAGGCTGCGGGCATGGCCGACGACATCAACTTCGTATACGGCGCATGGGGCGAAGTTTATGACAATTTCGGACTCGGGCAAGTCGATGCGATCTACGGGATTTTCACCAACGGCTTCCCAGCGGGCGTGGTCGCAAAAGCCGAAGCCGCCAGCAATCTGCGCGCAATTGAGTTTCCGCTAGAGATACTGCAAGCGGCTAATGCGGCGAATTCAGGCATCCTGGTCAGCGAACTGACACCTGACACCTGGCCCGTCCTTGAAAAGACGATCAATGTACCGGCGCTGGCCGGCATTCTTGGAGCCGACACCACTGTCACCGCGGAAGAAGGCTATGCGATCACAAAAGCAGTGCTTGACCATGCCGAGGAGGTTCGCGGCTTTGGCAAAGCCCTTGGCGGCGTCTCACCAGAGAACGCGGCTAGCGGACTGCTTGTCGGTCACCCGGTTAACGGAGGTGCGGCCCAGTACTACAGAGAAAACGGTCTTTGGAGGGACGAACTCACCATCGCCATGACTTAAGCCACAATCGTCGGCCGGGGACCGGCGAATATGTCAGACGTGGACAGAAACTGGCTTCCCACTGAAACTGAAAGGGACGGTTCAGGCCAAGTTACCCTAGGCGGCTGGCTGCTGTTGGCCTGCGTACTCTTCATGGTGGCCAGCCACATTGCGCAGCTATGGCTGCTCATCATCCCGTCAGGCCAGTTCAAGGCCCTCCATCTCGGCTTTGGCTTGACCGTCGTGTTCCTGATGACTGCGGCGACGACGGCAAAGACCTGGCTTCAGTGGACAGTCCGGGTCATGGCAGTCGCCGCGCTATTGTGCTTTCTTTATGTGTTCGCGTCCTTCGATGCCCTGATCGAAGACAGGATGTTTGGTCCCAATCAAGGCGATATTGTCGTGGGATGCACTCTGTTGGTGCTCGCCTTCACAGCCGCGGCGCTCAGCTGGGGCTGGACCATACCGACGCTGGCGTTCATAGTGCTTGTCTACGGAGTGTTCGGCTATGTGTTCGGCAGTCATCTGTTCTATCACAGCGGCATCACTTTCGCTCGCCTGATCTCCTACACCTCCATCCCATTCTTCCAAGGGCTATTGGGGGGAATGACTGGGTTTTCCGGTTCGCTCATCTTCGTCTTCATGGTCTTTGCCGGGTTGCTTAAGTCCACGGGCGGCATCGACTTCATCCTCACCATCTCAAGCCGTCTGAGCGGAAGGTCCGCTGGCGGTCCGGCCAAGGTCGCGGTTCTGGGATCGGGCATGATGGGCATGATTTCGGGAAGCACGGTGGCAAACGTGGCCTCGACGGGAGCGATCACCATTCCGCTAATGAAGAAAAACGGATTCCAGCCGGAGCAGGCTGGTGCCGTCGAGGCTGTGGCATCCACCGGTGGCCAGTTCATGCCACCGATCATGGGGCTAACGGCGTTTCTGATCGTCGGCATGACGGGGATTTCCTACCCTGCCGTGATGGCCGCAGCGCTGCTGCCCGCGCTGATCTACTACGGGAACCTTCTGGTTGCCGTTCATTTCACGGCTGTCAGCACAGGCCTTCAAGGCGTTCAGTCCGATGGTGAAGCGGCGGAAAAGTTAAAACTTGGCGCCGAAGTCCGTCAGTACGCCCACCTGATGTTCGGGTTGATCATCCTGATCTATCTTTTGATGGTCAATGTGCCGCCTGCGCATGCTGGCATTGCTGCCTCGGCCTTTATCGCAGTGACCGAGTTCGGCAAACAGGTCTGGCTGCACAGGTTCCACCCGATGGACGGGGTTCGCGCAACCTCTCGGCGCATACTGTCCGGTTTCTATGACGGAGTGCGAAACGGAGCACAGATCGCTGTGGTCATTGCAGTGATCGGCATCATTGTTGATATGCTCACTGTCACCGGTTTTGCGCAGAAGCTATCAAACATGATCCTGGCACTGGCCGATAGCAGCCTTTGGATTCTCCTGCTGCTCGCCGCCCTGTCATGTCTGGTTTTCGGACTGGGCATGCCGACGCCCGCTGCCTACTCCATTGTCGCAGTTTTGGGCGCCCCAGCGCTTGTCGGCTTTGGTATCGACCTATTGGCTGCGCATATGTTCGTCTTCTTCTATGCCAATATGTCCGCCATCACTCCACCTGTGGCACTTGCGGCATTGGTAGGATCCAAAATCGCCGGCGGCGACTACTTCCGCACGGCCCTCAACGCCACACGGCTCGGACTGCCGGGGTTCTGCCTGCCGGTCCTGTTCATCATTTCGCCCGAATTGCTGATGCTCGAGGGCAACTGGCTTGAGCGCGGATTCGTCTTTGTCATCGTGATGATGCTGTTCGTGGCACTGAATGCGGGCCTCTCCGGATCGGCGTTCTCCGCTGGCATGCCGCCGGCCATGCGTGCGGGGCTGATTTTTGCGGCGGGATTGATGGCTTTGCCTCTTGTAACAGCACGCATCGCCGGTTTTGCGCTCGCGGCAGTTATTTTTGTGGTGGAGTCCCGCCGCACGCGTGCCACTGAAAGCGCTATTGGGTCAACGTAGGGGAACGAACAATATGAAATTCCAGATGCTTGGAAGCGGAACGCCTGCCCCTTCGCTCAAGCGCCTCTGCTCCGGCTACGTCGCCGAAATCGGAAACGACCTGATCGTCTTCGATCACGGCGCAGGAGTTCATCACCGGTTCATCGAAGGGGGATACCGCGCACGAGATGTCACGCACTTCTTCGCGACACATTATCACTACGACCATATCGCCGACTTCCCACGACTCGCACTGACTAGATGGGATCACGGCTCCCCTACCCAACGGCCGCTTAAAGTGTTCGGTCCCAAGCCGCTTGATCACATCATGGATGCCTTTTTCGGACCCAAAGGCGCCTTTTCGATGGACATCGAGTCGCGCTGCACCAGCGAAGCCTCGTTGGGAGTCTACAGGACGCGCGGAGGTACACCGCCACGTGCGGGGCCGGCTTTCGAACAGCTGGAAGTCTCACCTGGCGATGTCATCGAGGGCCTGGGCTGGACCATAAAAGTCGGACCGGCCCGTCATGTTGGCCAACCGTTGAACGCTCTTTCGTACCGTATCGAGACCGAGGAAGGCTCAATCGTCTATGGTGGGGATTCAGGTGGCATTCATATGCCACTGGTGGAATTTGCGACCGGCGCGGACGTGCTGATCACCATGAACCACTTCCTTTCCGGCCACGAACCCGCCAAAGAATACCGTATGGCATCGGGATCTCACCTCGACAATGCAGAGATCGCGAAGCGCGCCGAAGTCGGCCTTCTTGTCCTGACCCATCTGCAGCCTGACCTTGACAGATTCGGAATCAAAGAAGCGATGATCAATGAAATGTCCCAAGTTTTTTCTGGATCAATCATAGTTGGCGAAGACCTTATGGAAATCCCAATCAGAACTACAAATCTTGGCACCGCTGATTGAACCTGGAACCAGCGGAACATCGCTCTTTGAAAGACGGTCGCGCTGCGGCCAGTCATGCCATGCGTTCAGGCCGTCCTGACTAGCGGAAACAGCTGTCTTCGCCAAGCCTGTTGCGGGTCGGGTTTCGGACTGCGCATTGCAACATACCGCTCCCTTTGCGCCGTGAGATAAGGGTGACCGCAAACGTGGGAGTCAATCATGGCAGCAAAGATGAGAGTGGCCAGAGGGTCTGCGGCCTGCGCGAGGATGATTCATATGATGACCAACAAGGGTCTGTCGCAGATTACGCAATCCGGCGGCCGACGCTTCAGCGGCGCTTTCGCCTCAGATCCGCAGCTATCGCAGATGCCGACGCGTTGGCAATGGAATTGCATGATGCGCTCAGAACTGGTGATTACGCCTGATGCTGCTGGGCGATCCTAAGGACTGGATCAAACGGTTCAGGAGCCTGGATGAAAGGTTTGGGAACTATATCGTTGACTGAAACGCGTGCGCATCGGCCTTCCCATCGATTTCAGGGTCATCGAAGTTACCAGCGCAAACGCTTCTCACTGTGCAGATGCACCAATCCCGGACGCCATTGCCCGTTGAAGTCGGCCCTTTCGGCGCGGCCATCGCCGCGCAGGATACAGAGCGAATAGAGACCTCAAGTCGTTCAGCCAAATACATAATCCCAAAAAAGGGCGGTCTTGGGACGAGTCAAACCGCGAAAACACCCGCGAACCGAATCAGCCAGCCGAAAGCGCACAGGCGGTGCTGCACTTTGAATGCCTTCCCGACCTGCCCGCGCCATCTAAGGGCGATTCCTTACCGCTGTCTCGGTCATTGACTGCCACAAGACGTCATACTTGAATGCAACTGTTGACAATACAACTCGATTTCTATGTAAGGTTCCAGAATTCAACACTGAGTCTCACTTGTGAAACTCAACTTGGCAACAGCATCAGGGAGGACTCCATGCGTTCCATACTGAAAGCGTCCGTCGCGGCGCTTGGTCTCGCCGCTGCATCCGCGGGCGGGGCGTTCGCCGCAAGCCACGCGCTTTCCGGTGAACTGAAAATCTTTCTCGATACGTCGAACCCGGCGCCGAGGGCAACAATGGAGGCGATGATCGATCGCTTCCAAGCACTTCATCCGGATCTTGAAATCGAGACCACCGTTATCGACCGTGAAGCGTACAAGACGCAGATCCGCAACTTTCTGACGGCGAACGCCCCGGACGTAGCGACCTGGTATGCCGCCAACCGGATGCGTCCCTATGTCGACGCGGGGCTGTTCGAAGATGTTTCCGACCTGTGGCAGGAGCCGGAGATCGCAGAGAACCTCGCATCCACAAAAGGCGCGATGACGATCGACGGAAAGCAGTGGGGTGTGCCCTACACCTACTATCAGTGGGGCGTCTATTACCGAAAGGACATCTACGAGGAACTCGGCCTGTCGGAGCCCGCGAACTTCGAGGAAATGAAGGCGAACTGCCAGGCGATCATCGACTCAGGCCGCAAGTGTTACACCATCGGCACCAAGTACCTCTGGACCGCTGGTGGCTGGTTTGATTACATCAACCTGCGCACCCACGGCTATGACTTCCACATGTCGATGGCACGCGGTGAAGTGGAATGGACCGACGATCGGGTGCGCCAGAGCTTCGCAAACTGGCGGGAACTCATCGACATGGGCGGATTTGTCGACAACCACCAGAACTACAGCTGGCAGGAATCGCTCCCGTTCATCGTGAACGGCGAAGCGGCAGCGATCCTGAAAGGCAACTTTGCCGTCGCGCCGCTGCGTGAAGCCGGACTCGATGATTCCAAGCTGGACTTTTTCCAGTTTCCGGAAATCACCGCAGGCGTAGCGCTCGCGGAAGACGCGCCGACGGACACGTTCCACATTCCGGCAAACGCGTCCAACAAGGAAGCGGCGCGCGAATTCCTGCGTTTCGTCGTTTCGGCCGACGAGCAGACCGAAATCAACAATGGCGCAAACCTTGGCCAGCTTCCGGTGAACGCGGCGTCCTCGATCGATGACGACAAGTTCCTCAAGGAAGGCTTTGCGATGCTTTCGACCAACAGCCCGGGCGGCGTCGCGCAGTTCTTTGACCGCGACTTCCCTGCCGAAATGGCTGCGGAAGCCATGCAGGGCCTCCAGGAATTCATGGTGTTTCCAGACAATCTGGACGACATCCTGAACCGCCTCGAGAAGGTCCGCCAGCGGGTCTACTGAAGAATGGCTTCAGGCGGGCTCACTGCGCCCGCCTGACCAAATGAGCAAAGTTTCTGAACAGACGTCTCCGCAGCAGGAAGGAGAGTGCGCATGGCAACAGCCAACATGATCGAAAGATCATCGGCTCGCGGCTGGTACAAGCGCAACGAGATTGCGGTCACGCCATGGCTTTTCCTGGCGCCTGCGGTTCTGTTCTTTCTCGTCTATGTGATCATCCCGATTTTCCAGTCAATCGGCATCAGCTTTTACGATTGGGACGGATTGGGTGAAGCCCGCTGGGTCGGTTTCGCCAACTATGTCGAGCTGGCCGACGACCGGGCATTCGAAGTTTCGCTCTGGAACAACTTCAAGTGGCTGGTTTTCTACCTTCTTGCCATTCCGGCCGGTCTGTTCATCGCGCTTTACCTGAACCAGACCGTTTCAGGAATCAGAATATACAAGTCATTGTTTTTCTTCCCCTTTGTGTTGTCGCAGGTGGTCGTTGGCCTCGTATTCAGCTGGTTTTACCTGCCGAATGAAGGACTTCTGTCGAATTTCCTCGGGCTGTTCGGCCTTGGGCCGGTCAACCTGCTCGGCGACCCGACACTTGCGACCTACGGCATCATCGCGGCGGGTCTCTGGCCGCAGACGGCATACTGCATGATTCTCTACCTGACCGGACTCAACGCCGTTGATCCCGAACAGGTTGAAGCCGCCCGCCTTGACGGCGCCAAGGGCTGGAAGATGCTTTGGTACGTGATCATTCCCCAGCTGAAGCCCGCGACGTTCATCGCCTTCGTGGTCACAATCATCGGAGCGCTCAGATCTTTCGACCTGATTTCGATCATGACAAACGGGGGACCGTTCGGGCAAACCCGCGTCCTGTCATTCTACATGTTCGAAAAGGCGCTTTCCGAATACGGATTCCGCATGGGATATGGCGCCGCGATCGCGGTGGTCCTGTTCCTGATCATGCTCTGCTTCATTGCCTACTTCCTCTATTCAATGTGGCGCGAGGAGAATGTGCGATGACTGTTTGGCACTGGCACCCGAGAGCCAAGGCGGCGCAAACGCGCCGGATTGGCGAACCAGATGGCTGGGAAGGGCCGTGCGTGAACAGCCGGATCCACCACATGCCAAACGCGGCGACCGGTACCGCCCGCGCCTCGCTGCGCAGAGGACGGATGGCCATACGGCCAAAAAGAGGAGACGTCTGAACCATGTTTCCGAGACCGATCCAGACCGCATCCCCCAGAGCCCAGATTGCGTATCGGACATTCCTGCCGATTTCGTTGTTCCTTTGGCTGCTCCCGCTGGCTGCCGTCGCAGTCTTTTCGATAAAGCCCGCTGCCGACTTCACGCAGGGAAACTATTGGGGCATGCCGGGGTCGTTCCAGATGCTGGAGAATTACGGCCAAGTCTTCTTCAACTCGGACATGCCGCGCTACATGCTGAATTCGGTCCTGATCACCGTTCCCACGGTGATTGGAGCTGTCGCCCTATCGGCAATGGCGGGATTTGCGCTAGGCATCTACTCCTTCCGCTCGAATCTGCCCATTTTCTTCATGTTCGTCGCGGGAAATTTTGTCCCCTTCCAGATACTGATGGTGCCGGTGCGCGATCTGACGCTTGACCTCGGGCTATACAACACCAAGACCGGCCTCGTTCTATTCCATATCGCGTTCCAGACCGGCTTCTGCACGCTGTTCATGCGAAACTTCATCCGCCAGCTGCCGTATCCGCTCATTGAGGCTGCGCGTGTTGAAGGCGTCGCGGAGTGGCGCATTTTCTGGTATGTCGTGCTGCCGTTGATGAAGCCCGCGCTTGCGGCGCTGGCGGTACTGATATTTACTTTCATCTGGAACGACTACTTCTGGGCCGTGGTCCTGACGCAAGGCCCCGAAAGCCAGCCGGTGACCGCGGGAATTACAAGTTTCAACGCGCAATACCGTGCAGCATACCACCTGATGAGCGCAGGCTCGATCGTGGCCGCCCTGCCCCCAGTGCTGATGTTCTTTTTGATGCAGAAACACTTCATCGCAGGATTGACCCTAGGTGCCGTAAAGTAATGCAGTACCGAATCTTTAGGTGTGACGGACGTCGTGCCTCGTGCAGGCGGTATCGATATGGGAGTATAGGCTGACACCGATGGCGACTTGACCGCGTTTCCTGTTGAGCCCATTTCTGACCTAACGCCAATGTACCGAAGGCACGGCGGAGCGAGACGATGCTTGACGTAGACGCGGTGCGCCGTGACTTCTGGCGACGTGAGAGATCGGGTGGCGCCCTGCGGAACTGATCGGGTGACGACGCGCGAAGACATCGAGGTGCGCTGGCACTGGCAGGCACAAAGGGCAGGACTCTGGAACGGACTTGACCCGGCGGCGGACGATGTCGGGCGTCACAGCGCCCTGATCAGCGGCAAAAGGACGCAGCATTCCAGGGGATATCGTGAACCCGATAGAAAAACGGTTTCGCTACGACCCGATACCGCTTGCCTGGTTCGACAATCCTCCCGCCAAGCATGTGTTCAGAGAGCCAGACCCAGAACACGCTTTGCTCTCGTCCCGATCCGCCAAGCATCTAGCTGGCTACAGAGGACGGCCATCAGCGAGACATTGTTCCGATGGATGACTGAGGGGACACAGACGTCGAGAGATCAGGCATGGATGCGTGAACTGCTCTGCGACATTCGCGAGGAGTTGTATCCACAGCCCCGCCAACAGGATGCGCTCATTATCCGGCATATCGCCGAGACCGCTCTGGAGTGCGAAGCGCGGCGCACTGTTACGATGGCTCAACCATTTCGCCGAGATGCCCGGTGATTGGCAACCGGATGTTCCCGCCGCCCATGCAGGACGCTGCATGGGCGGATTCCGCGTCCTTCCTTCTGCCGATGCCATTCTGGAACAGGTTGCCCCGTTGCTCCCTCAGAAATTTGCCAGCAAAGACATCGCCATAAGTGGGGGCACTGCCTTGGCGGCCAGGTGGTTCCATCGGAGAAGAACGGATATCGACATGACTGTGCCGCACGACATGTTCATCGGTGTGCGAATTAAGCTGGCTGAGCGGCTGACGGCACCGTCTCTCACAAGGATCCATCGCGGCCAAGTCTGGCTGAACGGCGAAAGCACTGAAGGCGAATTCTGCGTTGCAACTTTCGCACCGCGACGGCTCCACTCGAATCGGCATTCACTCGCGTACCGACATCTGGGACTGTAACGTGAGCCACTGCCTAGTAATTAATAAAAAACAGAAATTTCATTTCCTTGTTGAGCTGGACGCTATCCTCGGTCGCCGTCTCGTCTGACGGATGTGACAAGAGCCATAATGGATTAACGCCGTCGAGCGCCTTTTCAAAGCTACGTAGACACAGGCTGGGCAAAACCGTCTTCGACT
This sequence comes from Rhodobacter sp., assembly GCA_022824145.1. Classification (GTDB taxonomy): domain Bacteria; phylum Pseudomonadota; class Alphaproteobacteria; order Rhodobacterales; family Rhodobacteraceae; genus JAPOUP01. Next base: position 49,306 of record JAJEAY010000103.1, on the reverse strand, counting down.
CACTTGACGAATGCGTCGCTGCAATCAAAGGTTACATCGAACACGACAGCATCGACTTGGTCCGGCCGTTCCGCTGGAGCAGGACTCCGGAAGATCTCTTGGAGATACCGGATGGAGAGAGCCGAGAGCAGCAGGAAACGGGATCAAATGACCGATCCAATCCACAGGTAGCGCACGCATCATGATGACCCCGGAACTTGGAGTCTGCTACTACCCTGAGCATTGGGACGAAGCCGTTTGGAAGGTTGACGCGCAGCGCATGGCTGAATGCGGGCTCACATGGGTACGTATTGGCGAATTCGCTTGGTCACAGCTAGAGCCAGAGCCTGACCGAATGGAGTTCGACTGGCTCGACCGAGCGTTGGACATCCTTGGGAGCGCCGGGCTGAAAGTGATTCTTGGCACACCCACTGCCACGCCACCCCGATGGATGCTGGACAAGTGGCCTGACATGCTTCCGGTTGGGGAAGACGGACGGATGCGCCGTTTCGGATCACGGCGGCATTATTGTTTCAGCCACCGGGGTTACCTCTCCGAGTGCAGACGCATCGCCGAACTTCTGGGAAGGCGTTACGGGCAGCATCCTTACGTTCATGCCTGGCAGATCGACAACGAATACGGATGTCACGACACCGCACTCAGCTATTCCGACTCTGCTCTAGAAGGTTTCCGAATCTGGCTGCAGCAGCGTTACCAGAGCATCAGCGCACTGAACCGGGCATGGGGCAATGCATTCTGGTCAATGGACTATGACTCTTTCGATCAGATTGAACTGCCCAACCTCACGGTCACCGAGCCAAATCCCGCGCATACGGTTGATTTCAGGCGCTTCTCATCCGACCAGGTGGTCGCATTCAACAAGGTTCAGGTCGATGCACTTCGACCGCTGACAGACCGTCCGTTGCTCCACAATTACATGGGTCGTCAGCTCGGTTTCGATCATTTCAGGACTGGGCGCGACCTCGACATCGCAGGTTGGGACAGCTACCCGATTGGGTTCCTTTCCGACCGTCTGGACGCATCTGAATCCGATAAACTGCGTTTTCTCCGGCAAGGGGATCCAGACTGCCAAGCGTTCCATCATGACCTCTACCGAGCGGTGGGAGACGGGCGCTGGTGGGTAATGGAACAACAGCCTGGACCCGTGAACTGGGCGCCGTGGAATCCTGCACCACTGCCTGGCATGGTTCGCCTATGGACTTGGGAAGCACTGGCGCATGGCGCGGAAGCCGTCTGCTATTTCCGATGGCGCCAGGCACCGTTCGGGCAGGAACAGAACCATGCCGGGCTGCTGCGGCCGGATGGCGCGCCAGCTGAAGCGCTGGCCGAAGCGAAGAAAGTTGCAGAGGAACTGAGTGAACTGGACCCGCTGCAACCCATACAGGCACCGGTCGCGTTGATTTTTGATTACGAGTCCGCTTGGGTGATCGATACCCAGCCCCAAGGTGCCGACTTCAGTTATTTCGGGCTCGTATTTGACGCGTACCGCGCGTTGCGGCGAGCAGGACTTTCAGTTGACATTCTGTCCCCGGATGCAGCGCTGGACAGTTACAGGCTAGTGTTGGCGCCGGGACTCGCAGTCTTTGGGCAAAACCTGAAGGCGCGTTTGGCCGAACATTCCGGAACGGTGATCCTAGGCCCGAGGACTGGATCCCGGACTCCGAACGTTTCAATTCCGTTACCATTGCCGCCAGCCGTTCCGGGACTTGATTGCCAAGTGGACTTTGTCGAAAGCCTTCCTCCAGCATCGCGCATCCCTCTGGAAGGCGGCGGCAGCTTCATTCGTTGGGCGGAAAGCATATCGGGCGCGGCATCAGCTATAATCCGGACCGAGTCAGGGCACCCAGCGTTGGCAGGATCGCAATCGCTCGCATATCTGGCGGGTTGGCCCGACCACGGCGGTTGGGACCGGATCATCCACTGGGCCTGCGAGAGTCAAGGACTTGAAGCGCACAGCCTTCCCCAGGGATTGCGTATGCGGGATACCGCCCAATATCAATTTGTGTTCAACTATTCGCCGGAAACAACGGAGTGGAACGGACTGCGCATTCCACCAGCAGGCGTCATGCGGCATCCACACCGGCAAAAAGCCGATGGCACCTAACCTATCTTGAGCAATCCATACAAAAGTCATATTCGAGCGGTGGAACTGGAAAAATCCTCGCCGTCCGGCGAGTTCCGTTCCATCGCAACTGGAACTGCATTCGGTCGCCACGGATTTAAAGGACAGCGTACTCTAGCTGGAGTCCCCGGAATACGCACGACGCAACGCATCGAAATCAACATTTTTTGATCTTTGCGAACGGAGCTGATGGCCGCACCGTCGGCGCTGACATAACCGATATCGCTTCAGGGGATCACTGCAGGCAAATTGCCGAAACCACCAACTGGCACAGCTTTGGCAGGGAGGCGCACCTTGATCGAGAAAGATCGCGTTGCCTGAGAGATTTATCCGCCTGAGCGCTTTGTCAATCCGTACTGAGGCACCTGAATTTCCATGGCGACAATGTTAGAGTCACGGCGGCGTGCCTTCGCCTCAGGCCGATCGCAGCCTGCCTACCCATCATTCCTTGGACCGTCCTGCGCTCCTTCTCCCCCGCTGCGCTCACCGGAACCAAGCTGCTCATCCGCCTCGATGCAGGCAGCAGCCCCTCCGGCGTTGCCCGACCTGAACAGTTCAGGCATTTTCCATTCTGGATTGTCACCTGCGAAAAGATCCAGAAATGCAGTTGACAGCGAAGGGTCTTCGGACACGTTTTCGTAAAAGCTCCACCAAGCTCTGGTTTCTGCAAGTGCGACGCCTGAACGCTGCTCGGAGTGGAAATCCTTTTCCAGAACAAGCCCGCGCACATTCAAGCAGAATGTCACGTAGAGATATCCCTCCGGCCAGAAATAGGCCGGTTTGGATTCGTCCGCATCGGGAGGCAGTTCGAGAACAGTCACGGGGTTCCTCGAAACCAGCGACCGCAGCATGAGGCCAGCGGCAAAGCCGACGTAGTCTTGGTAGTCCTCTTCGTTGGCGGGCTTTTGGGCGCCGAACGCCTTAACCCATTCAGCAAACACGCCGGCAAGCGCGTGCCGGTCCGCCGAATAGCGATTCCCGGTCTCTTCCTGACAGCGCTTCATCTGCCGGTCGAAAGCTTCGACGAACCATCGGAGCCGCTGCGCCGACTTTCGGGCCAGCCTGTCTTCGCTAACGGTTGACAGCAGGGTCATCAAAAAGCCCTTTACAGATGCGCCGCGGCGCGCTCGACGAACTCCGCCAGCCTGTCGCTATCCTCTGAGACCCCTTCCAGATCATCGCGCAGGGAGGAGACAAGCGCGAAAGACAGATCAAGCAGGATCTCCTCGTCGACCGTGGCATCTGCTCGGGCCGACAGGAGCCAAACCGCCACGGCGACAAGAATGACGTCGACTTCCGATATTTCCCTCGGCAAAAGACCGCCGGCCACACCTGGCATGCGGCCAATGGCCGAGGAGTCGCGGATGAATCTTATAAGGGACACGGCATTCACGGCAGGAGCGTCGTTCCGAGGTGCGGGGCGGCGCGCAAGCCGCCGAGACAGAATCGTCTCGCTGACCATGAGATGACGGCCACCGCCATTCAGAAGTTCCCAGGCGAAACAGATAACACTGGCACAGGCGTCCGGCGTCCCCCCCTTGCCCGCAATGAATTCGGAAGCCAGATGGATATGCTCAGGATCGACAGGCGCAACGGCAAACCTGCGGGAAGCGCCTTCAAGGGCTTTTGCCGCCCCTTGGAGACCTGTCCGGAGAGGCCTGGGCAATAGCCTTGATGCGGGTTCCAGAGCCTCCTCGGTCACATCCGCAATGCAAGCGGCACCACGGAGCGCATCTCGAAGCGGCTTCTGAAAATCCGGAAGCATGGATTGAAACGGAACCTGCGTCACTTCTCGGCCTCCAAGTTGAACTGGATTGAGCTTACCACCTCATCGACGTGGTTTCCATAAAGTTCAGAGTCGCCTCCAGCGATGCAACCACTGCCTGAGAGCCAAGACCCATCGCGTTCTGCGCCGAGGAGGCTTGCGCGATGCGAAGACAGTCCTCAGGCGAACGCCCAAGATGGAGCCCGGTCGCAAATCCCGCATTGAAACAGTCGCCGCAGCCACATGTGCAAACCACATCGATCGCAAACGCAGGAAGGTCGATCTTCGCGCCCTTCCGGTCACGGTACATCACGCCATTCCCGCCAAGCGTCATCGCGACTGCCCCCACACCCTGATCCAGAAGAAAGCACGCGATTTCCTCGAAATCCGAGAGGCCTGAGAGCGCCATCGCCTCCTCTTCGGAGGGCATGAAATAATCGGTGTTCTCAAGAAGAGGCTTGACCAGCTTAAGATCTTCAGCGGTTGACGCGAAGACATCAAGCGTCGTGATGCATCCGCGACGCTTGGCTTCCGCAAGAATCTCGGCGTTGCGGCCCATGTCCATCCGGTCCATTAGCCCGACCCCGCCAATGTGAAGAATCCTGGTGTCCAGCACTTTGTCAAACTGGTCGTCTTCTATATAGAAACCCCCTGTCGCACCTTTCCTGTGAAGTGCCGGACGCTGGCCATTTGGGCGCGTAGTGACGATGCTTGAGGAAGTATGGAAGCCCTCGCACACCTGCATCATTTCCGTATCGATTCGAAAGTCGGCCATCCGGCGCAGCACCCACTCGCCCATGAGGTCGGGACCGACACCCCCAACAGCCTGCACGCTGAGCCCGTGCTTCGCCGCCACAACTGCTGCTGCTCCAGCTGCGCCGGAGATCGCCAGCGCGAAGTCGTCGACGAAAACCGTGCCACCGCCCTCAGGCAGCCCGCTGACCGGATAGCAAAGCGCGTCGAATGTATGAAATCCCATTGACGTATAGTCGAAAGTCATCAGTCGATCCACCGCGGCTGGTTTAGGCATCAAGGCCGTAGCACGTCATAGATAGGGCGGGCTAGCCGCACATTCATTCTATTAAAATGACTATTGTTATTCCAAAATGTCAACCGAATCCTGGCTCGATACGAAGAAATCACCGACACAAGGGCACGGGCAGGTCAATTTGTCCATGATTTTCCTTCAGTTTGGTGAACATTTAGATTGACAGAATTACTAAAGTTCGAAATACAAGCCAACGACTCGCAGAATCCGCCGGGAAAACGACATGCCATCCAATTTCGTGCTGACGGGGCTGGCGAATGACCTGTCGCGCCACACTGTCGATGGATGCCCCGTGCGCAACGGACTGATTGGTTCCGGTAAGATGGGAACTGATATCATCATTCGCGCAGGCATGATGAATGGCGTCTGCGTTGCCGCAATATCCGAGCATGAACTATCCGCCGTCCACAAGGCGATCGAAATCGCCCGTCGGAAAGGCGGCCACAGCACCGTCGTGTCAAACGCCGACGCGCTGAATACTGTGATCGAAAATGGCAAGACAGCGGTCTCCGACAAGGCGGCTGCGATCCTTGAACCGGGCCTCACCGACGTGGTGACCGACGCGGCTGGTCTGCCTGCCACAAGTGCGGAAATCGGGCTTGATGTGATGGAACCTGGAAAGGATCTTGTCATGAAAAATGTCGAGCCCGACGTCACCATCGGCGCCTACCTTCGCCGGGAGGAAGACAGGCTCGGCGTCGTTTATTCTCCCGGCGCAGGAGACGAGCCTTCCGCCTGCGGGGAGCAGATCGAACTCATCTCCGCAATGGGCCACAGGATCGTCTGTGCCGGAGGGGCCAAGAACAACCGGCTGAATTTCGACTATTACGGAAAGTCGCCGTTCGATGCCTGAAACCAACATCCCTTACGCGGTCCGCGCATACGGACCCGACGAACTCCGGGAAGCGCTGAAAAAGATGCATCTCATCCGCAAGTTCGAGGAGGGCGCGGAAGAATGCTATATACGTGGGCTCATTCACGGCACCATGCATCTTTCGATAGGCCAGGAAGCGAGTGCTGTCGGATCCTGCATGTCCCTGTCCGATGACGACATGATCACCTCCACGCATCGGGGCCACGGCCATTGCATCGCAAAAAATGCCGATGTCGGGCGTATGTTTGCCGAATTCTTCGGCAAGGAGACAGGATATTGCCGCGGGCGCGGCGGCTCGATGCATATCGCCGATTTCCAAAAGGGCAATCTCGGGGCCAACGGCATCGTCGGCGGAGGGCTTCCGCTGGCGGTCGGCGCCGCTCTGTCGGCCAAGCGGCTGGGAACCGGAGCCGTGGCGGTCTGTTTTTTCGGTGACGGAGCAAACAATGAAGGCGCGTTTCACGAGGCGCTGAACATGGCGGCGATCTGGAAGTTGCCTGTGGTGTTCGTTTGCGAGAACAACAAATACGGAATGTCAACTTCGACCGAGCGCTCCACCGCAGTCAGACAGGTCTCGGATCGGGCGGCGGCTTACGCGATGCCGGGCCTGACCGTTGACGGGAACAACTTCTCCGCAGTCGCCGAAGCGGTCGACTCCGCAGTCGCACGTGCGCGGGACGGCGGCGGGCCAAGCCTAGTGGAAAACCTCACCTATCGCTGGCGCGGCCATTCGAGATCGGACCGCAATCGATACCGGACCAAGAAAGAGGTCGCGGAATGGATGGAGCGCGACCCGATCCGCCAAACGGCGGAACTGCTGGTCGCGCACAGGGTGATGGATGAAGCCGAAGCTGCGTCAGTTGAAGCCGAAGCGGCTACCGCCGTCGCCGACGCGATCGAATTCGCAGCGTCAAGCCCTGCCCCCAAGGCACACGAAGCCACCCGCTACGTCTACACCGAGGAAGCGTGGGCTTGACTGCCGAGGCGACGCTGGAACCGCGCGAACTGTCTTACGCAGGTGCAATCTTCGAGGCGATGGACATCGCGCTGGAGCGGGACGAGCGTGTCGTTCTCATGGGAGAGGATATTGGCGTCTATGGCGGCGCCTTCCAGGTCACCGGCGATCTGATCCACAAATATGGACCGGAAAGGGTAATTGACACCCCAATTTCGGAACTGGGTGGCGCCGGCGTTGCAGTCGGCGCCGCATTGACCGGGCTGCGTCCGATTTTCGAGTTCCAGTTCTCTGATTTCGCCGCGCTTGCGATGGAGCAGATCGTAAATCAAGCCGCAAAGCTGCGCTTCATGCTGGGGGGAGCGGTCTCGGTTCCGGTCGTGATGCGTTTTCCGGCGGGATCCGGCACCGGGGCGGCAGCGCAGCACAGCCAATCGATCGAAGCCTGGCTTGGACATGTGCCGGGGCTGAAGGTTGTACAGCCTTCGACTCCGGAGGACGCAAAGGGTCTTCTGCTGGCAGCGCTCGAAGATCCAGACCCTGTAATGATCTTTGAACACAAGCTCCTTTACAAATCCAAGGGCGCGGTGCCGGAAGGCCACTATACAACGCCTGTTGGACGGGCGGCGGTGCGGCGCACGGGCAAGGATATGACCATCGTCGCTACGTCGTTGATGGTCCATAAGGCATTGGCAGCCGCTTCCGAACTGGCCGATGACGGTATCGATGCGGAGGTGATCGACCTTCGCACCGTTCGTCCGATGGACCGTGCAACGGTTCTGGAGAGCGTGCGAAATACTGGGCGGCTGCTTTGCGTCTATGAAGGCGTAAAGACGCTTGGCGTCGGTGCCGAGGTGAGCGCCATGGTCGCCGAGTCCGATGCGTTCGACTTCCTTGACGCGCCGATCCTGCGCCTTGGCGGTGCGGAAAGCCCGATCCCCTACAGTCCCGAACTTGAGAAAGCGGTTGTGCCGCAGGTGCCCGGCATCGTCGCCGCCGGGCGCGACCTGGCCGAGGGCCGTCGATAATGCCGATCGAAGTCATCATGCCTAAAGTTGACATGGACATGGAGTCAGGCAGGATTCTGGCCTGGCATGCCGGTGCGGGGGACTTCATCGAGAAAGGTGACCCGCTCTTCGACATAGAGACCGACAAAGCGACCATGGAGGTGGAGAGTCCTGGAAACGGGACGCTCCAGCACACCGCCCCGGTCGGAGCGAACATTCCCATCGGCCGTGCGGTTGCATGGCTATACTCTGAACGCGAGAAGATCGGCCCGCCGCCGGAAGGCGCGAGCGCTGTCCCGGAGCGGACGCCAGCGGAACCCGGACCTGATCTCGAATCCGTGCCGCAAAAGGCCGCCGCGGAACTGCGATCATCTGAAACAGAGCCATCCGGGAAACTCCGCGCGTCTCCCCTTGCGCGACGCCTCGCCCGCGAGAGGGGCATCGACCTGGCTCGGATCAAGGGCAGCGGCCCGCGAGGCCGGATCGTCAAAGCCGATGTGACGGTGGCCCCGGCCCTGAATTCCGAACCGACAGACGCGGTGCCCGCCGGCTCTACCGCCGCTGCTGTGATGAAGATGTTCCAAGGCCGCGAATTCGAGGAGGTTCCGCTCGACGGAATGCGCAGGACCGTCGCAGCGCTGCTTGCCGAGGCGAAGCAGGCCGTCCCCCACTTCTACCTCCGGCGCCGCATCCGGCTTGACGCGCTGCTCGACCTCCGTGCCAGGGCCAACCGGCTGCTTGAGGGGCGCACGGCAAGGCTGTCAGTCAACGACTTCGTCGTCAAGGCCTGTGCCGCGGCCCTTCAGCAGGTGCCCGGAGCTAACGCTGTCTGGGCCGGCGACCGAATCCTACGGATCGGCCCCTCGGACGTCGCGGTCGCCGTCGCAGTCGAGGGCGGACTCTTCACCCTCGTACTGAGGGATGCGCACCAGAAGCCGCTGGCCACTCTCTCCGCCGAGATCAGGGATCTGGCGGTCCGGGCCCGCGACCGCAGGCTCGCGCCGCATGAATACCAAGGTGGCAGCTTCGCCGTCTCGAACCTCGGCATGTTCGGTATCGATGGATTCGACGCCGTGATCAATCCACCTCACAGTTCCATCCTCGCCGTTGGGGCACGCATGAGGAAACCGGTTGTGGACGACAGCGGCGGGCTAGCCACAGCGATGGTGATGGACGCCACGCTCAGCGTGGATCACCGCGTCATCGACGGGGCGCTCGGCGCCGAGTTCCTGAGAGCGATCACGGACAACCTCGAAAACCCGGTCGCCATGCTCGTATGACGCTGAATTAATGTGTGTGACTCCTTAGGCAACACAGCTCTGTCAGCGCAACATTCGGTAACGCCAAAACCGCGCACATGAAACAGGGCACTCCGGATGGATCGGTCGACGCCCAAACGGCTTTCTTTGCCCGAGACCTTCGCAGGCTGTACCCGACAGTAATCAATAAGCGCGGAGAGGAACCCGGATGGCTATTCAGTCCAGACGGACAGCGAACGGCACAGCCACCGGCAAGAAGCCCATGGGGCCGATTCCGGACAATGCCTCGCGCCCAGTTCCGTGCCTGGCGCAGGTCACGTCAGGCTTGGCAAAGCCGCTTCGCCACCGTCTCGTCGGTGATCACAACTGCTGGATTGAGAGCCCGCATGGCCGCGAGCATGATGGTCACCTTGTTCCAGCCACCCGATGCAATGACAATCCGCCGCGCCATCCGCAAACGGTCGAGGTCGATTGACAGAACCCGGCTGTTTACCGGATGGTTCAACACCGCACCTTCGGCATTCACGAAATGGCAAAGTATGTCGCCCACCGCGCCAGCCTGCTCAAGCGAAGCTGTTTCGTCCGCGGTCAGTAGCTGGTATCGCGACAGGATTGAATGCGGCGCCAGATCGCCGAGCGAAATCACCGCCATGTCCAGCGACCGGGCGCGCTGGAATACTTCTGCGATTCCAGGATGCCGCATCAGTGAGGCGCGGGTCTCCGCGTCAGGTGCGAAGACAGGCGCCGCCATCAGATAGCATTCGGCCGACAGCCTGTCGGCAACGCGCCAGGCGAATTCCGACGGGTTGACGTCTGAAACCCGCGTCAGTCCGCCAAGAAGCGAAATGACATTTAGCCCTGCCGGGTCACGCGGCTCGATAGCCGGCAAGCCGCTGGCCAACGTCTGGCCCCAACCTAGCCCCACAGACATATTGGGTTCGACAGCCTCCGAGAGATACGCACCCAGTTCGCGACCCACAATTCGGTAAAGGCTGGCCGCATCATCCGGAGCCGGCACGACAATTGCGCGTTCCAGACCCCAAACGGTTTCTAGATTACGCTCGAGTTCGATGCAGCGCGTGAGTTTCGTTGTCACGCGGATCTGGACCGTGCCGTCATTGCGCGCATGAGCAAGAATACGAAGGACGCGCGCGCGGGTCAGGCCAACGCGCTGCGCCACCTCGTCCTGCGTCATCCCTTCGACATAGTAGAGCCATGCTACCCGGGTCTTCAGGTCCGCTTTGGCATTGCCCTCGGCCATGCGGCGTTTTCCTCCCTTGAAACGCCCGCGCTCAGCAGCCGTTTCATCGACGTTTTCGAATGGTGCGTGGATGTTCAACCCTTTCCCCAGCAAAAGTTTCCCGCAAAACGGAGCGCTTGCTCTGCCCGCCGGTCAAGAGACGCTTCCATGCGACGCGATCGTCATGGCGCCAATGTCAATTCCTCGCGTGAAGCGAAAGATCCGCGACCGGCAAATCCTCGTTACAGGAACATTCATGGATCCCTCCGTGAGCAATGACCGGCACTGCTACACCTCAACAAACCCGCCATGGCCGCCGCGTTGGCAGCGGATTCCGCAATTCTACCTGTAGAATTCGCTGATTACGTTCCGCAGTCAATACCTTTGTATATTGCAGATCGAGCGCAGTCGCGCCATGATTGCCCCGAACGAAGGCCAATGAGTGGATTTTCGGTCAAAAATCGGGAATCCTGTTTCATTGGCCTCACCGCTGGCCTGAAAAATGTAATGCTCAATCAACAATTGTAGAACGGACTGGCTCATGAAAGCTGCCATCCTCACCGCCCCGAATCAGATCTCGACTAGCGAAATGAATGGTCCACGGCTCTCAGAGGGAGATATCCTGCTTCGTGTCCGTGCCGCCACGATCTGCGGAACGGACATCCGTATTTTCCGCGGAAAGAAAACTGCCGGAATTCGCTACCAGTCCGTTCTGGGTCACGAATTCGCTGGCGAAATCGTCCGTTCGGGCGGACATGGCGGATTCCGAAGTGGCGACCGGGTCGGAGTCTGCCCGTTCATTGCCTGCGGCCGCTGCCATCTGTGCAAGACGGGCCGCGAAAACCTGTGCACCGACGGACTTGCCTTCGGGTACGAGATCGACGGAGCGTTTGCCGAATTCATCCGCATTCCGGCCCGTGCAGTGACGGCGGGAAATCTCAGGACGATTCCCCATTCAATGAGCGATGGTCAGGCAGCGCTCGTCGAGCCGCTGTCATGCGTGATCAACGGGCAGAACAAGGCGGAGCTGAGGAACGGCGATTCCGTGGCCATTCTGGGCGCCGGGCCGATCGGGCAGATGCATGTCCGGTTGGCTCGCCTGCGCGGCGCGGCGCGAATCATCGTCTCCGAACCCAACGGGCACCGACGCGAAGCCGCGCTTGAGCACGGTGCCGACATTGCCATCAACCCAGCGACGGAGGATGCGACGCTTAGGGTTATGGAAGAAACGGACGGCAAAGGCGCCGACGTCGCGATCTGCGCGATCGGCATCCCTGAACTCGCGCGCCAGGCCACCGACATCGCCGCAATTGGCGGGCGCGTGAGTCTCTTTGCCGGATATTCCAGCGGCGAAACCGCAGAGATGGACGTGAACGCCATCCATTACAGAGAGTTGACCGTCACCGGCGCGTTCGGGCTGTCACGAAGGGACTATGACTGCGCTTTCGATATGCTTGCATCCGGCCGGATCGACCTTTCAGGAATGATCACGCATGAATTTGACCTCGACCACGCGCAGGATGCATTCGCGGTCGCTGAAAGCGGTGAGGCAATCAAAGTGGCGCTCCAAGGCACGGCAGCGTTAAATGGGCGAATCTGATCCGAACATTTTTATCATCGCCAATCCAAATGTTCACACCTTCATTGTCAGGAATTTAGTTATATTACCGTATCTCCTCAATTTAACAGATAGATAGAAAAATTTTCGGATGCTGGCAAATTTGATTGACTCCCATCAGGTTATGCACAATTATAATTTTTTAATATCATTAGTTCAGTATGTGTCAGTCACGTCAAGCGTTGTCACATGCCTGAAGACAAGGCCATGTCCGGCCTTTTCCGTACGGCAACCATCAAGGGAGGAGATCTGATGAACACAAACCTCACAAGGCGGTCAGTGATGCTGGCCGGAACCGCTTCGGCCGCTGCCATGGCAAGCCCATGGGTGCGTCCGGCATTTTCCCAAGGGCTTCCGGATCCGCAGCAGATCCTGGACGACATCTCCGTCGAGAAATACGTTCGCGCGGACTATCGTGAGCTATATGGAATGACCAACGACCCGCTTTGGGATCCTGACCAGGACTGGATCCGCACGGTTGACTGGGAAGCCGTCCGCCAAGCACAGTCCGGCAAGACCGTGCGTTTCGCCATCGGCGCGGCTGACCAAGATTCGGCGGCCGAAGGTCTCGTGCCTTTCGAGCAGCTTTCGGGAATCCAAGTCGAGCTGGTTCCGATTCCGGACGACAGCCTTTACGACAAGGCGCTAGCCGAATTCATCAGCGGAAACGCCAGTTTTGACGCGATCCAGTTTTTCTCTCCATGGATGGGCGATTTCGCAGCGCCGGGCTTCCTTGCCCCGCTTGGCGACTACGCAGCTGAATGGGGACTTCCGCTCGGCGACTTCTATGACACGTTCCGCCTGAACTACGGTTATGTGAACGGTGTCATGTACGGGATTCCGTTCGACTGTGACATCCAGATGGTCCATGTGCGCAAGAGATACATGGAACAGCTTCTTGGTGGCGAGGTGGACCGGGTGAATTCGGTTCCGACTTATGCGGAGCTTGAGCGCGTTGCCAAGGAACTCCACAAGATCGAGCCGGGCGTTGCCGGTGTCGGCCTGATCGCCGCGCCAGGCTTCTGGGCGACCTATACCTGGGAGCATCTGGCCGCGCAGCACGGCATGATGCTGTTCGACGAGAACTGGGAACCGATATTCAACGACGAGCGCGGCATGGCGGGCCTTGAGCAGATCCTGCGCCTCGCCCCATACTCGAACGAAGGCTATGCTGGCGCCGGCTGGCCGGAGAACCGGGCGGCATGGCTCGGAGGTCAGCTCGCCACGAATATCAGCTGGCAGGACAGCGCAACCCAGGGAATGCGTCCCGACCAAAGCCAGATCGTCGACGATCTCGTCACGATTTACGAGCCGCGCGTCGAGGGAGGCCGTTGGGCTCCGCCGAATATCGCTGGCTCCACCTCCTGCGTGGCCGCATCGTCGCAGAACCCCGAAGGGGCGTTCCTGATGCTTGCGTTCCTCACCACCGCCTCGATCATGGCGATGAACGAAGCCAACGCGAACGGCGTTGCGCCTGGCTACAAGTCAGTGCTTAACAACGCGAAGCTCGGCGAGGTCAGCCAGGGCCTCAAGGTCTGGGCCGACAGTTGCGAGCATGCATGGTGCAGCCCGCGCGTTCCCGGAGCCTTCCCGATCGAGCAGGCGATTGGCAACGAGATCAACCGTGCGGTAGTCGGACAGATCTCGGCCAAAGAGGCGCTCGACAACGCTGTTGCTGCCGTGCGTGAGATAATGGCGTCGAACGGCTTCTATGCGGGCAACGACCCGGTCGACTACGCTTCAACGGCACCCGGACTCTATACCGGAGAAGGCAAACCGCTTCCGATCTGAGGAAGGTGCAGCCAAAGGGACTGCAAGATGGGATCCTCATCCTTGCAAGGTGCCGGGGCGGACAGTTCCGCCCCGGCCGACCGGCTGACGCCCGCATTCAGGCGCAGGCCCAAATGGCTGAAAACGTGGTTTCCCTACCTCCTCGTGGCGCCTGCCGTGGTCTATCTGTTACTGATCACGCTCTATCCCGGCATTTACGCCATCATCCAAAGTTTCTATGCGGTCAAGTTCGGTCCCTGGAATCCAGTCGGATGGGCGAATTACGCGAAGCTGTGGAGTGACTACCAGTTCTGGGGCGCACTCAGAAACACATTGATCATTGGCTCGATTTCGCTGACGCTTGAATGTGTCATCGCATTGACCCTCGCCTTTTTCGCATATCGCGACCCTTGGGTGCAGGGATGGCGGATCCTGTTCCTGATCCCCATGCTCTTCATGCCATCCGCCGTCGCCTTCATCTTCAAACTGGGCTTTCTTGATGGCCGGGTCATCTCTGACCTGCTGATACGCGTTGGGCTTATCGAGGACAATCTCGCAATCCAGTCCTCCATCTGGCTTTCCCGCTCGATGCTTGTCCTCGCCGACGTCTGGCAATGGACGCCGTTTCTCTTCATCATCTTTGTCGCCGCGCTCCAGGGGCAGGACGAGGAGATCGAGGAAGCGGCACGGCTCGACGGCGCGTCCTGGCCAGCAATATTCATCAACATTTCACTTCCCATGATGCGGCCTGTGATCGCCGTCGCATTGATCCTCCGAGGCATAGACATCACCACGATGTTCACCAACGTCCACATTGTCACGAAAGGGGGCCCAGCCTTCGGAACCGAAACGATGAGCTTCCTGATCTACCGGACGGGGTTCAAGTTTTTCAATTTCGGCTATGCCTCAGCAATGTCTGTCATCATGCTAATCCTCACGATCGTCATCGCGCAGCTCGTCGTCAAGCGCGCCTTCGTCTCGGCGAAAAGCTGACCGATGGCACTCGCCCGCAGATCCAGAGGCGAAAGCCTGATCGTTCGTTACCTTATCCTTGGCGCCTGGGCAGCCGTTTGCCTTGCCCCCACGCTTTGGTTTCTCTCCATCGGGCTCCGGCCCCGCGTTGAAATCATCACGCCGCAGCCGATCTACTGGCCGACCTGGTCGCTCGATGCCTGGCGACAGCTCTGGGAACAGTGGCCGATGGCCAAATACCTGAGGAACTCGATGCTGGCGATAGTCGGCTCGGTCGCGATCGATCTCGTTCTCGCAATTCCGGCGGCTTTTTCCCTGAGCCGTTACACCTACCGCGGGCGCGACGACATCGGCTTCTACATCCTGTCGACCCGGATGATGGCACCGGCCATCGTCGCGATACCGATTTTCTTCCTGTTCAAGAATCTTCAGTTGCTCGATACGGTCTGGGCGCTGATGATCGTCTTCGCGGCAATCAATCTGAGCGTCGTCACCTGGATCATCCGTTCGTATATGCTGGATATACCGAAAGAGCTTGAGGATGCCGCTCGAACGGACGGCGCCTCGGACCTGCGGATCCTCTGGGAGATCATCATTCCAGCAATTCTGCCTGGAATCATTACCGCAAGCGTGATCGCTATGATCTTCGCCATCAACGAATTCCTCTTTACGCTGCTGATCGCATCGACGCCAAACGCCTATACGCTCTCCGTGGCGCTCGCCAACTTCACCGCCGGCACGGACGGCGTCATTTACAACTCAATCGCCCTCGTCGCCTTCATCGCCTTCATTCCGATATTTCTGGTGGTCATCGCCATCCAGAAACACCTCAGCCGGGGTCTGACGATGGGCGCCGTCAAAGGATAGGACCATGGCACGGATCGAGCTGTCCAGAATCCAGAAGCGCTGGGGCGCGTTCTGGGGCGTGCGCGACGTGAATGTCGAAATCGCCGACGAGGAATTTGTGGTCCTGCTCGGTCCTTCGGGATGCGGAAAGACCACCACGATGCGGATGATTGCCGGACTGGAGGAACC
Source organism: Rhodobacter sp. (assembly GCA_022824145.1). Taxonomy (GTDB): domain Bacteria; phylum Pseudomonadota; class Alphaproteobacteria; order Rhodobacterales; family Rhodobacteraceae; genus JAPOUP01. The sequence continues at coordinate 33,641 of JAJEAY010000103.1, read as the reverse complement.
CAGCGAGGGTGAAATCCGCATGAACGGCGAACTGATGAATGACATCGATGCCCGCGACCGTGACGTGGCAATGGTATTCCAGGGTTACGCGCTCTACCCGAACATGACGGTCTACGAAAACATTCGATTCCCTCTTCGGATGCGCGGCGTTCCGGCAGCTGATCAGAACGCGCAGGTCCTTAACGCCGCCGCGTTGGTGGAGCTGACAGACTATCTTGACCGAAAGCCTTCCGCTCTTTCGGGTGGCCAGCGCCAGCGCGCGGCTCTCGCGCGCGCCATCGTACGCAAGCCGCAGGCGTTCCTTATGGACGAGCCGCTGTCCAATCTCGATGCCAAGCTGCGCCAGGCGATGCGCGTGCAGATCAAGCACATCCAGCGCGAACTGAAGATCACCACCGTCTACGTCACCCACGATCAGATCGAGGCGATGACGCTGGCCGACCGAATCGTCATCATGGAAGGGGGAGCAATCCAGCAAATCGGCACGCCTGACGAAATCTACAACGATCCGTCCAATACGTTTGTCGCCGGATTCATCGGATCACCCCCGATGAATCTCGTCAATGGAGCACTGGAGCGCGGGATTTTCGTCGCGCAGGGAATCCGTGTCGAGGATATCGACTCGACGCATTCCGGCCAAGTGATCCTCGGCTTCCGGCCGGAGGACTGCTCCATTGGCGGAAGCGCACCACAGGTGACGGGCGAGGTTTTCGGCGTCGAACCGACCGGCGACATTACATATCTCAGCCTGCGCACCGGAGACGTGCTGATCGAGGTCAAGGCTGACCGTGACTACCGGGCGGAACTCGGCGCCGCCGAATCCGTCAGGATCGATTCCAAACGGCTTTTTCTGTTCGATGCCACCTCTGGCGAGCGCCTGAACTGAGGCAGGTCATGGTACCTCGGCAAATTCTGATTCAAAGGCTGGAGAAAGGGCACCATCCCGATATCGTGATTGTCGGCGGAGGATGCAATGGTGCCGGACTGTTCCGCGATCTCTGCCTGCAGGGCGTGCCGACGCTTCTGGTTGAAAAGCGCGACTTCTCCAGCGGCGCGAGCGCTGCGCCGACCCGGCTTGCCCACGGAGGGCTGAAGTATCTTGAAACCGGCGAAATTTCACTTGTCCGGGAAAGTGCGGAAGAGCGCAACCTGCTGCTGGTCAACGCACCCCATCAAGTGCGACCACTAAAGATTTGGGTGCCGCTCCGTTCATGGTTCGGCGGTGCGCTGCTAGCGCCGCTTCGTTTTCTGGGGATTGCAAGCAAGCCGGGCGGCAAGGGTGTGTTGGCCGTAAAAGCCGGCCTTGTAGTCTACGACCGGTTTGGAAGTTTCCGCCGGACGCTTCCTCGGCACCGGATGGTTTCGCGCGCGCAGGCTCGCCGCCTCGTTCCGCAACTCAGCGACCGCATCAGGGCAGTCGCGGAATACCACGATTCTCTTATGACCCAACCGGAGCGGCTGGTGATCGAGATGATTGATGACGGAGAACGGGCCTGCCCTGAGGCAATGGCCATTCCGTATATGGAAGCGACCGGGCTTTCAGAGGGCGCGCTTGGATTGCGCGATGCTGTCTCCGGCCGAACCTTTCCGGTGAAACCCCGTCTCGTCATCAACATGGCGGGAGCATGGGCCGATCAGGTCCAGTCAGGACTCGGACTCACGTTGCGCATGGTCGGCGGAACGAAGGGTTCGCATGTGGTCGTCCGCAACCGGACGCTGGCAGACACGCTCGACGGTCGGATGCTCTACTTCGAGGCGGATGATATGCGCTTCTGCATCGTCCTGCCTCTAGGTGAAGACCGGCTCTTTCTCGGCGCCACTGACATGCGTTCCGACGAGCCTGACGACAAGCGCTGTTCAGACGAAGAGATCGACTATATATTCGGCGTAATGAAAGCGGTCCTGCCGGGCATAGCTTTCTCACACGAGGATATCGTCTACACCGTCGCGGGAGTGCGGCCCCTGCCCCTTACCGAAGGTGTCAGTCCAGGGGAAATCAGCCGCGACCACAAATTCCACAAGTTTCAGCCAACGGACGACAGGCCATTCCACGTCTTCACGCTGGTTGGCGGCAAATGGACCACCTTCCGCGCCTGCGCCGAGCAGGTCGCGGACGCGGTCCTTTCCCACCTCGGGCAGAGCCGGACGGTCTCCACCAGAAACATTCCGATCGGCGGCGGTCGCGAATTCCCGATCGGAGACGAAGCACAGGAGAATTGGGCCAAAGAGCTTGCCGTCCGAGCCGGCATCGGGGAAGCGCGCGCAAAGGCTCTTGCCTGGCGCTATGGCAGCCGGGCCGCGGAAGTGGCCAATGCGGAAAGTGAATGCAGCGGCGAACCGATGATGTCCGGCTTCTCGCCAGCCGAAATCGACTGGATTGCCGTGAACGAACGCATTACGCGGCTGGAAGACATCGTCCAGCGCCGCACGCTGCTTGCCTTTGAGGGAAAGCTGACCCGGGAGTCGCTGGAATGGATTGCCGGAATCGCCGCCCGCCGACTCGGCTGGAACGAAGCCCGGCAAGCGGAGGAAATCGAGGCAACCGCAGCGCTAGTGACCGAGCGTCACAGGCTGCGGCTGGACGCGGCCTGATGGCTGAGCGCCTGATAGGCATCGACTCAGGCGGAACAGTCACTAAGGCGGGACTGTTCGATCTCGACGGCAACGAACTTGCCACTGAGGGTCGCAGCGTTCCGATGGACATCCCTGCCCCCGGTTTGACCGAACGCGACCCAGACCGGCTTTGGGCGGAAACGGCATCGGCGATCCGGTCGCTGCTCGAGCGCACTGGAACCGCTCCGAGAGACATAATCGCTGTGACTCCGTCCGGGTTCGGTGCAGGCGCGTTCTTTGTGGACGCCGAGGGGAGGCCCACCCGACCCGCCATCGTGTCGACCGATACCCGGTCGGAGAGGATCGTTTCACGCTGGTACGAAGACGGGAGGGCGCAGAAAGCGGAGCGCACGGTGCATACCCGCATCTTTCCCGGCCATACATCAGCGATCCTCGCCTGGCTGCAGAAGCATGAGTCAGCAGCTCTAGAACGCACGTCCCATATACTTTGGTGCAAGGATTTCCTTCGGCTGAGGCTCACCGGCGAAGTCTCGACCGACCTGACAGACGCCACCTGTCCCGGCATGTGGGACTATGAACGAAACACGTGGGCAACCGAAGCGCTAGACGCACTCGGAATCGGCGCTTGGGCGGACAAGCTGCCACCGGTCGGCGAAGCCGTTGAACTGGCGGGAAGCGTGACGGGTGAGGCTGCATCGGAATCCGGCCTGATGAAAGGAACGCCGGTCGCCCGCGGCGCGTATGACATCATCGCCTGCTCACTTGCTTCAGGCATTACCCGATCCGACCAGCTTGGCGTTATCGGCGGCACGTTCTCCATTGCCTCCACGCTGCACCGGGAACCGTGCCGCGACCCTCTGCCTAATCATCAGTCGGTCTATCCGGCAGGCGGCCTTTGCCTTGCAAGCACCGCTTCAGCTACTTCGGGGAGCAATCTCGAATGGGTGCTGGAAACGTTCCTAGGCGCGGAGAAAGTTCGGCAGGTAACGGAGGGCCGGTCACTGTACGCCTATATCAACAGGCTGATCGCGGAACGCGCCCCGAAGCCTTCAACCATGACCTTCCTTCCGAATCTCTTCAACGGCCGACCCGCAGGTCTTGTCGGCATGAACGCGGGCGACGGGCTTGGCGATGTGCTTCATGCAGTGTTCGAGGGCATCGTCTGCGCCCATCGTACCGACATAGAACGCCTGCTTGAGGGATCGGATGCGGTGCGTCCGGAGTCGATCCGGCTGGCCGGCGGCGTTTCCAAGAGCGACGAGTGGGCCCAGATGTTTGCCGATGCGCTCGGACTACCGGTCGAGATCGCCGACGGCAATGAGTTCGGCACCAAGGGCGCTGCAGTCTGCGGCGCGGTCGCAGCCGGCGCGAGATCGAATGTTGGAGACGCGATCGCCCAGATGGTCCGGATCGACCGCCGCTTCGAGCCGCGACCGGAGCGGAAGGAAGATTTCAATGATGCCTATGCACGGCACCTGCGGCAGCAGCAGGCGTTGGCCTCGGAACTGTGACAAACTGGAAGATCACCATGAACCTGCAGAAAGACGTCCTTCTTGAGATGCAGCGACGGATGCTGCGGATCCGGCGCTTTGACGAGCGCTGCTCGAAGATGGTCAGGTTCGGCCAGATTCCGGGCACGGTCCATACATCGATCGGACAGGAGGCACAGGTTGTTGGTGCTACGATGGCGCTTGACGACGGCGACTACATGACAGGCAATCATCGGAGTCACGGACATCCGATCGGCAAAGGTTCCAGGCTCGGCCCGTTGATGGCTGAGCTTGTCGGCAAGGCAACCGGCGTCTGCGGCGGAAAGGGTGGCTCGCTTCACCTCGCCGATTTCTCGGTGGGAAGCCTCGGCGAATCGGGAATCGTCGGCTCGTCCATTCCGATCGCAACCGGTGCGGCTCTGACCGCAAGGATCAAGAAAACAGGCCAAGTCGCGCTCGCCTTCTTCGGCGATGGTGCGGCAAACCAAGGCGGACTATACGAGTCGATGAATCTCGCCTCCATCTGGGGGCTGCCGGTCGTGTTTCTCTGCGAAAACAACCAATATGCCCTCTCGACCCCAGCCCGCACCGTCACGGCAGGATCCGTTGCGGAGCGCGCGTCCGGCTTTGGCATGCAAGGAGTCCGGGTCGAGGACGGGCAGGATGTGCTCAAGGTATTCGAGTCGGTACGGAGGGCGGTGAACCGGGCGCGTGCAGGCAAAGGACCAACGCTGGTCGAAGTCGTGACCTACCGCTTCAACGAGCATTCGGAGGGCCTGCGTCTCGGCGTTGACTACCGCGATGCCAGCGAAAAGGAGAGATGGAAGGCGCGCGACCCCATCGCGATCTTCCGGGCGTGGCTCGTCGGAAACGGCTTGGCGGACGATGACGCGATGGACGCGATGGACGCCGCCGTACTTCAGGAAGTCGAGGAGGCAGTGCGCTTCGCCGAAAACAGCCCTGACCCGGATACCGCAGCTGCGTTCGAGGATCTCTACACCAATCCCGTGGAGACGCTGCCATGCCTCTGATGAGCTATCTTGGCGCAATCGGCGCCGCCCAGCGCGAAGCAATGGAATCCGATGGGGATGTCATCATCATCGGTGAAGACGTCGAGGCCAATGTCTATGGCACGACGGGCGGAAAGAGCCGTTCCGACAGGGGAGATTTCCTGACGATCTTCGGTCCAGACCGCATTCGCAACACGCCGATCTCCGAAGAGGCGATTGTGGGCGTAGCCGCGGGCGCAGCGATGACGGGGTTGAGGCCGATCGTGGATCTTTCCTATTCGAGTTTCATGTACCTTGCCTTTGATCAACTGGTGAACCAGATCGCCAAGAACCGCTATATGTTCGGGGGCCAGGCCTCGATCCCGCTCGTAATCCGTTCGGCTATGTTCTACGGACTCTCTACCGGTGCGCACCACTCTGACCGACCCTATCCGATGCTGATGAACGTGCCGGGCCTGAAGATCATTACACCCGTTTCGCCTAGCGATGCCAAGGGACTTCTAAGGACAGCCATCGATCTGGATGACCCGGTGATCTGTTTCGAGGCATGTCCACTCTGGTCCATGAAGGAAGATGTTTCGGACGAGGAATACCGCATCCCTCTGGGAGTGGCGAAGACGGTCGTCGAAGGCACTGACGTAACCATCGTCGCCATCTCGGGAGCGGTTCCTCATGCCTTGAAGGCTGCAAACGAACTTCGCGAGGAAGGCGTTTCGGTCGAGTTGATCGACCCGCGGACCATGGTGCCGCTCGATTGCGGCACGATCCTGAATTCGGTCACGAAAACCGGGCGGCTCGTCATCGCCGATCCAGCGCACCGCACCTGCGGGGCAGCCGCTGAAATCTCGGCAATTGTCGCGGAGCGGGCGTTTGATGCGCTCAAGGCGCCGATTGTCCGGATCACAACGCCGGATACGCAGATTCCGTTCGCGCCGGTTCTGGAGCAGCAGCTCTATCCGAATGCAACCAAGATCAAGACTGCCATGCGCCGCGTGCTGCAGCATTGAAAGGATCCTATTCATGGCGAAGGTGAAGGTACTGCTCCCCCAATGGGGCATGGGCATGAGCGAAGGTACGATCACGAATTGGCTGAAAGAGGTCGGCGATGAGGTTAGCGAAGAAGAACCCGTCGCCAACGCCGAGGCAGAGAAGACCGAGGACGAAATACTTTCACCTGTGACAGGAAGGATCGTCGAGATCCTCGTGCAGGCGGGCGAAACCGTTCCCGTGCGCACCCCTGTCGCGGTCGTCGAGATATGAAACAAATCCATGCCATACGCTGATCCCTGGAAACTCATCAATCAGGCACAGGCTGGCGGCTATGCGGTCGGTGCGTTCAACATGCATAGCGAGGAAACCACAGAGGCTTTGCTCTGGGCGGCGATCGAAGCGAACGCGCCCGTTTTCCTTCAAGTCGGCCGTGCCATTGTTCCTCACATGGGGCTCCGGCGCGCCTTCGAGATGACGAAGCGCATCGCGGAAGCGTCGGAGGCGGAATATGTGATCCATCTCGACCACGGTCCATGGGACGAGGTGCTGGAGGCGATCAAGCTCGGCTTCAGTTCGATCATGTGTGACTATGCGCATCTCGATCTTGATGCCAATATCGCGAATACACGACGCACGGTTGAGATTTGCCACGATTTCGGAATTCCCGTTGAAGCCGAGCTCGGTCGAATCCCGGATGCGGGCGAGGAGGTGGACTGGGATGAGTATCTTACCGATGTCGGTGAGGCCGAACGGTTCGCAAAGGAAACCGGCGTTGATTTGCTGGCAGTTTCGGCGGGCATCGTCCACGGTACTGTTGACGGCAAGTCGCCACCATTGGATATTCCGAGGATCAGTGCGATCAGGGACGCTACCGGAATTCCTCTGGTGCTTCATGGCGCATCCGGGGTCTCCGCAGAGGACGTCCGTGCTGCGCGTGAAGCAGGTATCCGCAAGTTCAACGCCGACACCGATCTGCGCCATGCGTTCCGCTCGGGCATCGAAGCGGTGTGGTCGCACGGCGACAGCCAGTTCGAAGACGCGGTCGCGGAAGGTCGCCGCCGCATGACGGTCGCGGCGGTTGACAAACTTCGCCAATACGGCGCATGCGGTACGCTCGGCGCAGCAAGCGATGCGGCCTGAGACCGTGAGTGCGGCGTTCGGTGAACCTGTAGAGTTTCTGGAAGAAGGCATCGGCGGTCCGGAAGACGACATGGCCTTCGTCAGAGAGAGGCTTTCAGGCTTCTCTGCGGGACTGCCGGGAGCGCTTCGCATGTTCCGCCCTGCTCCGACTGCCGCGTTTTCACGCCGCGACAGCCATCGTCCGGGTTATTCAGCCGCTGCTAGTCAGGTCCGCGCCCACGGCTTCGCGCCAGTCATACGACCCACAGGCGGCCATCTCGTAGTATATGACCGGAATGCTCTGGTCATCGATCTGGTCGCGTCCCATCCCGAGCCGCGGTCAGGACCAGTGGAGCGGTTCTCGCAGCTTGCGGCGGCACTGCAACGGGCGTTCCTGTCGCTCGATATCAAGGCAGAGGTCGGTCCGGTGACGGGCGAATACTGTCCAGGCAACCACAGCATCCATATCAGCGGTCGCAAGATCGCAGGAGTCGCACAGCGCCTCACCCGTTACGGATATCATCTGGGCACGGTCATCATGACCGGTCCAGCCTGCAAGTCGCGCGCCGCGATGGCCGATGCCTATCCAGCACTCGGGCTGCCCTTTGACCCGCTGACGGTGGGATCGGTGGCAGACGATGCGCCGCATGTCAACGGGACCGATCTGAAATCCGCGGTTCTGGCCGGGGTCGAAGCACTCGTCGAGCTCCGCTATCTGCCTGCACGACCTGAAGAAAGGAATATCCCATGACCACTGAAGCCGATCTCCGACAGGAAATTGTCGAAGCCTGTCTTGAGATGAACGCTTCCGGTCTCAACCAAGGCACTTCCGGAAACATTTCCGTCCGCCTCGGGAACAGGATGCTGATCTCACCCTCGGCCACGCCCTACTGCAAGATGAATCCCGAAATGATCGCTTCCATGGATTTGTCAAGTGAAATGACAGGAGAATGGGAAGGTCCACTCAGGCCGTCATCCGAGTGGCGTTTTCACTGGCGGCTCCTCAAGGAACGGGCGGACATTTCGGCGGTGGTGCATGCGCATCCGCCCCATTGCACGGCGCTTGCGGTCCTCCGCAAGCCGATACCCGCCTGCCATTACATGATTGCGGCATTCGGAGGCACGGATGTGCGTTGCGCGGGCTATCATTCCTTTGGAACTTCGGAGCTTGCCGAAGCGGTTGTATTGGCAATGAAAGGCCGGATGGCCTGCCTCATGGCCAATCACGGGATGGTTGCTGCTGGCATGGGCATCGAGCAGGCCATGTGGCGCACCATCGAGCTCGAAGCCATCGCGCGTCAGTACTCACTTGCTAAGCAATTGGGCGATCCGGTGATCCTGTCAAACGAGGAGATCGGCGAAACGCTTGATTTGTTCAACGGGTACGGCGTTCAGGATGCTTGACACACTTAACTGCGGCACCGCGCAGGTGGCGAGCCGCTTCCAGTGCGAATTGGACAGGGGACGAAAGCCACGATAGCTGTCGCGAAGCGCCACGACGCTGCCTCCGCCTGTCCAGCCCGGCCCATCGTGGCTACGATAATGCGCGACAGCCGAGTCATACATCCGAAATTCGTAACCAGCATCATCGAATTCAGTGATGACCGGACCTTGTTCAATAACAAGAGTTATTCCGCCAAGAGGATCGGAAAGAACCAAGCCGAAATCGGCTCCTTTCGCAAGGAATTGTCGACGTCCGCGAAAAGCGCAGGAGTCCGATGGTTCGCCGCGCTTTTCCCGGATTTTTCCTCTTCCCTATCGTCTGGCTCCCACTGTCCTTGTCGCATTCGACCACACCACCTGTTTCGGGATCGCGGCCCGGCCCCAGTCCGGCTGTCCGCGTTCGAGGCGGCAGTGCGCTCAGGTCTCGCCAGACAGGTTCCGAAGCTTGATTGCGGCCTGGAAAGCCGAGAGACAGCGGATATTGACGGACTCCCGATCGCGACCTGGAACGTGACGCGCTCCAGAGACGCGTAAGTGCGACAAGGTCGCTGCCTGAACGGATGGACACGGCACCTCCGGCGCCCGATTGCCTGAAATGCCGCAACCCAATGGAGCGGTCCCAGAAATTCGGGAAGTCCTTCGCTTCGCGTTTCGGATCCGTGGGGGATGAACGGACACTTTGTCGATGCCTTGACTACAGATCCAGCATCTCTGCGGATCAGATCTTGCCCTGGCGCTTGAAAGGCGGATGGCCGCACTTGGCGCGACGAACGTCGTCGCAGGCATGGTCGTTTCCGAGAGCTTCGGAGAGGCGTCCCGCAAGATGCGCAACCTGGCTGGCATGAAGGATCCGGCGACGACGCTGAGACGGTGGATCCGGAACCTCGACGAGAACGCTCAACGGCGCACAGTGAAGCCGCAAAGCTCCTGGAATTCGGTCGACTGGATAAATTTGATCACGGAGTTGATTCGCGACCGCGCGCTTCACATAGGTTGTGCAACCGACAGCAGGGCGCGGATAGTCGGCGACTCTCAGACACAAACCGCAAGCGGAATGGTTCGATGGACACGGTTTTGGACGAAGTAACCACGATACGGTCGATGCAGCGAACGTTCAGCGACGCATCGATGGCTAGGTGGAGCGCTTGAACGGGCTCTACGCAGTGATCGAAGACTGGTTGCCAGATGGTTGGGAGATCCGACAGGGTGCACCAGTGGTCTCACATGAGCCGCTGATGCAGAAATTCGCCGTAACAGCGAAACGGATTCCAACGCTCGAACTCAGCAACCGCGAGGGACAGTGCGCCCAGTTCAAGCCACGCGCCCTCTGGATCATTGGCGAAAACGGCCGAGTGGACCTGAAACGCGATGGCCACTTTTACTTTATCGTCGATACGGCGGATAACTTCGCGCCGCCGAGATGGGAGGTCTCTCGCGCCGAACGGCGTTACGACCGTGAAGCGGTGACGGGCGGCTGGTTAAGGCGCATCCTTCTGTGAGCGGTCTTCCCGCCGTTGCCGCAGCATACGAACAGATCGACCTCCATTTCCAGAGCCTCCTGCAGGCGGATACCGAGGCAAGCGACGAACTGGCACAGGGGCCGATCGATCAAAAGCAGAAGATCAACGACCAAGCCTACTTCGTGCTCGCTTGGGGACAGCTTGAGGCCGACATAGAAGAAGCCTGCCGCGAGGCGATCCGCGCCGGACAGTCGCTACCAAGATTGGCAGTATCGTCGTGCTTGGTCCCTTAACAACCCCGATGATCGCAAGCTCTCAGGACTGTGTTTCGAGAACCGACTGACACTGGTGCTGGAAAAAGGCAGCAACGACCGGAAGAGAACCATAGAACTCTACAACATCCGAAATCGGATCGCACACGGTGCCCTCCTTTCCACCCGCATCGATATGGCTCGGGTAATTGAGGACTTCTTTCGCATCCAGTCATCGCTCACACGACAGGAATCGTCGCTCCACCCGTCCAGACTGGCCAATCTCTCTGGAATTGCCGGAAGTCCTTCGAGCATGAATCTAAGCTGTTGCCAAGATTGGCGTCGAGCGTAGTACGCGACTCTTGCCTTCGGTCGGTCTCAATCAACTGGCTGTCCTAGGGCATAGCTGATCCGGGCCGTCCGGCTAATGCGAATATGCAATGTCGATCTTGTGCTCTTAGATTGACGCTTGCGTCGCGTTCCAACACAACAGCTTTGAACGAAGGCCGCTTCGTAGCCAGTCGAGCAGTGTTTTCAGGCCGTCCTGACCGAAGGTCATCGTTGTATCCAATGGGTTTGCGGCGGGCTGGGTTTCCGGCTGCACACTGCGATGTTCTGCTCCTGTTGCGTCCCGGAAAACGGAGTGGCCGCAACAAAAGGAGGCAGTCATAACATCGAAGAAGACGCCGATAACCGAGTTATGCCTTATCTGCCGCCTAATGCATTGAATTCCCGAATTTTCCCGCCGGAACTGTCGGCATCGGCTCTTTCATCCTGACCTCCCATACCGGGGAAGCTGAAGCAGGTTTCGGGCGCATCTGACGGCCGCTTTGACGGCAAGGCGGAATTCCAGCATCTGGATTTCCTCCTGGATCAGGCAATCCTGTTAGCTTCATGTCGGTGGCGGCGAAAAGCGCAGATACCTGGCGATTGGCCGCGCTTTCCCGCAGGCATGGGAACAGCCCATAAATGATTTCTGCACCGAGTCCTGCATGACGAATCCGACCCGATTCATTTTCATTCGTTACAGGAACTTCGCAGTGCAAAAGATGCACGAGAGACATCGCCTGGCCGACCAGGGCTCTTCTAACTGTAGCTTCTGGTGCCCCGACAGCAAGGATTGCTGATGCATCAAAGGACGGCTTTCCATCTATGGTCGCTTGGTGCGTTCCAGATCGGCGACCCCTAATCGGTAGCGAATTGCATTGCCTTCGTGCAGGCCATGAATCTCGTTTCCAACATAGCGAACCACATGCTCACGATCTTCTGCCGGGATCTCTGCCGCAGTTGCCAATACCATAACCAGATCAGGATCGAATCCTTTCCGTTCGAGCACGCAGCGCCTGACCGCTTCACGCACGAATTCACGGTAGATAAGTACGGCCTTGTCCGGCGTATCAATTTCAGCCCGCAGGATGCGATAGTTTTCTGCCGAAGCCAAATAGGCGTCTATATAGGCATCGCGCAGAAGGGCAACGTTATTCAACTCGTATATTCCGATCAATCCGTCAATGTAATCGACGTCATCCATGGTCAGAAACGACATTGGAGCAAGGTCATTCTTCAGAAGCGGAATGTTGGACGCAATCCGGGAGGTTCTCTTGTTGATGTCAACGAAAGCCTGCAGATAAGGGATGTGAACGAGCATGAAAAAAGACTGCTCGAACGGATCGGTGATGGCTGCCGCCTTACCGACGAGGACCGTGAACTCTTCCTCAATTTCAAATTGATCATCCAGCGGCCTGTAGTTTGAGTGAGTAATGCCAACGGGCATGCGGCGCAGCCGGCCCGCCATTGCGGAGTCGACAAGAAGGCCGTTCGCAAGCAGGGCATGAATGTTGGTAAGGTCGGGTCGGCTGATAGTGATTGCGTCAAGATTGTCCACCACGTATTGGATCGCCTCCTTGTGATTCAGAATCATGACCGCATCCTTGCGGTCCTTGCCAGAGGCCTCTTCGCCCAGCCGGATGAGCCGCTCGGTTTCAAGGATCGAATAGGTGTTCCCTTCCATCCGCGATGACGCCCAGGATAGATCGACAAGAAGCCGTTCGAGAATGCGCCTGGCATAGGTGCCTGCCGGGAGGTGCGGTGAGTTGGGCGTGCCAGCAATCCGCAGGCGCTCCCTCTCGGCAGTACTAAGATAGAAAGTTCTGTCCGGCACGTAGCGATCAATGAAGTCCTTGCTGTAGCTCGTCGGCCTGCGCCGGTTATAAGGTTTGGCAAGGTGGGCACGGACCTCATCAGCGCCGACCAAGCGGTAACCGGTGGCCCTGCCCCTGCCAGAGACACCCAGCTTGTTTTCCTCCACCAACCGCCTGAGGACACGCCAAACTGTCGGGTTACTGGCATTCGGGACGGCATGCCGCCTTATTTCTTCCCGCCGTGCGCCGGGATGGGCGGCTATGTAGTCCAATATTTTTTGGTCGGAGAGCGCCATGAAACGATTAGTCCCGGATATGAAACGATTATGTCGTTAATTTTGAATGATATTCCCAGAAAGTCAATGTATCGTTTCACTTAATTTGAAACGAAAACAGAACCAGCTTTGAAGACGGAGGAAGCGCGTCCAAAGAAAAGTTGCCCTCACCCCTGCCTTCACCAGTCGAACCGCCCGGCCGTCACTTGGCTACCTATCATGAACGCATCGGCGATGTGACCCATCGGTCTGAGATCAAACTCAAACTCCGATGTCGCCATGACTGCTGCCATACGCGCATCTAGGCTGCGACACTCACCAGATGGCGATTGCTCGGACAATGACGTTTCTACTCCATCCACAAGAATTCAGGATCCGCATCCACTGGCATCAATCACCCGCTATCCGTCCGGACCTCGATCGTCCGGATTTCCCGTTCACGACCTGACGTTCCCGCCCGTGCCCTCAGTGGCAAGTGCTATGAAGATCAAGGTGGCTACGTAGACGATCATGTCACCGACTCAATTTGTCAATCGGACGTTTCGGGACAACCGGGTGTTAAGGTGATCGAGCGATTGAAAAGTCTTCGTCAGAAACGGAAGCTACGTAGCAGAGGTACAGAAAGACACGACCAGCGTCGCCCCAAGCGTGTTTCTTGCGCGGTAAGAGGATGGTCCAAAAGCACTGACAGAAGGCGGTCCTCGCCCAATTTCAGGGCAACGACCCGCCCGTCGGCAGGCGTGACCGTCCGCGCGGCGGCCTCATGCCGCCAAGGTCCAAAGCGGCGGCTGACTGCGGAGACCGCGGGTTCCGGCACTGCGGCGCGGCGCAGAACGGTTCGGATGGGGGCAAGCAATTCACGTGGATTGAAGGGCTTGACGACATAGTCGTCCACACCAAGTTCCAGCCCGACTATGCGGTCTGCGTCATCGGCCATAGCCGTCAGCAATACCACAGGCGGGCCGCCCTGGGCGGCCAACCACCGACACAGGCTCAGCCCATCCTCCCCCGGCATCTGATGTCTAAAACCACAAGCGAGATCGAACTCGCATCCAGGATGTCGCGGCCTCTGCAGCATCGGCTGCAAGCTGGGTTCGGAAGCCATGCCTGCGCAGATAAATTCCCAGCGGAACTCTGATATCGCGGGCATCGTCGACGATCAGTATTTGCGGCGTAGGCCTTTCCAAGCGGCTTCCTTCTGACTTTCCAATCCGATCTATGGCCAGTTTCCGGTCACGTCCAAGATCGAAGCGGCGTGGTGAACGACAAGTTGACGCAAACTGTCGCAATACCCTACTTTGACATAGGTAGCGACGAAATCCGCCTCGCGCCAGCTTCAAGCTCAGCTAGTGTTAAATTGAAAGACACTCTCATTGGCTCGTGCGCATCTGGCGCCAAAGTCAGAAAGGACATCAAAATGACCGAAATCCATCATCTTGCCACTCCAACCTTGGTACTGGCAATCGCAATCGCGGCACCAACGTCGCTCTCTGCACAAGTCGCGCCAACGTTCCCGAGCGTCAACGACTCCCAAAACTACGTCCATCCTGTCAATCACAAACTTGGCTACGGGCATCGCGGCGGGAGAGGCATGATGTCCGGCCTGGTTGACTTCTATGACACAGACGGCGATGGCGAACTGACCCAGGAAGAGCTTCTTGAGGCACGGGAAGCGCAGCTGAAAAGGCACGATACCAACCAAGACGGAATGCTTGATCTCCAGGAATACGAAACGCTCTGGCTGGAAGCGATGCGCGAACGTATGGTGGATCGATTCCAGCAGCACGATGACAATGGCGACGGTCTCGTGACGGTTGAGGAGTTCAACGAGGAATACCAACGCCTGATCGGCCGATCCGACGAGGACAAGTAGACCAGCCGCTACAAGGTTAGATGAAGCGAAGCGGCGGCGTCAGTAATATGGCATGCTGCGTTCTGCGGAAAGACGTTCAATTCAAAGGGGATGACACCTATGAACAAGCTATCGCCACAACGGCATTTCTCAGCGGACGATTTTGACCAGGAATTGTTCGAAATCTATGACTACTACGCGCATGGAGAAATCACGAAACGTGAATTCCTGAACAGTGCCGCAAAGTTCGCCGTGGGCGGGCTCACCGCCGCCACGCTTCTGGATATACTTTCGCCAAATTATGCCCTGGCCCAACAGGTCAGCCTTGAAGACCCGGACATCACCGCAACCTACATCGTCTATCCTTCACCAAATGGTCACGGCGAGGTGCGCGGGTATTTTGTGAAACCAGCTGCAGCGACCGGTCCGCTTCCCGCCGTTGTGGTGGTTCACGAAAACCGTGGCCTCAACCCGTACATTGAAGATGTCGCGCGCCGAGTGGCGAAGGCCGGGTTTGTCGCACTGGCGCCTGACGGCCTGACCGCCGTGGGCGGATACCCTGGCACGGACGAAGAAGGCAGGGAATTACAGCGCACAATGGATCGTCAGAAGCTAAGGAGCGATTTCTTCGCGGCGTACGAACATTTGGTCAGCGATGATTCCACCACCGGGCGCGTCGGATGCGTCGGCTTTTGTTGGGGAGGTGGCGTTTGCAACGCGATGGCCGCGGCCTATTCCGACCTTGGCGCCTCGGTTCCGTTCTATGGACGTCCGGCGGACGAGAGTGAAGTCGCCGGTATTGAGGCGCCACTCCTCCTGCAGTTCGCCGAACATGACACCCGCATCAATGAAAGGTGGCCAGCTTACGAGGCGGCGCTCAAGGCCCATGGAAAGACCTACACCGCCTATGTCTATGAGGGCGCAAACCACGGCTTTCACAACGATTCCACGCCGCGCTACGCTCCAGATGCCGCGAATTTGGCCTGGGACCGTACGATCACATTCTTTGACACACATCTGCGTTGAACGTCCCGGGTGACCCAAGCCCGCACCGCAATCGAAAACACCGCCAATCCGGGGCACGTAAAAAAGGTACGCACCATGAAGGCCAGCACCACGCGCCATCGTCTTTCAAAGTCCTCCGATGGACCAGTGCGCTACGGGATATAGGACTTTTGGCGTTTGCTTGGAGGACTTCGCCGAACGGAGTGAAGTCCGGGAATTAATGCCTGTCCACGTCTCGTTCAGGCTTTTGATCCTGATACTCGCGACGTTCGGGGAAATGAAAAGCCCGAACTCCCCGGTATGCTCCCAAACGGTAAGCGATTGACGCACGGCGTCGGATGCCGGTCCCCGGTGCGGTTTTTCGTTTGACGGCATAGAAGCCTCCCGGCAGTGAAAGGCCGTCCGTTCGAATCACTTCGGAGGCGGCGATGGCGGCATGACATTGGCGGAAGGCGGCGACGGGCGGATGAGCCGGGATGCCCTGTCCGAGGCCGCCCGCATTGCCCGGGATGCCGGGACGCTCGGGAGGGATCTGTCCCGCTGGCTCGGGAGCGGCGCGCTTCCTTCGGAGTCCGAGGAGAGATGCCCCGCCCGCTGATCGGGCTGTCCGGGCGGCTGGCGGAACTCCATGACGGTCTGGCGGCGGAGATGGCCGCGACGATCGCGGCGCAGGAAAAGCGGATCGCGGAGCTGGTGGCGGGGACAGCCACCGCGACGGAAAACCCGGCCGCAGGAAGGAGCGCGGCGACTCGGTCGGCTACAGCGGGCTGCGCTACAGCGGGGACACCCCGGTGACCGAAATCATAGCGGAGCCGCCGAAGATCGACGGCCTGTCGGAAGACGGTTACGAAGTGATCTCCGAACGCGTTCACTGCCAGCAGGCCACGCCCGGCTGGCGGCACGAGTTTGACAGCCGCATTCATGGTCGTCCCTGCAAGAGCAGCCGAAGCACCCGCCAAAACCATCCGCAGCACCAACATCATGACCACATCGTCGTTCAGGGACGTTGCAAGGCTCGATGTCGCAGTCACTCCCATCAAGAGCGCAAGCATGACACGCGACGACATCTGGCGCACACTGATCAAGACCACAGGATCCATGATAGCGAACGCAACTGAATACAGCGAGATGACGACACTCAACTCATTCGGATGTATACCGAAGTTCGATGCGATGTTCGGCAAGATCCCGACAACAGATATTTCGGCCCAACCGACGATGATGACTCCGACAAGGAGAATATGAACGGCAAAGGGATAAACCCGCCGGGTGCGAAGTCCGCGTGAGGCTGCCGCAAGGGAAGTTTGAAATGCACCCTTCACTGTTTGTCTTTCAGTAAGTCAATAGATCCGGCAGGACATGCGTCTGGGATCCTATTTTCCCTGACATCCCATATCCCGTCCCGCTGCAGGTCAGCGACGCTGCAATTGGCGACCTTGATTGCCAGACTGGCGCATCAAGAAACGTCTTAAGGAAACACTTGATAAAGCCGTTGTGCGTCACGGCGACCACGTTCCACTCTGCACTGAGGCAAATTTCCTTGTCGACGGCTGCATAGAACGGCGTGATTCCGGCGGTTCGCCGCGCTTTTCCGGAATCGTTTCCTTTCCCATGGTGCGGCTCCTTTTGTGAGGTTCCTGTCGTGAGGCCATTGCCGCGCGTGCCGTCCGGCGGCTCGGATTCCGTCGTGCCGCGGTATCGGACGGCCCGCGCCTGAGGCGCGTCTCCCGCATCGACCGCGGTTGCTCGGCGGCTTTGCCGGAATCGTTTTCCTTCCCCATCGTCGGATCCTGTCGTCCGGGCCCGGGGCGGCGCCTTTGCGGCGGCCCCGGCCGGATGCTAGGACGGCATCGAAAGAAGGAGCGATGCGGCGCCGGGCGAAGTTTGGCAACACGTCCCGGCGCCGCACCCGGACGAGACGGTCGCGGGGACCGAACTCCCGTGCATTGTCAGGCATTTCGGCGTCCGGGTCCACCCCCGCTCCCGAGACGGACGGTGTGCGCGACGGGACGGCTTTTCAACTGCAGGCGGTGCCGGTCGCAGGTGATCATCTGCCGGTCCTGCGACCGCGGGCAGGTGTACTGCTCGAAGGCGTGCAGCGCGCGGTCCCGGACCGAGAGGCGGCGCGAGACGGGCCGCCGCCACCAGCGGCGCTACCGGATCCGCCAGGATCACGGGCACGGAGACGGCCGCCGCGGTGCCGCCCGAAGGCGTCCCGGCGGCGCCTGGAGACGCCGGTTCCGAAAAAACCGTTACGGACCACCCTTCCGCGCCGCTCCCGGCCCGCTGGCTGCAGTCCCGACGGCGCGGGACCGGCGCTGACCGCCGCCTCGGTGCGCCGTCTGCGGCCGAACCGTGACGCGTGTGACGCTGGCGGACCCGTGACCGCGGCGTCCGGAACGGAAGGGAGGGTGATCTCATGGCGATCGACGAGAAAACGCGGGCGACCATCGCGTGGCTGATCCATAAATTGCTGTTTGGCCTACCATCTTCTGGAACCCCCGCAGGCCGATGTCCGTCGGGACCGAAATCTCTAAGGAGCGTGACGACTTCCTCGAAACCCGCCAGCGTCGACATCAAGACGGTTACGCTCAGACCCATGGCGGGCAGGCGGCAGCAGCGGGCGTCCCATGCTTTGCGGAGCCGTAGCAGCCCTATCTTTACACTTGGAAGGCTGCCTCGGCGTACTTCAGAGAACCGCGTTCCATCCAGGCTTTCAACCGATACGCAGCCCCGTCGACGGGCAGATCGCCAACCTCGGCCACACGACGACTGTTCAGGAGACTGCCGTTGGTAGTGATCGATATCTTCGCGCCCTAGGTCTCGACCATTCACGCGAGTTCGAAGAACTGCCAGTGCAGGAGTGGCTGGCCTTCACCTTGAGTTTAAACCCGTTCCAGACCGCCGCAGAGCCTCTGCGTTGCAGAAAATGTCTAAATTGAAATGTCCTTCTGAGCCATTAACCTGTCCATGCAGAAGACGCATTTAAAGTTGCACCGCACAGTCGGTTCAATCTGGGCGAACTTTATGGGACTCATTGACGCTCCACCTTCTGGCCTGGCCGGGAAAAGAATGGATCCTCAGCATCCTTCAGTTCGCAGGCATTGCCGTCGGGGTCGGTGAAAGTGGCCACCTGACCCCATTCGAAGGACTTGCGCTGCACCGGAATGCCGCGTGCTTCCAGGAGGTCAGCGGCAGAGTCGACATCCTTGACATTGAACCGCAACATAGTCGGATTTTCAGCGTTGCTTTTGCGGCCTTCCCGCGCATGCCCGCCTGTCTCGATCATCAAGTACCCGTCGCCGAAATGAAGACAGCACAGCCCTTCCTTTTCAAACCAGACCGACAGTTCAAGCACATCGCGGTAGAACGCAAGGCAGGCTTCGTACCGCTCGGTGCCGAGAATGATCCCGTGGGTGCGGATCATTGCACTCAGCCCTTCACCGGTTCCGACGCTCATCCCTCGGCCCTCGCGACAATCCCTGCCGGTACCGCATGAAGCGTTCGGCCGACCTGAGTTTCTGTCTCGCCCAGCGGCATGATTATGCGCTTGCGTACGTTTGAGTATTTGAATTTCGCCAAGAGTTCCATATGGGCTCCCTTTCCGATCTGATGCAAGACTTTCCGGAATATCGGCGGCACGATGCGGCCGTTCGAACAGCCGACTTCCCGGAAGATGAATTCCGGCAGCGTTCATTCCGGGCCAATTGACGGCGGTTCAGCCTTCCCCAGATCCATCCGAGAGACCGTGTTTCCGCGTCAATCCTGAAGCAGCTTCCGTTATACACCGTTCCATAGCGTCCCGACCTGGAATACGCCAACGACGATATTCTGTTGCGGAAACACCGGCAACTTTCCGAATTTCCCGGCCATTAGTTCGTCCATCACTCTCCGGAAGGCGCGGGTACACCAGAGTCGCAGCCCTGTTCCTTGAACAGGATGCACAGCCTGTTCAGGACTTTCGGCATCCCAGACCGGCAGACCCTCCACCCGGCCATGTCGGGGACATGACAAAACCTGAACTCCCTGGCCAGCTTCTCAAAGGGCCGAATCCGGCTCTACCACGCTCGGACGGCTCCGCCCCTACCCCTCGCCGAAACCAGACGGACGAACCGCGCTCACCGCCCGACCGGAAGTCATGAACACCTGAAACGGGCCAGCGATGCCAACTACCCAAACCGGCTGCTGGGCTGTCTGACGATCAGCCTGCCGGGAAATTCCGGGAGAGCGACATGAAACGATTATGTCTTTAATTTTGAACGGCATTCCAAGAAAATCAATGTTTCGTTTCACGTAACTTGAAACGAAAACCGAATTGGTTTTGGAGGCGAAGGAAGCGCTTCCGATTCCCTTCACCAGTCAAACCGCCCGGCCGCCACGCGGTCACCGATCATGAACGCGTCGGCGACATGAATCATCGGCCTGAGATCAAACTCAATCTCTGAGTTCCCCAAGAGTGCTGCCATACGTGCGTATAGGCGGGGATACTCGCCGGATGGCGACTGTTCGGACAGGCGCGTTTCAATACCATCCACGAACATCCGGGCTCCACCCTCCGCCAGCATCAAACGTCCGCCATCCGTCTCGACCTCGATCGTCCAGATTTCCCGTCCCCGTTCCCGCCAGTCAAACTCAGCGGTTACACCATTCGAAAACTCCAGATCGGCAGCGATCGGGGTTCCGCGATTCTCCGGGAAATGCAGTCGGGCACCCTGCAGACGCAACAGCTCAGGAAGGATCTCCGTAAGGATCGACAACGCGTTTATTCCCGGGTCGAGCACTCCCATCCCTCCAGGCTCGAAGACCCAGTCCTGGCCGGGATGCCATTTTCGCACATCCTCACGCCAAGTTATGTGCGCCCGCAGTACTTCCTTGCCTTCAATCCAGTCCCGAGCGGCGCTAACCGCCGCCGCCTCCCGTGAATGCCAGGTGGCGAACAGCGCGACTTTGTGCTGCCGGGCCAGCGCTTCGAGTGCGTAACACTCGGCCAATGTCGCGCCCGGCGGCTTTTCCAGCATCACGTGGCGACCGGCTTCAAGAGCCGCCTTCGCATATGCAAACCGTGGAACCGGCGGTAGGCAAAGCGACACCACCGGAATGTCGGGTCGTGCCGAAAGCATGGTGTCGATATCAAGGTAGCGCTCAACGCCCTGCAATGCCCCGCGCCGGGACACCGTCGCCGCCAGTTCCCATTCGGGCGAGGCGGAAATCGACGGCGCATGCTGATCGACAGCAATTTTACCAATTCCAACCAAGGCTATTTTCATGGCCATCCAGACCGTCCTCCGAACACCTGGCCTCATGGCACCCAAGGCATACGCCGCGGTTGTTGCTCTTTCAGCGTCAACCGAAAACACAGGAATAAGAGTTAACCGGTTAATGCAGCCCGCTCAATCCACATTCATGGCCGATATGGCCGCGGTAGACACGGATTCCAGTCTCAGATTCCGTGCGTAGCCCGGAGTGGCTCGATGGTGGTCAACTGGCCTTGATGAATGTCAGGTAGTGAGGTGTCCTCCCTTCACGGAGCGCTTTCTGTTCGTACCTCGTGGAAAGCCAGTCCTTCCATGGCAGCCGCCAGTCTGAAGGTCGCTGCGCCTGCCACTCGAATCCGGCATTCGGCACCTCTTCCAATGTCTGGCGAACGTAATCCCGAATGTCGGTCGCAATCCGAAGATCTGCTCCCGGAGTCATGGCCCGCCAGAGAGGCCCCAGAAATTCCGGTGTCACAACCCGCCTGCGGTGGTGGCGCTTCTTGGGCCAGGGATCGGGATAGAGCAGAAATGTTCTGGAAACCGACCCGTTGGGAAGCACATCTAGAAGATCACGCACGTCGCCCGGATGAACCAACACGTTACGCACTCCCGACGTCCGAATCCTGCCTAGAAGCGCTGCAACGCCATTAACGAAAGTCTCGCAGCCGATGAACCCAACATCAGGCCGCTGAATTGCCTGATGCAGCAAGTGCTCGCCTGCCCCGAATCCGATTTCCAGCCAAATCGGCCGTTCTCCGAACAACCTGGCTGGATCAAGCTGCCGACGTTCGGGATTCTCCGTCCAGTCTACATCTGGAACGCGGAGCTTCGGAAGTTCTTCGCTGAGCGCGGCTTTTTGCCCGGGCTTGAGCGACTTTCCATGCCGCCGTCCGTAGAGATTGCGCCATGGCGCACCGGGATGACGTTCATCACCGTTCATTGTGCAGGCTATCGCTCCCGTCGACTCCGTGCCCTGAAGAACGTGTGCTCCTGCGCCCTTCCCCCGCCGCGCCTCATCGCCCGATCTCCGCGATTGCCAAATCTGCGTCGAACACGCGGTCAATCCGCACCACGAGCATCCAGATTACGGCTTTGAATTGCCCGAAAGATCAGAATTCCGCACGCAGTTCCTCCACGAGGTCGGTCCTTTCCCAGGAAAAACCGCCATCCGGTTCCGGGCTGCGCCCGAAATGGCCGTAAGCCGATGTGCGCTGATAGATCGGACGGTTGAGATTAAGGTGTTTCCTGATTCCCCGCGGCGTCAGATCAATGATTCGGTATGCCACCTGCTCCAACCGGTCCTCAGGCACCGCTCCGGTCCCATATGTATCGACCCGGATGGAGAGCGGCCTTGCGACGCCAATGGCATAGGAAAGCTGCAGGCAGCAGCGTTCGGCAAGGCCAGCCGCAACGATGTTCTTTGCCAGATACCGCGCTGCATACGAGGCCGAACGATCAACCTTGGTCGGATCCTTGCCGGAGAACGCGCCGCCGCCATGCGGGGCGGCGCCACCGTATGTATCAACGATTATCTTGCGGCCGGTAAGGCCGGCATCGCCGTCCGGCCCGCCAATGACAAACCGCCCGGTCGGATTCACATGCCATTCGGTTTCAGCTCCAATCCATCCATCCGGAAGTTCGTCGCGGATGTAAGGCTCCACAATGCTGCGGACGTCCTCACTGGTCAGATCTTCGTCCAGATGCTGGTTCGACAGCACGATTGAAGCGACACCGACCGGCTTCCCGCCCCTGTACTTCACGGTGAGCTGGGATTTTGCGTCCGGCCCCAGCTTGGATGCGTCGCCAGCGCCGTTCCGGCGCTCCTCCGCAAGCCGCCGGAGTATCGCATGCGCATACTGGATCGGAGCGGGCATGAAGTCCCGGGTTTCGTTGACCGCATAGCCAAACATGATTCCCTGGTCCCCAGCGCCCTCATCCTTTTCGGCAGCGGCATCCACACCCTGCGCAATGTCAGAAGACTGGGCATTCATGTAGTTGTCGACATGCATGTTGGCCCAGTGGAATCCAGCCTGCTCATAGCCGATGTCCTTTACACAGGACCGCGCGATTTCCTCCACACGCCGTTTGACATCATCAGGACCACGCACTTCGCCGCCGATAACCACGCGATTCGTGGTGGCGAAAGTCTCGCACCCGACTCGGGCTTCTGGATCAGCCTCAAGGAATGCGTCAAGAATTGAGTCGGAAATCCTGTCACAGACCTTGTCAGGGTGGCCTTCCGACACGGATTCGGAGGTGAAATTGTAGTTTTCTCGGGACACGGGTGCTCCATTACGTTCGATGGCCCTCCACGCCAGGAAGCCGTTGTGGGGGCAGGTCGCGAAGCGTTAAGCCGTCGGCGTCGCGATGTCAATCAGCATAGATTCCGTCGCTCCCTCCGAAAAAATCCGGACTGAAACATGAAGGTAGCAGGCTCCGAAATCCCAAGCGTCGGGTGCGGATTGCCTCTCCGGTCTGTCGCAGACGGGAAGTCACTATCCGAATTCCGCACCGGTGCCCGGCCAACCACGCGAAGGTCAAGAACGGCTGTCCGACACATCCCTAGCAGAGGGCCGAATCGTGAGCCGATGCACAAACAGACCGGCCAACAGCAGCATCAGCGCAAACGAAACTGCCGAGTCGCCGGTTCGCGAATAAAGTGTCGGGGGCAGCGGAGAAGGAAGATCGACATCGATATGGCCTGCCTCGCCTAGCGGAAGGTATGCTTCGACCGCTCCACGTGCGTTGATCGCCGCCGATACTCCGGTGTTTGCCACCCGTACCATCGGCAATCCCTGCTCGACTGCGCGCAGCCTAGCCTGTGCCAGATGCTGGTAGGGGCCGGATAACTGACCGAACCAAGCATCGTTGGTGATCTGCAGCATCCATGAAGGTCGCTCCGGTGCAGCGGCGACATCCTGCGGGAATATTGCTTCGTAGCAGATTAGCGGCAAAACCTTGCCCAAAGATCCGATCTCGACAATGCGGGCGCCCGGGCCCGGGCTGTAACCGAATCCATGGCGCGCCGAATAGGTCGTGAGGCCAAAACGGGCCATGAAGTTACCCAGCGGAACATATTCGCCGAATGGAACAAGGTGATGTTTGTCATAGATGTCAGTCACTTCACCTGACCCGTCCAGCACGACAAGACTGTTATGGACACGCCAGCCGTCGCGCCTCTGGATCCCCAGCACAACCGGTACGCCAGCGACGGCATCGGTGATGCGTTCAATCGCCGGACCCGCCTTGTCAAGCATCATGGGAACTGCCGTTTCCGGCCAGACAATCAAATCAGGACGCCTCGCGGATTCAGCGGCGGACTGCTGCAGCATTCTCTCGAAGAATATCGGTGCGTGGTCACGTTTCCATTTGAGGTGCTGCGGTGCATTGGGCTGGGCCAGCCGAAGTACCGGCCTGCTCTGTCCGGCGTCGGGAACCGGCTGGGCCGAAAGCCATGCACCGACCGCGTAAAGCCCCGCGAACGGAACCAGGACAATCAGAGCGGCCTGCCATCGCCACCGCAAGAGCGCCACCGGGAGCGCCGCGGCGAACAGTGTCAGGACCGTCAGCCCGTGCGGGCCAATCCATGCCGCGAGCTGCATAGGCGCCCAGCCAACCCATACATGCCCGATCAGGGACCAGGGAAATCCTGTAAACAGGTAGGAGCGAACAAGTTCAGCAAGCGCCATTCCGCATGGCCAAGCGATCGCGTAAGCCCAGCCGTTGCATGACAGCTGCCGGGAAAACCACCATGCTGCGCCCCAGAACAAGGCGAACCCACCGGCGGTAAGAACGAGAGCGAACGGTGCCATCCAGCCATGTCGCACCGGATCAACAAAGAAGGGCTCAACGATCCAGAACAGGGTCGCCGCAAAATACCCCACGCCGAACGCCCATCCCACCCATGCCGCCGAACGCGGGGATGACGTTCGGCTGAACAGAACGAATGCCGCTGCCAGCGAGGCCAGAGCAAGCCAGGGAAGGGATATCGGAGCCTGGCCCAGCGAGGCCGCAATGCCTGCCAGCGCCGCTCCTGCCATCGGCAAACGAATCGATTGATGCGGAACGGACCGACTGTCAGGCATCGAGTGGATGCGAAACCCTTACACGCAGCCGTTTGATTCGGCGCGGATCCGCATCGACGACTTCGAATTCTGTCCCTTGCGGATGTCGAATCACCTCGCCGCGGGCCGGTACGCCACGGGAGAGCATGAAAACAAGGCCGCCGAGAGTGTCGATCTCCTCACTTTCCTTCTGGTCGGAAAGCCTTAACCCCTGCCCGATCTCGTTCTCGAACTCAGCAAGAGGCGCCTTCGCCTGCACCAGGTAACAGCCGGGTTTCTCGAGCGTCCAATACTCGTCTTCGTCAATGTCGTGCTCATCCTCGATCTCGCCGAGAACCTGTTCAATCAGATCCTCGATGCTGACAAGTCCATCCACGCCGCCGTATTCGTCAATGACCAACGCCAGATGCATCCGCTGGCTCTGCATCTTCTTCAGCAGCACTCCGATGGGCATGGAAGGCGGTGCAAACAGAAGCGGTCTCAGCATCTTGCGCAAGACAAATCTTCCACCTTTCCCGTTGAATCCATGGTTCAGGGCAAAGTCCTTCAAGTGAACCATGCCCTTCGGGCTGTCGAGCGTACCCTCGTAGACCGGAAGACGTGTCAGCCCGCTTTCGCGAAATATCTGTACAAGCTGGTCCTTGCCGACGTTGATCGGCACGGAGATGATGTCGGCTTTGGGAATCGCGACGTCGTCGACCCGCAGCCGACGCAGATTCACTATGTCCGGCAGCGACGCGGCGGGCGTGCCGTTTACCTGCCCAGACGTTTCGCGGATTCCGGAAGCCTCGCCGTTTTTGAACGCAAGCGCACCGAGCAATCGGCCCATTAAGCCGCGTTTTCCGTCACCTGCCTGATCCTGCGCGCCTTGCGCTGCGCTAGAGGACCCGCTGTCCGAGTCGCTCATTTTTCCTTTCCATCGCTTCCGGGTCGGAGATGACCCATGCCTTAATATGGGCACTGAATCCCCAAGGTTGCAAGTATTTCGGTTTCAAGCGCCTCCATCCGTTCCGAGTCCCTGTCATCCACATGGTCATACCCCAGAAGATGCAGCAGGCCATGGACCAAGAGATGGCTGACGTGACTTGAAAACGCTTTGCCCTGCTGGACGGACTCCTGCAAACAGGTCTCGTAGGCGATAGCGACATTCCCGAGATCCCCTCTGTACGGAAACTGTGGATCGCCGCCCCGAATCACCGGCTCACGGCTGTCTGACGGCCAGCTCAGCACGTTCGTTGGCCGAGTGTGGCCGCGGAACCGCTCATTGAGCTCAGAGATTCGCTGGTCGTCGCAGCCCAGAAGACAGAATTCATATGCCTCCGGCTCAAGTTCCAGATATTCCAGGGTCGACTTGGCCGCAACCTGTGCGAGCGCTTCCAGTCCCGCCGCTTCCCAGCGCACCTCTTCAATGACGGCATCCACGATTCCCAACTCAGGACACTCCTGATGACGGCACTCAAGTAGCAGCGGTTTCGCCTTCATACGCATCGACGATCCGCGCCACCAGAGGATGGCGCACTACGTCCCGGGAAGAAAACCGGTCAAATGAGATACCCTCAATGCCGAGCAGGCGGCGCTCGGCATCCGCAAGGCCGGAGGTCTGGCCACGAGGAAGATCCACCTGGCTCAGGTCGCCGGTGACCACCATGCGGCTGCCCTCCCCGAGGCGGGTCAGAAACATTTTCATCTGCATTTCGGTTGCGTTCTGCGCCTCGTCGAGAACCACAAAGCAGTTATGCAGGGTCCGTCCACGCATGAAGGCCAGCGGTGCGATCTCGATCTTCTTCTCTTCGATGAACTTCGCGATCTGCCTGCTGGGCAGACAGTCCTGCAGCGCGTCATAGAGCGGCTGCATGTAAGGATCGACTTTTTCTTTCATGTCACCGGGGAGGAAACCGAGACGCTCGCCCGCTTCTACAGCCGGTCGGCTGAGAACGATTCGGTCCACTCGCCCGCGGATGAACATCGACACACCTGCTGCGACTGCCAGGTATGTCTTGCCGGTACCTGCCGGACCAATTGAAAACGCCAGCTCATGTTCAAAAAGGTTCCGGACATACGCTCTCTGGGCCTCAGTGCGTGGAATGACGGATTTCTTGCGCGTCACTATTTCAACGCTCTTATCCCCAAACATGTCCATCTGGCCATCGGCCCGCGCACCGGATCCGGCCGCAGACAGAGCCAGCCGAATGGCGCCGTCGATCTCGCCAGTGCCAATTGCGTGTCCTGTATCCAGCCCTTGATAGAGCCCGCGCAGCACCCTTTCGGCCAGTTCGTCCGCTCCGTCCTCTCCGACCACGGCCAGCCTGTTTCCCCGCCTGAGGATCTGGACGCCGAGCTTTCGTTCCACAAGCGCTAGGTTGCGGTCAAATTCGCCGCAAAGGTCGATCAAGAGGCGGTTGTCGGGAAACTCCAGCAAAGTCTCTCGGGATTTGTCTTCAGTATCGGTATGCGAAAGGGCACTGATTTCCAATCCGGTCTCCCTTCAATCTTGTGACTGATGCAAACGTGCCAAGGCCAACAGACCTGGGCAAGCGGAAATACGGCACTGCATTGTGACACTTTCACGTCCTCATTCAAATTTGATTCAACGCCCGAACTCCAGTTCCTGCGGATTCAAGTTCGTTGCCCGGTCCTGCGGGTGACTTTCGGTCCGTAAGCGCGGCCTCTCGCGTTTCCCTTCACAGATTGCCGCCGTTCCTAGTTCTTCAGCCCGCGACGACAGGCCGGGAAACAGCCGAGACCGTTCAAATGCCGACGGAAGTCCAGGTTCCCGCATCAGGACTAGAGCCGCTGCGAGTGACCGGCCATCGTCCGGGCAATATCCGCACCGTCTCTAAAGGAACGCAGCAATGAGCCGTTCTGCGACCTATCCGATTCGCATGCTGAATCCAGCCTTGCGCCTGCGAACAGGCTCCCGCCGCGCCGGACACCCGCACGGAGTCTGCAAGACCGGAAGAGGCAGTTCTCGATCCTGCAACCGGATTGTTGCGCCAGGTGTGCCAGTGCTGTATCAGACATTCTCCATCTCGTTCGAGGAAACCGGAATGCCGGAGCAAAAGCGGCTGTACATCAAGACCTACGGTTGCCAGATGAATGTCTATGACAGCGAGCGCATGGCTGAAGCCATGGGCGAGCACGGCTACAAGACAACGTCAGATCCCGAAGGCGCAGACCTGATTCTCCTCAACACCTGCCACATCCGCGAAAAAGCGGCCGAAAAGGTCTATTCGGAGCTGGGCCGGCTAAAGCCTCTGAAAGCCTCAAACCCGAATCTCAGGATCGGGGTCGCCGGATGCGTGGCCCAGGCCGAGGGCGCCGAGATCATGCGCCGCCAGCCAATGGTTGATTTGGTGGTTGGACCGCAGAGCTATCACCGCCTTCCCGAGTTGGAAGCGCGCGCCCGCAATGGTGAACATCCTCTTGATACGGAATTTCCGGCCGAACTGAAATTCGAGGGTCTGTCGAGGCGTCCTGGAACCAACCGAGGGCCAACGGCCTTCCTGACCGTACAGGAAGGATGCGATCGGTTCTGCGCCTTCTGCGTAGTTCCGTACACACGGGGCGCCGAGGCATCACGGCCGGTCAGTTCCGTAATCGCTGAAGCGCAGAGACTGGTCGCCAACGGCGTTCGCGAGATCACATTGCTTGGCCAAAACGTGAACGCCTATAACGGCGAAGGACGTGATGGCGCCGTCTCGCTTGCCAAACTTATCTCAGGGATGGAAGCGATCGACGGACTCGACCGCATCCGATACACCACGTCGCATCCCAACGACATGACCGACGACCTGATCGAGGCTCACGGAACCTGCCCGAAGCTCATGCCCTACCTGCACCTGCCGGTGCAGTCCGGCAGCGACCGGATTCTGAAAAGAATGAACCGCGGCCACACTGCGAAAGCTTACGTGCGGCTGATCGAGCGCATCCGGGCCGCTCGGCCGGACATCCTGATTTCCGGCGACTTCATAGTCGGTTTCCCTGAGGAGACCGAAGTGGATTTCGCCGACACCATGGCTCTTGTCGAAGAGGTGCGATACGGCCAGAGTTACTCTTTCAAGTATTCAGCGCGGCCCGGCACTCCCGCAGCCGAACGCGACCAGGTTGATCCGGAAGTCGCAAGCGACCGGCTGGAACGCCTCCAGACACTGCTTTCCCGGCAGCAGCGTGATTCTCAGGACGACATGATCGGGCGCGAGGTTGGCGTTCTCTTTGAGCGCAAAGGGCGGAAACAGGACCAGATGGTCGGCAAGTCCGAACACCTTCATGCAGTCCATGTCTCTAACGGAAACATCGTCGCGGGGGATCTGTTAAGGGTACGCATTACAGACAGCGCACCGAACTCACTTGCTGGCGAGCTGACCGCCGGTTGATCCGTCCGTACCGCAACGGGTTCCGGATCCGCCATTTCCCGTTTCGGTAGCCGCGGATCCGCCAGTCACTTAAGCATATTCTGCCATCACTGATTGATGACAGATTTCCGCCGAAGGCGAATCACGACTCCGACGTTGACGATCTCAGTTCCTTCGGGCGCCACTGGAAGCCGGGAGATCTCGATCTGTCCGGCAGGCGCGTCCGTCACCTCGCCGGTGTCCTCCCAGAAATAGTGCGGATGGCTCGAAGTGTTGGTGTCGAAATAGCTCTTGGAACCGTCAACGGTTATCTCGCGCATCAGTCCGGCGTCGCAGAATGCCTTCAGGGTGTTGTAAACGGTCGCGAGAGAAACGCTTGCACCGCTCCGGCATGCGAAGGCGTACAGATCCTCTGCGGTCACATGCCGGTCCTTGCCGTCACCAACCAGCAGATCCGCTAGCGCCAGGCGCTGCCTGGTCGGCCTAAGGCCAGCGCTCCGCAGCCATTCTCCGCCACGCGAGTTCATTTCCGTCTTGCAGTCCATTGCCGCATTGTCCATGACTTGCAGCAGCATAGCGCGGGCTTCGGGGTACAATCAATTGAAAACAGCAGGGCTGCATCGACCTTCCCGAGCGTCGCGCCCTTGCCAGTCCTTCAACCCACCTGTTAGAGGGGTCTGTAACTGAAACCAGGCGAACCATTTGGAGCCTCGCGCAACATGGCTGACTACCCTAGGACGTTTGACCGGGAGGGACTGCTGAAATGTGCCCGGGGAGAACTGTTCGGCCCGGGCAACGCTCAGCTTCCCGAACCGCCGATGCTGATGATGGACCGCATCACCGACTGCTCTGCCGACGAAGGCCAGCACGGTAAAGGCCATATCGTTGCCGAACTTGATATCCATGAGAACCTCTGGTTCTTTCCCTGCCATTTCCCGGGAAACGAGGTGATGCCGGGTTGCCTCATGCTTGACGGCCTATGGCAGCTGGCGGGCTTCAACTTAGGCTGGCGTGGCTGGCAGGGACAGGGGTTTGCGCTCGGAGCAGGCGAAGTGAAACTGTCCGGAATGGTGCGCCCCGATCGCAGCCTCGTCACCTACCGGGTTGACTTCACCCGGGTGATCGACCGACGCCTCAAAATGGGGGTAGCGGACGGACTTGTGATGGCTGATGGCGAGCCGGTCTGCGAAGTCAAAGGCATGAAAGTCGGCCTTTCGGCCGCAGGCGCCTAGAGCCAGGCATAGGAGAGCTGCCAATGCGGCGTGTAGCGGTCACCGGCCTAGGTATCATCTCATCAATCGGCTGCTCAGCAGCCGAAGCGGTGGAGTCGCTGACATCCGGGCGGTCTGGAATTGTCGCGGCGGAAGATTACGCCGAACGCGGATTCCGCTGTCAGGTGAAGGGAGAGATTGACTTTGACGTCACCCAGCATGTCGACAAGCGCATCCTGAGGTTCATGGGGCCAGGTTCGGCCTATGCCTACGTAGCATTGGACCAGGCGATCGCTGACGCCGGCCTCACTGAGGCGGAAGTCCAGAATCCTGCGACGGGCCTGATCGCAGGTTCCGGCGGTCCTTCCACGAGCGCGATGTTCGTAGCGCACCGTACCGTTCTGGATACGGGCGCCACTAAGCGGGTTGGCCCGTTTGCCGTGCCAAAATGCATGAGCAGTACGGTCTCCGCAAATCTTGCGACCGCCTATCGAATCAAGGGAATGAATCTTTCCATCACCTCGGCGTGCTCGACATCGCTGCACTGCATCGGAATCGCCGCGCAGCAGATTATGCATGGAAATCAGGACATCATGTTCGCGGGCGGTGGCGAAGAGCTCGACTGGACGCTGTCCTGCCTGTTCGACGCAATGGGCGCGATGTCTTCGAAATACAACGCCACCCCTGCCCTTGCGTCTCGCGCCTTCGACGCCGACCGGGACGGATTCGTCATCTCTGGCGGTGGTGGAATGGTGGTGCTGGAAGAACTCGAACGCGCAAAAGCGCGCGGTGCCCGGATCTATGCTGAAATCACTGGATTCGGCGCCACTTCAGACGGCCATGACATGGTTGCGCCGAGCGGCGACGGCAGCGAGCGCGCTATGCAGCTGGCTCTGCGAACGATTCCGGCTGAACGCCGCGTCAGCTACATCAACGCCCACGGTACTTCGACGCCTGTTGGCGACGTCGGCGAGATCGAGGCTGTGCGCCGCGTGTTCGGAGAGGACGCTCCCCCACCGGTTAGCTCAACCAAATCAATGACCGGTCATGCACAGGGCGCGGCTGGCGCCATCGAGGCAATCCTCTGCCTGCTCATGCTTGAACACGACTTCATTGCCCCGTCCATCAACGTGCAGAAGCTGGATCCAAAGCTTAGACCCGGCGAGATCGCAACCCAGACGGTTGAGAAGGCAAATCTTGATACGGTGATGACCAATTCCTTTGGATTCGGCGGCACCAACGGCTCAATGCTGCTCTCAAGGTTCCGCGGGTGATGTGCGATGGCTGATCTGATGAAAGGAAAACGCGGCCTGATCATGGGCGTGGCCAACGACCGCTCCATTGCTTGGGGAGTGGCGCGCGCGATGGCGGCCGAGGGCGCGGAGCTTGCGTTCACCTACCAGGGCGAAGCGTTCGGAAAGCGTGTTGAGCCGCTGGTGGCTTCGCTGGGCAGCGACATAATGGTTGACTGCGATGTCATGGATCCCGACAGGATGGACCTCGCCTTCGGAATTCTGGCTGACAGATGGGAACGGCTGGATTTCGTGGTCCATGCGATAGCCTACTCGAATCGGTCCGAACTGACTGGCCGGTTCATTGATACCTCTCTGGAGAACTTCACCAACTCGATGGCTATCAGCTGCTATTCCCTGATCGACGTCACGCGCCGCGCCCGGCCACTTATGACGAATGGGGGGACTGTTCTGACCCTGACCTATCAGGGCAGCAACCGGGTAACTCCCTATTACAATGTGATGGGTGTGGCTAAGGCGGCGCTGGAGTCCACGGTTCGATACCTCGCGAACGATCTCGGGCCTGAGGGCATACGGGTCAACGCAGTATCGCCCGGGCCGATGAGAACGCTTGCCGGAGCAGCCATCGGAGGCGCTCGCAAGACGTTCAAACATACCGAGTCAAACGCGCCTTTGCGTTCGAATGCGACCCTCGAAGCCGTAGGTGGAACTGCTGTATTCCTCGCATCCGACTACGGTTCCTGCACAACAGGAGAGATCGTACGTGTCGATGGCGGTTTCCATGTGCTGGGAATGCCGCAGACCGACCATCTTTGATCTGACCGCAGATTTAGCGAAGGCTCGTTTCCGCACTGTTACCGGAATCTTCGAATGTCCTGCTAACGAAGGCTGATTTCCGGTTCACACGTGACTGAACTTCCTGCGTTTTCCTCGTTGGCAAGCTGGCTTTGCCCCTTGGCATGGCGGTTTCACAGTTACAGCCCCGTGACCACCGCTTCCCGGGCACTATGCAACTCCTGAGTAAATCTACTCAACGTCGAATTTCGTGCGTACGAGCGCGGCGACCTAATCAGGGAGCCAGAGCGTGCGTCATCCACTGCCGAAACGTAATCGCGAAGCGCGGATTGATCTCGGTCTGCGGGACACATGTTGTTCGTTGCAATCAGATAACTGCATAAATTCATTGCATATCTAAAAATGCAATGATACAGGCGATGCACGGAGGTCACCATGTCCACACATCTGATCGGCAAGCGGCTCAAGGCGCTGCGCAGCGAGCGCAAACTTTCCCAGGACGAGATGGCCCGGCTGTTCGGTTTCAATGACCGTCAGACGGTCTCGGCCATCGAGACCGGAGCGCGCCGCGTTACGGCGGATGAACTGGTACTTGCGCTCGAGAAGCTCGGCGTGACCCTCGACTACTTTACCGATCCGTTTCAGCTCATAGGCGAAGGCCGATTCTCGTGGCGACAAACCGGTGTCGGGGCTAAGCAACTCTACGAATACGAACGCGTCGCAGGTCGGTGGATCGCGGCGTTTCGTGACTTGGCACCGAAGGTCGGCCATGAGACCCAGTTTATGCGCCGATCTCTGTGCCTTACCCACCACTCGCGTTTCGAGGACGCCATGCAGGCCGGGGAGCGATTCGTCACCGAGTTTGATCTTGGCGATACGCCAGCGACGGGCCTGGTCGAGATCATGGAGCGCGAACTGGGTATTCTGGTTCTCATGGTTGATGCCCACGAGGGGATTTCCGGAGCAGCCTGTCGCCTGCCCGAACTGGACACGGTTCTGATCGCGCGTCACGAAATCGAAGGCCGTCGGAGCTTCGACCTTGCGCACGAGCTGTTTCATATCCTGACTTGGGACGCGATGCCCCCCGAGCATTCCGAAGAC